>JAYPDB010000041.1:0-8997 GCA_038125045.1 Bacteroidota bacterium
GAAGCCACTTTTTTGTACACAGAAATGGGGATACTATTAATCTTACCCATTTTAAGTAGTATTGAAATACGTTTTTCATCGTCCATTTTCTGAAGAATTACCCCGGCACGTTCTCCAGCTATTTGAGCCAATAAAATAGACACCATCTCATCGGACTCATCTTTCATTAAGTGCAGTAGTTGCTGATCGGTAAGTTGATCAACAAAATCAAACAGACTAGAACCACTACCTTCACCTGATTCAGGCGCTTTGTATTGAGTAATGCTCTTGCGGAAGTTTTCAACTTCTTCAATACGTTCTTCAAGTGGAATGCTTTCGGAATTATCCAGTCCATAATTCACCATTTCAAACGTGCTGGACTTCATGTGAGGCTTCAAGATGTGGAGTAATTTATCATCCACACTTACAAAACTTCGTACCGCCTTAACCACGCCTTGCTCCTCGTCTTCTTCAATCCATTTACTTACGACATTTGCAACCACTTGAGGTTTGCTAATACAATTGTTCGCAATAAAGGTTTTATTCTCTTCAAAGATGGCCAATTCCTTCGCACTAGGTCCTTTGGGGGCCTCTGGTTGTTTCGCCATAGGCTGCATAGGCATATGAGGCATGTTGCTACCTTCATAACCAGGAGGATACATTCCTGGTAACGTTTCATTCTTCTTGGGCTTGCGAAGAAGCGCAAATAACAAGGCTGCTAAAAACAGTACTCCAAGGCCAATGATCACAAATAAGAGATGTTTGGGGTTATTCCAATCAATCCCAAGGAACATTTTTTTCTCAGGCTCTGCCACTACGGTTTGAATCACCGTATCGGGTATCGCGGGGACTATTTCAGGCTCTTCTAATTCTTCTTCGTCATCACCTTCTTCGTCATCACCTTCTTCGGTTGCAGCCTCTACTTGAGCTACCATGGCGCTATCCAGAAGTTGCATGGGACTTGGTGCCGTAGGTTTTTTGATGTCCTGTTGAATAGCACGGCTGTTTCTTGGGAATACCTTTTTGCTCACCGATACAATATCCCCTCTAAATTCGTCGGCATTGGCAATAAGAGAGGCAGCTTCTTCTACGAAATCAACATCTTCATCACTATATGAGGTGTCTACGAGCACTTTAATATTCAGTCTAACCAAACGAAATCGAGCGTCAAAACCGGAGGCTTTAATACTATCCTGTCCTGTAGGACGATTTTTTTGAAGATTTGGGGGAATAAAGGGGAGTCCAGGTAAATTCTCTATCTTAACTTCTTCTTCGGGTTGAACCACTTGATACCCTTTAGGAACTAATATTCGTTCAAGTGTAGCTTTCACATCTACAATAAATGTACCTTCTCGGTAGTAATCTGAGAGCGCATTGTCTAAGACTACTTCATAATAACGTTCGTATTTTGCTGCTTCCTCCTGAACATCAGCAGACGAAGTCTGCCCGGGTATTATTTGACCCGATACTAACATACTCTGAAGCGCAATTATGCCCGTAAGAGCAAGAATTTTAAGGTTTCCTGCCATGATTTAACCCCCGTAGAAGGTTTTTTATTTAAGCCTAAATGTAGATGAATTTAACCAGTTGTCTAAGTATGCAAAAAAAATATGAGTTTTCCACATTCTGGGTAAAAATAAGTAGAATATTCTATTTATGACAATATTCTTGAAAAATATTGATAACTAACTGTTTAGCTTGATTAGCTAATTAGAAAAGTATACGATATACCTACTTATCCACATTGTTGTATACGTAAATATACTTATTAGAAAGTCTATTGTTTATGGCTATGCTTGGAGGCAAATGCCATAGCATAAATTTTCATTTGCTTCACCATGGAAGCCAATCCATTAGCTCGGGTAGGCGAAAGATGTTCGGTCATTCCTATTTCGTGAATAAACCGAGGTTGAGTTCTTAGGATGTCTTCAGGGCTTTGATTTGTGTATAAACGAATCACTAAGGCCACCAACCCTTTGGTAATAGCGGCGTCGCTATCCGCTTCAAAAATGATCTGTCCATCTGTGTAGCGGGCAACAAGCCAAACCTGGCTTTGGCAGCCTTTTACAAGATTTGAGTCATTTTTTAGTTCTTCAGCTAAGGAAGGGAGTTGATTACCCAATTGGATGATATGTTTGTATTTATCCATCCAATCGTCGAAGAGTTTGAACTCACGAATGATGCGATCTTGACGTTGCTCGATATCTGAAATATCTTCGCCTTTCATAGGAACATGCCAACTTAAATTTCTTTAAGCTCTAATTTGCCAACCGATTTAATGGTCGTAATTTTAGAATGATGTTCTTCTTTTACGGGAGCAAACGATTGATAGATACTTTGGTATTCATCAGAATTTGGAATAGCGTATCGAATTAACTCAGAAACTGTTTTTCCATCAAAAGCTGCATTGAAGGCATTTTCGATAAGTGTTGCATCCTCTGGGTGTACCATAGATTCAATGCCTTGCTCGAATACTAAGTCGGAGGAAATACCGGTGACTTCCTCAAATGAATCGTTCACATATTTACACACTATAGCTCCATTCTCTTTGCTAAACTTTAAGGTGAATTCTTCACGCTGTTTGAGCAAGGCACCAAAATCGGTATTGAAAATAGCTTTAGCGGTCTCTTTTTTCTCAGTTACATCTCGCTGGTAAGACACCCAGTGCGTAACTTCACCTTGAGCGTTCATCAAGGGATGAATATCCCATTGATTAATAAATTCCGAGCCGTCTTTGCAATAGTTAATGGTATGACCAAAGAACGCTTGCCCTTCTATGAGTCTTCGCTTAAGACGATCTAAAATAGCACGATCTGTTTTTTCGCCTTGAAGGATTCTAGGGGTTTTTCCTAGCACTTCTTCCTTAGTATAACCCGTCATCCGGGTAAAACCATCGTTGGTATACACTATTTTAGGTCCTGGTTTTTCCAGACCTAATTCGGTAATGATAATGGAATCATAGTCATTGCGTATAGCACTTTCGAGCAAGCTAAGTTGATGCTTGAGTTGTGCAATCTCATCGGCCTGAGCTTGAAAAGCATGCTCAAGCTTTGCCTGCGCTTCTTGATCTTTTGCTAAATTCTTGATGTCGTCTAATCTTAATGAGTTTGTCTGCTTCATAGCCTCTTACAACTATACTATTCATTTAAACACGTTGTCAGGAACTAAACAACTATACATGAGTAATCATTCCTTTTATCCACCAATAAAAAAAGTTGGAACAATATGGGACTTTATTAGAACAAATGCCGAATAAAAAAAAGGGGGACCGTAGCCCCCCTTTCCTCACTCACTCATCGAAGTAGCAGCTTTGCTATTGTGCTCAGCTGCATGTTCGTTGTACCCTCATATATTTTTCCATCTCTGAAAAATTTCTCAACAGGGTAGTCTTTTATGTATCCATTGCCACCAAATAGGTCTATGGCCTTGGAACTAATTCGTTCGGCAACTTCAGAGGCGTGGAGTTTCGCCATTGCGGCTTGTTTTAAAAATGGTTTACCATGTGATTTAAGGGTGGCTGCTGCATAGACCAGCAAACGAGCCGTTTCTATTTCTGTAGCCATGCGCGCAAGTTCAAACCGAACGGCCTGAAAATCACTGATTGCTCTTCCAAATTGTTTGCGTTCTTCTATATAGTCCAAAGTCGCATCGAAGGCACCTTGAGCCAATCCCACCATTTGCGCACCAATACCAATGCGACCGACATTCAGTGTACTAATGGCTATTTGATACCCTTGTCCAATGGTTCCTAGTAATGCATCTTTTGGGATTACACAATCATCCAGATGAAGTTCGCAGGTAGAACTTGCCCGTATTCCTAATTTATTTTCTTTTTTTCTGATGCTGAGACCGGGATTGTCACGCTCTACAATAAATGCCGTAATTCCCTTATATCCTTCCGTGGGTTCGGCATTTGCGAAGACAATAAAAAGCCGAGCTTCTAGCGCATTGGTAATCCAAAGTTTAGAGCCATTAAGTACAAAGTGATCATCAAATTCTTTCGCGGTTGTACTAAGGGCAAAGGCATCGCTTCCGGCCTGAGCCTCAGAAAGTGCATAGGCGCCTAAGCTGTGGGCACATAATTGGGGTAGGTAGTAGTTTTTTTGGTCTTCGGTACCATAGTTTCGAATAACATCATTGACCAAGGTATTTTGTACATCGACTATGACTCCAACCGCCGGATCTACTTGAGAAATTTGTTCAATAGCCAAGATAGACATCATGAAATTTCCTCCCGATCCACCATATTCAGAAGGAATATCAATACCCATAAAACCCATCTCAAATAATTCTTGTAGAATGTGCTCATCTAATTGAGCATGAGTATCCATCTGAGCAACTTTAGGTGCAATGACCTGTCGAGCAAAATCTTTGGCTGATTCTCGAAGCATTTTTTCTTCAGAACCCAAAAGATCTGGATGAGTGATATGTGTTGAGGATGTTGGCATATTTGTTAGAAGAAATATACTACTGTAAGCGCTTTTTTGCTAATGTATGGTAATATTTTACAAAATTAATCATAAGGCTATTAGTCGTCATTTATGACGGGTCGTAACGCCTTATTTTCAAGGATTTATTGAGGCTCGCGAAAGGGAGGTACAAACGATTCAACGGCTTCGATTACGTTTATTTTTTCTGAACGCAGTGCATCTTCGAGCGAGGCCAGCTTAGTGAGATGAGTAGGGTGTTGCCAAAGGTGGTAGATCCAATAGTGTTCGGCTAATTGTTTAAACCATCGAATGATTTGTTCTTGCCTGCGTTGTTCCCAGTATCCCATTTTTTTTGAATGATTCACAAAATCGAGAATCTGAGACCAACTTTCATCAATACCTACAGATTCTAGGGCACTAACTAAGATGCAAGGTACCGAATATTCCTCGAGCTCATGCCTGTAAAGGTGTGCCGCCGATTGTAAATGAGTCCTTGTGTGTTCCGCTAGTAGTTTGGTGGTGCCATCATGTTTATTCACCAGTAATAGATCGGCATGTTCCAGAATCCCTTTTTTTATACCTTGGAGTTCATCGCCACTTCCTGGTTGATTGAGTAATACCAAACAATCCACCATATTAGCCACGGCACCTTCATTCTGTCCTACTCCGACAGTCTCTATGAGCACAACGGAATACCCGGCCCATTCACATAATGCAATAGCCGACTGGGTGGCATGCGTGACTCCTCCAAGTGTTGTACCCGTAGGTGATGGACGAATAAATGCATTTTTCTCTACCGATAGCCGTTCCATTCGAGTTTTGTCTCCTAAAATGGATCCACCACTCATACTACTGCTTGGGTCTATAGCAAGCACAGCGACCTTATGCCCTAAGGTGAGTAGATGCATTCCTAAGGCTTCGATATAGGTACTTTTACCTACACCGGGAGGTCCCGAAATGCCAATTCTCAGAGCTTCCGAATCTGGGGAACTTGTAGAAGAACGTTCATGATTTTGCCGGCTGTTTAGACGCGCATTGAGTATGTGTCGCATGAGCATTGAAGAGTGATTACGATCCTCTTCTTTTTTGCTTTCCAAAAGAGTAATGGCTTGGGCTAAGCTTCTCCGGTCACCCTTTTGTATTTGGTCTGCCCATTCTTGTATCGTTCTCATTTTCCGCTTAGGTATCGATGATCTAGTGCCGTCAAAATATCTTCTGCTGCACCCAAAATAGGGGTTCCTGGTCCAAATATAGCCGTTACACCATTGGTTTTTAGTTCGGCATAATCTTGTTCAGGTATGACGCCACCCGCTACAATAATCATATCATCTACGCCCTCTGCTTTAAGTTCTGAAATCAATTCTGGAATTAAGGCCTTATGCCCCCCCGCTAAGCTAGAAACCCCAATAATATGTACATCATTTTCTATGGCTTGTTTAACCACTTCATCGGGTGTCGAAAACAAATTGCCCATATCTATGTCAAAACCCAAATCTGCAAATGCGGTAGCAATTACTTTGGCTCCACGATCATGCCCATCCTGACCCATTTTCACAATAAGCATACGCGGTTGACGCCCCAAGCGTTGGGCTAAGGACAGCACCTTATGTTGCACGTTTTCAAAATGTTCATCTTCTACATACACGCTACTATATACTCCTTTAATATTACGATGACCTGCGGTATGACGTCCCCAAATGTCTACTAAGGCCTCAGATATTTCCCCTATGGTGGCTCGCACTCGGGTGGCATGGATAGCGGCCTCTAAAATAGCCCCATTAGGATCTTTAGCCGTTTCTCGAAGTGCCTCAAGAGCCGCCACAACCTGCTCTGAATTGCGTTCTTTTTTCACCTCAGCCAATGCACGCTCTTGAGACTCCCGAACACTCGAATGATCAATATCTCGAATTTCCACGGGTTCAACCTGATCAAGCATGTATTTATTCACCCCAACGATGGTTTCCAGCCCCTTATCGATTCGAGCCTGTCGTAGTGCGGCGGCAGCCTCTATTTTTTTCTGAGGAAATCCTTGTTCAATCGCTTGGGTCATGCCGCCTAAGGACTCCACTTCATCCAGAATACTCTGAGCTTGGGTCATGATATCGGTGGTTAAGGATTCCATGGCATAAGAGCCTGCAAAAGGATCCACAATCTTAGTAATATCCGTTTCTTCTTGAAGAATTAATTGGGTATTGCGTGCGATTCGGGCAGCGGTTTCGGTTGGAAGCGATAAGGCTTCATCGAAACTATTGGTATGTAACGATTGGGTTCCACCTAATACGGCCGCAATAGCTTCAACCGTTGTACGAACCACATTGTTTAGCGGATCTTGCGCCGTTAACGACCACCCCGATGTTTGGCAGTGGGTTCTAAGCATGGCTGATTTGGGATTTTTCGGGTTGAAATGCTTGTGCATCAGCTTAGCCCAAAGTTCCCTAGCCGCTCGGAGTTTGGCGATTTCGGTGAGCATATTCATCCCTATACCAAAAAAGAAAGACAGTCGAGGAGCAAAGTCATCTACGTCCAATCCTCGATTTACTGCTGCTCGAACATATTCAAGTCCATTGGCAAGGGTAAAGGCGAGTTCGAGTACTTCATTGGCGCCAGCTTCCTGCATATGATAGCCCGAAATCGAAATAGAATTAAAGCGGGGCATATGTTGGCTGGTGAAATTGATGATATCCGAAACGATTCGCATCGAAGGTTGTGGAGGATAGATGTAGGTGTTTCGAACCATAAATTCTTTTAGAATATCATTCTGAATGGTTCCACTCAATTTTTCAAGAGGCACACCTTGCTCTTCCGCGGTAACAATATAAGCTGCTAATATGGGTATTACGGCACCATTCATGGTCATGGAAACCGACATGGTATCCAGCGGGATTCCCTCAAACAAGCGTTTAATATCCTCCACAGAGTCTATGGCTACCCCCGCCTTACCCACGTCTCCAACAACTCGGGGATGGTCGGAATCGTAGCCCCGGTGGGTAGCTAAATCAAAGGCGACACTTAAGCCTTTTTGGCCACTGGCAAGAGCCTTACGATAGAAGGCGTTGGATTCTTCCGCGGTAGAAAAGCCGGCATACTGTCGAATAGTCCAAGGGCGTCCGGTATACATGCTTGGGTAGGGTCCCCCTCGAAATGGAAATTCCCCCGCCTTTGATGCTTTGAAATTCCGATCGGATAAATCTTGAGCATCGTAATGGGCTTTCAATGTAAGGGAGTCAGACATAGGGGATGAAGAATCGCTCATAGGCTATCAAAATTTCTTTCATTCGACCAGGCATAAGCAACCAGTCAGTTACCATTGACCCGTGTTTGGTATAATTAACTAAGAATGTAGCTCTTATGCCACATCTTCCATTCGAACTCCGACAAGTCTACTAACCCCCGTTTCAGGCATGGTAACACCATACATCATTTCTGCCTTACTCATGGTTTTTTTGTTGTGAGTGATAATGATGAACTGAGTATCGGTTGAAAATTCTTTAATCATCTTGGCAAATCGTTCGATATTGGCATCATCCAAGGGAGCATCAACCTCATCCAAGACACAAAATGGAGAAGGTTTAACTAAGTAAATGGCAAACAAGAGGGCTATGGCTGTAAGGGTCTTTTCACCCCCCGAAAGTTGCGAAATGCCCGAAGGGCGTTTGCCTCTGGGTTGTGCTTTGATTTCGATACGTGCTTCAAGTGGATCTTCTACATCTTGCTCAATGACGAGATCACAAAAATCATCGGCAAAGAATAGTGTTTTAAACACCCTTTGGAAATTCTCCCGCACTTCTTCAAAGGTTTCATTGAAACGCTGGGTAGCCGTAGTGTTGATTTCATCAATGGTTTCAAGTAGTTGAACTTCTGCCTTGGTTAGATCGTCGATTTGTTCCTCATAAAATTGAAGCCGCTTACTTTCTTCTTCAAACTCTTCAATGGCCAATGCATTTACCTCTCCGAGGCTGTTTAGTTTTTGTCGTAACCAGCTGATTCGAGATTTTACCTGTTCTGGATTTTGATCTTCAGGCAGAGGAATTTCTTCGAGTTGTTTCATGAGAATACCATAGGTTTCCCAAACATGATCGCGAAGTCCCTCACTTTGGAGATCCATTTTTTCTTTGGCCATCTGTAAGTGATGAACCAATTCCATATTCACTTCCTTTTGGCGACGTAACTCTCTGAGTAACTTTTCGGCCTCGTTGATTTTTCCACGTTCAATGGCAGCCAGTTCCTTCGCTTTTTCTAATTCTTGATCGGCAACTGTTTTCTGTTCGCTACTTTGGCGTAACTTCTCTTGCCAATTACCAACCTGTCCGCCATAGAGCTCGATATTTTCATTGGCTTTCCCCATCCGGTCTTTTCGGTGTTGAATGCGCTGCTCAACACTTTGGATGCTGATCTCGGCTCGTTGAGCCTCACGGCTATGATTTTCAATTTTGTTGGTAATATCCTGATGCAGTAATTGAGCATCATTATATCGACTTTGAGCACTAGAGCGTTGATCTTCGAGAGATTCTAGTAACTTTTTCTTCTGCTCAAGCTCATGCCCAAAAGATTGTAACTGTTGCTCAATTTCCTGTTGATTAGGTGCGAT
>JAYPDB010000041.1:9097-14349 GCA_038125045.1 Bacteroidota bacterium
GTTTTTACGGCTTGTTTTTCTAGACGCTCAATTTTCGTCTTCAAACTCACTCGTATACCCGCATGGCTGCTTTTAGATCCAGAGGTGTAGAAGGAATTGGATTGCTTAACATCGCCTACCAAGCTTACACCGGTTTGACCAAGGCTTAACTCTGAGTTATTTAATTCATCGGTCGTTTCAAATAGGATCACCGATCCCAGCAACAACTGCTTTAGTGCCGAGTATTTAGCTTTTGCAGATACCTGATGAAACAGGCTTTTCTCGTTCACGTCGTATTTGGCCGCCAACTGTTGAAGTGGAATAAAGGTTGCTAAGCCTTTTTCATGCTCTTTAAGTAGAGCAGAAGCTTGAATGGCCTGCTCCATGGTGTCTACCACTAAGTAATTCAATATGGGGCCCAAGGCCGATTCTAACGCTAAGCCGTATCGTTCTTCCGTGGACAACACATCACCCACTGTGGTAATGCCCTGGAAACTGAAGCGGTGTTCTTCCAGTAAATATTGTACGCTACTAGGAAAGGCCTCATTGGATTGCGCTAAATCCTGTAATAACCTGGATTCGGACTGAATAGAGGCCAAGTCACTCTTCAACCCGCGTATCTGATCTTTGGTTTCGTTAAGAGTTCCTGTAAACTGCTCTTTTTTACTGCGCGCATCTTCGAGTTCTTTTTCCCGCTTTTCACGAAGAGCGAGTGCTTTTTCAAGTTCCTCATCAACCTCTTTTTGCTGTTGATTTATCAGAGCAATCTCCTCGTTGAGTTTGGAGATTTCGGTTTGAATACGCTCTAGATTGCCTTCTGTGTTTTCGAGTCGAGATTCTATTTTAATACGCTTTGCTTGCAGCTGAGTAAGTTCATTATTCGCGGCGCTGATCTTAACCTCCAGCTCGTAGATTTCGTGCCGTTCCTTGCTGTATTGCTGCTGCGTTTGTGTGTAGATGACCTTTGAGTCTTCTAAGCTTTTTTCGGAGCGGGCCTGTTCGGTAGCAAACTCTTCTAGTTTCTCACGACTATGTGCGAGTAATTTCTGTAGCTCGGCTAAATCTTTTTCACCTTGTTGAATATCGCGATCGTACTCACTAAGTACTTTCTTTTCGCTTTCTATTTTTTGCTCGGCTATACGAATTTGTGTATTGGCCTCTTGTATGGCTTCCTGAAGGGATTGTACCCGGCGCTGTGCTTCGGCTTGATTACGTTCTTTTTCAAGCAAACTTTTGCGGGCCTGTTCGTCGTCATGTTCCAGGGAGGTGAGTTTTTGCTGAAGCTCTTCTTTTTCTTTTTCAGCGCTACTGACTCGTTCTAAAAGAGGACGTAATTCGGCTTGAATTCTAGCATATTCATGATGGGTGAGGGCTTTGTCAAGTTGCTCTAATTCATCTCGATAGCCTTTTGCTTTGGTCGCTTTTTCGGCTTGAATTTCCAGGCTTCGATTCTTTTTTCGAAGTTCAACCAAGATATCATCGACCCGTTGTAAATCTTTATGAGTCTCCTCCAATTTTCTGAGGCTCCGCTTGCGTTGATCTTTGTAGCGAGTTACTCCAGCGGCTTCTTCGAAGAGTTTGCGACGATCGTTATTCTTGTCGTTCAGAATTTCTTCTACCATTTTTAACTCAATCACCGAATAGGCATCCGAACCCATACCCGTATCCATGAAAAGTTCCATGATGTCTTTGAGTCGACAAGGTGTGCCATTGATCAGATATTCGGAATCTCCCGATCGATACAGTCTACGCGTGATGGTAAGTTCCGAATATTCTACAGGTAAAATACCTTTGTCATTGACAAAGGTCAGGGAAACCTCGGCCATTCCTAAGGCCTTCTTTTTAGCCGTTCCGTTAAAAATCACATTGCTCATTACAGACGAACGTAGTAGGGAAGGTCGTTGCTCCCCCAATACCCATCGTAAGGCATCCACAATGTTGGATTTCCCACAACCATTTGGTCCAACAATGGAGGTTATTCCACTGTCGAAACTGACTTTGGTTTTGTGGGCAAAACTCTTAAATCCCTGTAATTCTAGTTCGGATATGTACAACGATTCGGTAGCTTAGTGAGGGTAGATTAGACCGTCATAATTTCGGATTCTTTCTGCTGAAGCAGGTTGTCTACCGATTGCGTGTGATTGTCGGTGACTTTCTGAACTTCTCCTTCGGCTTCATATTTAGAATCTTCTGGAAGTGAATGAGCTTCTACAGCTTTTTTAATGGCATCATTGGCATCCCTACGGGCATTTCTAATGCTGATTCGCGCCTGCTCAGATTTATCCTTAGCAATTTTCACCAATTCCTTACGGCGTTCTTCGGTAAGAATAGGGAGGGGTATGCGAATAAGATCTCCATCATTCATGGGGTTTAGACCCAAACCCGAAGACATAATAGCTTTTTCAATTTCAGTAATGATGGTTTTGTCATAGGGTTGAACCATCAGAAGGCGTGGTTCTGGTGCCGAGATGTTGGCCAATTGCTGCAGGGGAGTTTGGGCTCCGTAGTATTCGACTTGCACTCCTTGGATCAAGGCCGGATTGGCTTTACCTGCACGTATGTGTGAAAACTCTTTTTTTAAGTACTGGACCGCATCGTCCATTTTCATTTCTGCTTCATCTACTAATTCTTGCAGTTCGTCTGCGATCATTCGATTCTCCTACTAAATTTATGTTCCGTACACTCGAGAAGTATCCACTACTTATGAGTGCTAAACAGTTCGAAAATACTAAAACTGCCCCTCAAATCTTAATAATTTGTAGGGTTGATGAGTGAGTGTAAGAATTTAATCCCAAACAACGGTGGTGCCGTCGGTACTTCCCTCACAAACGATTTTTTTAAGGGCTCCCTCATGGTTCATATTAAACACAATGATGGGGGTTTCATTTTCACGGCAAAGGGTGAAAGCGGTGAGATCCATGACCGATAAACGGCGCTTCAAAACCTCATCGCCCGTGATACGGTCGAACTTAACCGCATTGGGATTTTTTTCAGGATCATCATCATATATACCATCCACTCGAGTGCCTTTTAAAATGACATCGGCTTCTACTTCAATAGCTCGAAGTGCCCCAGCGGTATCGGTGGTGAAATAAGGGTTTCCGGTGCCTGCACCAAAAATAATAACGCGGCCTTTTTCTAAATGTCGTACGGCTCGGCGGCGGATAAAAGGTTCCGCAATAGCCTCCATTCGAATGGCGCTCATGAGACGCGTCATAATTCCATTACGTTCAAGAGCATCTTGAAGGGCCATGGCATTGATCATGGTAGCTAACATGCCCATATAATCGCCTTGGACTCGATCCATACCTTCGGTAGCTCCCTTAACCCCACGAAAAATATTGCCCCCACCAATCACGATACAGATTTCAATCCCCTCATCGTGAATGGATTTTATTTCTTTGGCGTACTGATGTAAAATGGTTCCATCGATACCATGTCCTTGTTCACCCAGTAAGGCTTCACCACTGAGCTTTAAAAGAATCCGTTTGTATGTATGTGCCACGCTCGTAATGTTTTATGGATAAAAAAAAGGCTGACTTGAATAAACAAGTCAGCCCAATGTAGTGAAAATTTGATTAAGCGTCTTCGCCTAATTGGATGCGATGAAATGCAACCGCAAGGGGCGCACCACTATCCTGCAAATATTTCTTAACACTTACGCCATTATCCTTAACGAATTTTTGGTTAAGAAGTACGCGCTCTTCATAGAATCTACGAAGTTTACCTTGAGCTGCTTTCTCAGCGATCTCGGCGGGTTTACCTTCGTTTATTAACTGCTCTTTGGCAATCTCTAATTCCTTTTCGACAACAGAAGCATCTACTTCCGCTTCTGTAACGGCAATGGGCTTCATAGCGGCTACTTGCATGGCTACGTCTTTACCGATTTCCTGATCAGCAATAGGTCCATCAAATTCAACCAAAACACCTAGCTGATTACCAGGGTGAATGTAGCTCACTAAGGCTCCCTCGGTTGTTGCTAAAATGGTTTTACTGATTTGAATTTTCTCACCAATTTTACCGGTCATGTCCTGTAAATGATCGGCGATACTTCTACCGTCTACTTCAATAGCTAATAGATTATCTACATCAGCGGTATCATTGTCAAAGGCAGCATCTAGAAAGGCGCTGGCCTGTGCTTGGAAATCCTCATTACGAGATACAAAGTCTGTCTCGCAATTGATTTCAATAGCAACTGCTTTTTTGGCATCGTCACTGATACGAGTTAGAATTAAACCTTCTTTGGCTTCTCTATCGGCTCTCTTATCAGCTACTTTTTGGCCTTTTTTTCTTAGGATTTCAACAGCGCTATCGAAGTCACCGTTTGCTTCACTAAGTGCTTTTTTGCAGTCCATCATGCCTGCACCAGTCATGTCTCTGAGTTTCTTTACGTCTGCAGCAGAAATGCTCATTGGTATGTCTCCAGGATTGAATTAGTAATTATTTCGATGAAATATGGATTTGGTACGGCCTAATTAATTAGGCGTCCGCTTCTGTTGACTCTTCAGCCCTATCGTCTGCTTCGGTAGCATCTTTTGTACCTGTAGCCTCGTCTTGTGGCTCGAGTGTTTCAACGTCAGTAGTTTCTTTTTTCTTACGACGCGAGCGTAATTTCGTCTTAGGCTCGAAATCGTCTTCGCTTTCTTCTTTGGCATCCATAGCCAACTCTTCCATATAGGCTTCTTCTTCGTAAGCTTCACGTTCTGCCGCACCTTCGATAATGGCATCTGCTACTTGAGAAGTAACCAACTGAATGGTGCGTGCCGAATCGTCGTTACAAGGAACGATAAAATCGGGTACATCGGGATCGCTATTGGTATCAACCATTGCAATAATGGGGATGTTCAATTTAATGGCTTCGCTTACCGCTAAGTGTTCTTTTTGGATATCAACCACAAAAATAGCTCCAGGCAATCGGTTCATGTTGGCAATACCGCCAAGAGTGTTTTCGAGCTTCTCTTGTTCTCTAGAAAGCATAAGACCTTCTTTTTTAGTCAGCTCAGCCATGGTACCGTCGGTTTTCATACGCTCGATTTCATCCATTCTAGAAATACTTTTGCGAACGGTTGAAAAGTTGGTAAGCATACCGCCTAACCAGCGATGTGTCACGTAGGGCATACCAGCACGTACGGCCTCGTTACGGATAATTTCAGTAGACTGTTTTTTAGTACCTACGAATAAAATCGTTTTACCCGCTCTTGAAAGTTCTTGAATTTGGTCTAGAGCCTCTTGAAGATAGGTTTGCGTTTTCTTGAGGTCGATAATGTGAATCC
>JAYPDB010000042.1:0-14174 GCA_038125045.1 Bacteroidota bacterium
CTAATGGTGCCGCATTTATTGAAAGTGGTCGATATAAAAAGGTTTTGGTCATTGGAGCCGATAAAATGTCTTCCATTATAGATTATACGGATCGAACAACCTGTATCATTTTTGGCGATGGAGCTGGAGCGGTTCTATTAGAGGCCTCTACTGATGGTACGGGTATCATCGATAGTATTCACTATACCGAAGGCGATACCAATTGTCATTTAGTTCAAAAAGGAGGGGGAAGTAGGTACCCAGCTTCTCATGAAACCGTAGACGAGCATATGCACTTCATCAAACAAGATGGTAAGGCTGTTTTTAAGAAAGCAACGGTTGGTATGGCAGATGTGTCCGCTGAAATTATGGAGCGAAATAATCTTAGTCCTGACGATGTTAAATGGTTGGTGCCACATCAAGCAAATTTGCGAATTATTGACGCAACCGCTAGAAGAATGGGCCTTGGTACTGAAAAGGTTATGATTAACATTGATAAGTACGGGAATACTACGGCTGGCACCATACCTCTGTGTCTGTATGATTGGAAAGATCAACTCAAAAAGGGAGATGGTCTAATTTTAACCGCTTTTGGTGGTGGATTTACCTGGGGTGCCGTTTACCTAACATGGGGGAGGAATTAGTGAAAGCCTTTGTTTTTCCTGGCCAAGGATCGCAATTTGTGGGTATGGCAAAAGAACATTATGTGCAGAATCCACTGGTTAAAGAACTCTTTGATCAAGCTGATGAAGCACTGGGTTTTTCTCTTAGTACAATCATGTTTGAAGGACCAGAAGAACAACTCAAACAAACAGAATTCACTCAAGCTGCGATATATCTGCATTCTATTGCATTGTTTCTTGACCGTAACGAGTCTCCTGCCTGTGTAGCAGGACACTCTCTAGGAGAGTTCACCGCCTTAACCGCGGCCGGAGTTTTAACTTTTGAGCAGGGACTCCATCTTGTTCGTAAGCGTGGAATGTTAATGCAGTCGGCTGGAGAACAAATGGACGGAACCATGGCGGCGATTATTGGACTCGAAGACGATATAGTTGAAGAGTTATGCCACAGTGTATCTTCAACCCAAAACTTAATCGTCTCTGCTGCGAATTTCAACTCAACGGGGCAAGTTGTAATTTCTGGTACTACCGAAGGGGTAGAGCAGGTGGTTGAACGAGCGAAAACAGAGGGAGCTCGAATGGCCATGCTACTACCTGTGAGTGGTGCTTTTCATTCCGAGCTTATGAAACCAGCATACGAAGACTTTAAAGAATTTCTTTCAGAAGTCTCATGTAAGGATGCTTCGATTCCTGTATACTCGAATGTGGATGCAAAGGCCTCGCAATCAGCCACTGAATTGAAAGAAAAAGTATTACAACAGCTTATCAGTCCTGTTCGATGGACACAAACGGTTAAGAATATGATGGCTGATGGTGTAACTGAATTGGTTGAAATTGGGCCAGGTAAAGTTTTACAAGGACTCGCCAAGCGCATTGATCGATCATTAAACACTCAAGGCATACAATAAAATCATGAGTAAATACACATTAGAATTACATGGGAAAATAGCCTTAGTTACCGGTGGTAGCAGAGGAATTGGAAAAGCTATAGCATTAGCATTGGCTGAAAAAGGGGCCAAGATAGCCTTGACCTATGCTCGTTCCGCTGAGGCTGCAGAGGCCGTAAAATCCGAAATTGAGGCCTTAGGCTCTGAAGCAATGATCATTCAAGCCGATGCTGCTAGTTTTGATGGGGCTAGTGACACCGTCTCTGCTATCATTCAAGAGTGGGGTGGCATAGATATATTGGTCAACAACGCAGGCATTACAAAAGATGGACTCATTCTCCGAATGACCGAAGACCATTGGGATCAGGTCATGGAAACAAATCTCAAAAGTATCTTTAATTACTGTAAAGCAGTTGCACGGCCCATGATGAAGGGTGGTGGAGGCTCAATTATTAATATGGGATCCATTGTGGGTCTTACAGGTAATGCAGGCCAGAGTAATTATGCTGCATCTAAAGCTGGACTTATTGGATTTACTAAATCTTATGCGAAAGAATTAGCCTCTAGAAATGTTAGAGCTAATGTTATTGCCCCAGGTTACATTCTAACGGATATGACCGATGCACTAGATGAAAAAGTTTTGGAAGGTATTACGAGTGCTACACCTCTGGGACGTGCTGGCAATGTCGAAGAAGTCGCGGCTGCCTGCGTTTTTCTAGCCTCTGATATGAGTAGCTATATCACCGGAGAAGTAATCCGGGTAGATGGGGGTATGGCCATTTAACTGTGCGCTCTATTTATGAGCAACATATTATTAAGTTTCTTAAATTATTACATTACTAACTACCATTAAACAATAGGACGTATTATGTCACAAGATGTAGAATCAAAAGTAAAAGAAATCATCATCGATAAATTAGGTGTAGATGAATCAGAAGTTGTAGCTGAAGCTAACTTTACCAATGACTTAGGTGCTGATTCACTTGACACTGTAGAACTAATCATGGAATTTGAAAAAGATTTCGATCTTAGTATTCCTGACGAAGATGCCGAAGGTATTGCAACTGTAGGCGATGCTGTGAAATACATCCAAGGAAAACTCGCGTAATCTATATATAGCACTTCATGAGTTCACGACGAGTAGTAATTACAGGTATAGGCGCTTTAACCCCAGTGGGTAAAAGTGCTCCTGAATTTTGGAATGGTTTACTATCAGGTAAAAGTGGTGCACGACCCATCGAAAAATTCGACACAACAGGTTTTGCTTCAACTTTTGCTGCTTTGATTGATGACTATGATTCCTCCCATTATTTCGATAAAAAAGAGGCGAGGCGTTTAGACTTAGTTGCTCAATACGCATTAGTAGCATCCGAAGAAGCTATTCTAGACTCACAATTAAATCTCGATGAGATTGATAAAGATCGAGTAGGTGTTCATGTAGGTACCGGAATCGGTGGCATGAAAACCTTTTATGATCAGTCAATTTCATATAGTGAACGTGGACCAAGAGGGGTATCTCCCTTCTTCATTCCCATGCTTATTCCGGATATAGTATCTGGACAAATATCCATTAAATATGGATTTAGAGGCCCAAATTTTTGTGCAGTAAGTGCCTGTGCAACGGGTTCTCACAATATCGGTATTGCTTATGATATGATACGATATGGTCAATCTGACTATGCCGTTACTGGCGGTACGGAAGCTCCTGTAACTCAGATAGGTATCTCGGGTTTTAATGCTATGAAAGCCATGAGTACCCGTAATGATGATCCTGAAGCAGCTTCAAGACCATTTGATATCGATCGAGATGGATTTGTTCTTGGAGAGGGTGCCGGTATTATGGTATTGGAATCACTAGAATCTGCTCTTGAACGAGGAGCAAGAATTTATGGGGAAGTAGTTGGTTATGGATACTCTGCTGATGCCTATCATATTACGGCTCCAGACCCAGAGGGAAATGGAGTCATACTAGCTATGAAGAATGCGCTTAAATCAGCAGGCATTACTCCTGAAGATGTGGATCATATCAATATGCATGGAACATCTACACCCCTAGGAGATATTGCCGAAACCAATTCGATCAAAAAAGTTTTTGGTGACCATTCTTACAAAATTAATTTGAATTCAACCAAATCTATGACGGGACATACACTGGGTGCTGCCGGTGCCATTGAGTCATTAGCTTCCGTTTTGGCCTTATATCATGGAATTGTTCCTCCAACCATAAATCTGGAGAATCAAGATCCACAGTGTGATTTAAATTATACACCCATTGACCCTGTAGCTCGTGAGCTAAGTTACGCTCTGAACAATGCCTTTGGCTTTGGTGGACATAATTCTACCCTGGTTTTCAAACGGTTTGGAGATGTATAAATGTTTCGTTGGCTTAGGTCTCGTTTTTTAAGAACGGGATCCAATGACACCCATTCTAAAGTTGTTGAAAGTACTGGAGATCGTATACGTTTCACCCAGTTAGAAGAGATTTTAGGATTTAAACCCACTGACCTTTCACTTTATCAAAAGGCTCTTAGACATCGTTCAACCACTAGTTTAGATAAATATGAGAGCTATGACTCCTATGAGCGTTTAGAGTTTCTGGGGGATGCCGTTTTAGATTTAATTAGTGCGGAATTACTTTTTCAAAAATATCCTGAGGAAGATGAAGGCTTTTTAACCAAGACACGTGCTAAGATGGTAAGAGGTGAGACCCTTTCCAACTTATCCAAAGACCTAGGAATTGAGGCACTCTTGGAATTTAGTGATACCAAAGGTGGTGTCACACGATCAAAGGGCATTCTGGCCGACATTTTTGAATCTCTAGTAGCCGCTATTTATATCACTGAGGGGTATACAGTTACCTATAACTTCGTGCAAGGTGTATATGATAAGCACCTTAATTTCGAGGAGCTTGCAAAAATAAACGATAATTTTAAGAGTACCTTGTTAGAGTTTGCCCAAGCACAAAAAATGGATCTTCCCGAATATAGAGTAGTGGGCGAAAAAGGTCCTGGGCATAATCGAACCTTTGATGTTGAGGTTTCATTAGGGGCACAGGTCTATGGTAAAGGTACAGGTAAGAGCAAGAAGAAAGCAGAGCAAGCAGCTGCAAGAAATGCACTTCAATCCTTAGATGTAGCATAAACATTTCGTTATTTTCCTTACATTCATGATGTCTAATTAGAATCTGTCTAGTTAGTGCACTATTCTTTACTCTGTAGTGACGCCCCATGTTTGTACAACTCTTAAAACCAGAATTCGAGGAACTTATCCAAAAAAAAGATTGGATTAGTTTAAAAGAAGTTCTTTCTGATGTGCCTCCAGCCGACATAGCTGAGCTATTGGTGGAATTAGATGGTGATGTTGCCGTGGTCGTTTTTCGCTTACTAAAAAAAGCGACAGCAGCAGATGTTTTTGCTGAATTACCCTCGAATAAGGGGGTAGCACTGTTGGAGTTGTTTACGAAACAACAGCTCTCAGATGTCATGAGTAATCTGGAACCCGATGAGCAAGTAGCACTCATGGAGGAATTACCGGGAGATCTTACTCAACGAGTAATGAACTCTATGAAACCATCTGATCAGCTACAAGTGAAAAAATTACTGGGTTATCCTGAGGATTCTGTTGGTCGTTTGATGACTCCACGATATGTACGGGTTAAGTCAGATTGGTCGGTTAAGCGTAGCATGGAACACATTAGAAAGTATGCTGCGATGGCAGAAACATTGAATGTTATTTATGTGGTCGACGACCGTGAAAAACTCATAGACGATTTACGAATAACCGAACTTATTGTAGCGGATGACGATAAAACCATCGCCACTCTAATGGATGAGACTTTCAGTGCCCTAAGTGTGTTAGATGATCAAGAGGAAGCCGTTAAAATGTTGGCAAAGTATGATCGGGTTGCCTTACCAGTGGTAGACACGGATGGTGTCCTAGTGGGTATTGTAACGGCAGATGATGTGATTGATGTTGCCGAAGAAGAGACCACCGAGGATATGCAGAAAATGGCCGCTATGGATGCCTTAGATGACTATTATTCGCAAACGCCCATCCTTCAAATGGTGAAAAAACGATTGGGTTGGTTAGTGGTTCTTTTTGTAGGTCAAATTTTAACAGCGCTAACCATGGGGCAATATGAAGAACTCTTATCGAAAATTGTTTTTTTATCGTTTTTTGTTCCCCTGATTATATCGAGTGGAGGAAACTCGGGTGCCCAGGCTGCAACATTGGTAATCCGTGCATTAGCTACGGATGATATCGATGCTGATGATTGGAAAAAAGTATTTTTCCGAGAACTCACCTCCGGATTGGTATTGGGGATTTTAATTGGTTTACTCGGGTTTGTGACCTTGTTAATTTGGGATTTTACCGCTACTGGATATGTGGATGAGCAATCTATTTTGACTGCGCTTGTCATTGGACTAAGCCTACTTTCTATCGTGCTTTTTGGAAATTTTATTGGTGCTATGTTACCGTTTATATTATCCAAATTAGGTCTTGATCCAGCGGTTTCATCCGCTCCCTTTGTGGCTACGGTGGTCGATGTAAGCGGTATTATTATCTATTTTTCAATAGCTATTTTATTTTTACGAGAGATAATTTTGTAATGCTAGTCAGTAATTCAGCAATGTTATCCTTCAACCAAGCATATACTTATAACTTGAACGTAGTAATCAAAAGACAACCAACCTAATATGAAAGTATACCATGACTTAGTAAGTCGAGTACTCGAACATGGTGTTCGTAAAGAGAATCGCACAGGAACAGATACCATATCCAACTTTGCCGAATTTTATAAGGTTGATCTGGCGAAAGGCTTTCCGCTGTTGACAACAAAAAAAGTTTTCTTCAAATCGGTTATTCTCGAACTACTTTGGTACCTAAGGGGCGAAGATCATATTCGATGGTTACGGGACGAAAATAACGTTCATATTTGGGATGCATGGGCCGATGAAAATGGTCATGTAGGGCCCATTTATCCTGTATTATGGCGAAGATTCCCCTACTTAGAACAACATCAAAACGAAGACGGAACAACCGAATGGAGAAGAGAGGAGTTTGACCAGGTTAAAAATGCCATACATATGCTCAAAACAAATCCTAATTCAAGGAGAATAGTGGTGAGTACTTGGCACCCAGGTTTACTACCCCAGATGGCTTTACCTCCCTGTCATATTATGTATATCTTTAATGTTTCTAATGGTAGACTAAATTGTCATCTCACACAACGATCGGGAGATATTGCACTTGGAATACCCTTTAATCTAGCCTGTTATTCTGCCTTAACGATGGCCATTGCTCAGGAAGTAGGATTAGAACCGGGAACATTTGCACATACCATTGTAGATGCTCATATCTATGTGAATCATATCGACGGGTTGAAAGAGCAACTCAACAGAACTCCACGAGCGCTCCCTAGTTTAAAGATCGCTAGGAAACCAATTGATGATTTAGAATTTAATGATTTTGAACTCATTGGCTATGATCCGGATCCACTTATTCGTTTCGAAGTAGCCGTTTAATTGAACTGATATGAAGATTATTATCATTGCAGCTCATGATCCTAATTTAGTCATAGGTAATGAAGGCTCATTGCCTTGGCATTATTCAGAAGATCTCAAGCATTTTAAAACAACTACCAGTGGGCATCCTATTGTAATGGGAAGAGGGGTTTTTGAAGAATTAGGAGAAAAACCATTACCTAATCGTCAAAATATTGTTTTGACTACTACCAGAAATTATGACAACGTAGCTTGTTATAGTTCACTGGAACAAGCATTAGAGGCAATTGAGCGTGAAGGATCACCTGTGGTATACATTATTGGTGGAGGTGTGGTGTACGAACAATGTATGAATAAGGCCGATGAGTTAATCATCACTCTTGTACACAAGGAATATAAAGGGGATACTTTTTTCCCTGAATACCGTGATCAAATTGGAGTTCGCTGGAAAGAAACGGCTCGTACGGAACATGATGAGTTAAGCTTTATCACCTACACACGAATTGAGGCGCACTAAGTAATTTTCAGCCTATTAGGGTGGGTACTTTGCACCCCTAAAATTATTTGGGATGCACAATAAAATATTTTTCCACAGATTCTGTGAGTGCTATTATACTTTTGGTATCAGAGGCTTTGGAAAACTCAACAGCTAGATCATTATCAAGTATCCAAATACCATCACTTTTGTATTTATATGCCTCAGTTGTGCTTTTTTCTATACTTAAATAGTATCCAATCGTTGATTCATCTACTTGGATACCCTGCTGGTTCAAACGTTGGATAGAGCTTTTTTTAAGTGTTTGGACCTGTTTTTTGGAAGGTTTTTTCTCAAAAAAATGAGTGCGAAATAAGGATCGATTTAAGAACCTCGCACACAAATCTGACAGAATAGCATCGGAGGAAAATTGCCAAGCCTTGATACTTTGATACACATCATAGTCATCTAACTGTGCATAGGCATCGATTACTCTTTTTGATATGGTTTTTTCAGCGGAAGGTTGTTCTCTTAGAAAGTATTCGAGTTGCAAACTACCTCTGGGAATGGGGATATCCTTTTCCATTAAATCTGATACTCTTCGGAATATAGAACGAATGAGTGCGTCGGCCCCTAAGACGGTTTTGTGTAAATAGACTTGCATGTACATCAATCTTCTCGAAATAATGTAGTTCTCAACGGCATAGATGCCTTTTTTTTCTATAACAACAGATCCCTTATGCACACGCATAGTTTTGAGGATTCGTTGTATACCAACCGAGCCCTCGGATACTCCAGTAAAAAAACTATCTCTTTTCAAATAATCTAACCGGTCCAAATCCAATTGAGAAGAAACCAATTGATGAAGAAATTTTTTTGGATGCTTATCGGTAAAAATCTCTATAGCGGTATCTAATGCACCATCAAATTGTTTGTTTAACTCATGCATGATAGCAAGACTCATCATTTCATGGTTAAAATCTTGCAATAACGAGTGTTCAAGCGTATGAGAAAGAGGGCCATGCCCAACATCATGTAGCAATAGTGCAATGAGTGTGCCTTCGAATTCTTGATTACTAATGGTGGTGTCTTTTTCACGTAAATTTTTAAGTACTCGCTGTCCCAGTTCAAGTGCTCCGAGTGCATGTGAAAATCGGGAGTGCTCTGCTGCTGGAAATACTAAATACCCAAGTCCAAGCTGTCGAATGCGTCGTAATCTTTGTACATAAGGATGATCGATCAGTTGAAGAATAATTCCCTTCGGTACGGAAATAAATCCATGTATGGGATCATTAAATATTTTGTATCGAGTGCTTTTATCCATGGTGTAACTCGTTTATTTAGCTGAAGATAACAAAAAGGCTTCGATACCTGTAACATAGGGTAGAGGGGCGGGGCGTTGCGTCTGTAGATTAAACCAAACTCCTGTTGTTTCTGCAACAGCATGTAGTTTATGTGTATTTTTAGAATAGATGGCTTGTAAGGCAGTAACTCGGACTCTTTCAACCCGAATAATCCCACTACCAATGAGAAGGGTTTCGGGATAGGTAATTGGGGAGATATAGTCAATTTTAGCTTGACGTAAAACGAAACTTTTACCCTCTGAAATGTCATTCATCCACTCGGGTATCTGGTGCACAAAATTGAGTCGAGCTTCTTCAAAATAACTGTTATAAACCGCGTTGTTCACATGATGCAAGGCATCTAAATCATTAAACCGTACGGGAAGTTCTATCCAGTGCTTAAACGCTTTTTGATCGAGAACATTAGGTATCATGAAATTGCATTAATTATCTATTCAACAAAGAAAGTGAATTACGTATATTACCAAAAAGTTAACGTAATTTTACCATAAATGATGAATCCTTCTGAACTGCAGTTTTTAGAGCAATTACTTACCACTCCAAGTCCGACAGGTTACGAAGCAGAAGGCATAAAAGTATGGAAACAGTATACCGAATCATTTTCAGATGAAGTGATTACGGATGCTTATGGCTCATGTGCCGCTCGTATAAAAAAAGGAGAGGACTGCTCTACGGTCCTTATAGAAGCTCATTGTGATGAGATTGGTATGGTTGTACAGCATATTAGTGATAAAGGATTCGTATATGTTAATAAACTAGGTGGGAGTGATTCTACGATTGCAAGAGCAAAAAAAGTAATCATTCACAATCGTAATGGTCAGGTTTCGGGTGTTACCGGTAATACGGCCATACATCTTCAAACCAACAAAAATGGTGGGGGGAAAGAGCCTTCCTGGAAGGATATATATGTCGATATTGGTGTGCAGAGTAAAGAAGAAGCCCTGGAGCTTGTTCAAATAGGAGATCCTATTACTTATGAACCCAATTTTGAATTTTTAAATGACGATATCATCACGGCACGAGCACTAGATAATCGTATCGGAGGGTTCGTTATTGCGCAAGTTTTACGTAAGTTATCACTTGAACGCGATCGGTTGTCTGTAAATGTTGTTGCGGTTAATTCAGTGCAAGAGGAGGTAGGTGGCTTTGGTGCTCGTATGATGACCTATCGTTTGGATCCTGATATCGCGCTGGTAACCGATGTTACACATGCTACCGACACGCCTGGAATTGATCAAAAAGAACATGGTACGGTTGCATTAGGTGCAGGGCCTAGTATTCAGCACGGTGGGGCTAATCATCCAAGTCTAGTGCGCTTCATTGAGCGTATTGTGGATGAAAAGGGAATTGCAATTCAGCATGAGGCCACCAGTGTACGCACGGGAACAGATACCGATAGTATTTTTTATCAAAAAACAGGGGTTCCTTCGGCTTTGATTTCACTCCCCCTGCGTTATATGCATTCTCCTGTTGAAATCTGTTCACTTCAAGATGTTCAAGCACTCATTGAAGTGATGTTTGAAACGGTGATGGCATGTTCAAAAGATCAGAAATTCACGGTGCACTAGGCTTACACTCGTGCGATTGCTTTTTCAATGCGATTGATTAGTGCCTCTTTTAAGGGATGTTCAAAGTTTGAACCCCTGAGGTCTTGGATATAGATCGATTCGAACTTTTTTTGGTCGGCTCTTCTGAAGCAGTCATATAGATTTTTGGCGAGAGCTTCCCAATTACCATTCCAGTCCAGATATTCGATATCCTCATTAGAATTAACCATGGTATTAGGCGTACTATAGCTTTGTAAACGGATGATCATCGCAGCTTTCTCATTCCATTGACTTCTATCGCTAGGCATCCATTGAACGCGAGCTTTTGGAGCATAATGACGGTATTTTTGACCGGGGCTCTTAGGTCTTTCATGGCCATGACCCAATGCTTTCGTCAAGGGCGCTATGTTACTCAATTCATCGGCACTGATTGCGCCAGGTCGATGAATCATAAGTGTTTGATGAACTATTTCTACCACGGTTGACTCGAGTCCATGTTCACATGAGCCCCCATCGAGAACAGGAAAATCTGACCCGAAATCTTCGAGTACATGATCGGGTTTGGTGGCACTAGGCGTCCCTGAAATATTTGCACTGGGTGCTACAACAGGACCCGTTTTTCGAATAAGTTCCAATGTAATAGGAGGTTTGGGCATTCGTACGGCAACGGTTGGCAGACCCGCTGTAACCAATGAGAGCACCTGTGACTGTTTTGGAAACAAAATCGTAAGTGGACCTGGCCAAAATTGGTTGATAAGTTTTCGATGCAAAGGGCTAATGTCACTAACCAATTCGGCTAATTGATCCTCATGAGCAATGTGAACAATTAAAGGATTATCAGAAGGTCTGTTTTTTAATCTAAAGACCTTATCAATAGCCACAGGATTCCATACATGAGCAGCCAACCCATAAACGGTTTCGGTGGGTATAGCTACAACCTCCCCATTGGAAATCTGCTGTATGAAAGGTTCTAAATAGCTACTCATCTCGTGTGATTGGATCTTCAATATTGGTTTTGGGATTCGTGAATCATTTTTAGAAGCTGTGTGGCTGCCGTAAGATCTGAGATTTCTTCAAACAAAAAACGAATAGCATCATCTTTTTGTATGAGTCGAAATTGTTCAGGTGCCACCCCTTTAATACGTGCAAGTTGGTCGGTGAAATTAGATTTTTCGTAGTAAAAGCTACCCAATTCGGATGTTGTCTTCGGGCACATACACCACATTTTCCCAACTCTCAAAGTGATTTTCACAAAATAAAGTTGAGACGCATACCATTGTAGTGTTCTTGTTTGATGTAAGCGTTCAGCTTCTTCTGGTAGCGGGCCAAACCGATCTTTTACTTCGTCAATCCAATCTGAAATGTCTTCAGGTTTGGTGGTGTTGGCGAGCTTTCGATATAGATTTAGCCTTTCTACATTATCCATAACATAGTGATGGGGTAGAAGGGCAGAATCATCCATTTCGATGATGGTTTCTGGTGTCTTAGGTTTTGACGTTTTGGTATCAAATAGATGATTAAACTCGGTTTCTTTTAATTCTTGAACCGTTTCATCTAATATTTTGGTGTACAGCTCAAAGCCAATATCGTTAATAAAACCGCTTTGTTCTCCTCCTAAAATGTCTCCTGCACCTCGAATATCCAAATCTCTCATGGCGATATTAAAACCAGATCCTAATTCAGAAAATTCTTCTAGGGCGAGGAGTTTTTTTCTAGCTTCAGGAGTTAGTTGATCAATGGGTTTGGTGACCAAATAGCAAAAGGCTTTTCGATTCGACCGCCCAACTCTTCCGCGTAATTGATGAAGTTCTGCCAATCCAAAGTTTTCTGCATGATTGATGAGTATTGTGTTGGCATTACTAATATCAATTCCATTTTCAACAATATTAGTCGATACCAGTACATCGAACCGGTGATTATAAAAATCGCGAATAATTTTTTCTAATTCGGAAGCTTTCATTTGTCCGTGCGCATGTCGTACCCGAATTTCGGGTACTAAGCTTCTAATCATATGCGCCATCTCGTCAATATTCTTGACGCGATTATGGATAAAGAAAACCTGCCCTCCTCTTGAAATTTCTTGTATGATGGCATCTTTTATTAATCCCTCATCAAACGAATGTATCTCGGTTTCAACGGGTTGTCGATTAGGAGGTGGGGTAGAGATGATGCTTAAATCACGAGCCCCCATCAAGGAAAATTGTAGGGTACGGGGAATAGGGGTGGCGGTAAGGGTTAAAACATTCACCGATGCTTTTAAAGCTTTTAGTTTTTCTTTTGCTGCAACTCCAAAACGTTGTTCTTCATCGATTACAATTAATCCGAGATCCTTGAAGGTCAAATCTTTCGATAAGATACGATGTGTGCCAATAAGGATGTCTACTTCCCCATTTTTTGCGGCTTCGATAATCTGTTTTTGCTCTTTTGAGCTTTTAAAGCGAGATAAGGATTCTATTTTAACAGGGAAATCATTCATTCTCCGTTTAAAAGTTTTGAAATGCTGATCAGCTAACAGGGTGGTGGGCACGAGTACGGCTACTTGTTTGTGATCCATTACAGCTTTAAAAGCTGCTCGTATTGCTACCTCAGTTTTGCCAAAACCTACATCACCACATACCAGACGATCCATTGGTTGTTCACTCATCATATCTGATTTCACAAGACTAATGGCCTGATCTTGATCTATGGTTTCTTCGAATTCGAATCGAGCCTCCATTTCTACTTGCCAGGGATTGTCGTCTGAAAAAGCAAAGGCTTTTTGCATTTTTCGTTTGGCATAAAGATCAATTAAATCACGTGCAATGTCCTTTACCTTAGCCCGCGTTTGTGCTTTTTTCTTAGCCCATTCACCTGATCCAAGCTTTGTGATACGTGGTGCGGTTCCTTCTTTGGCCGAATATTTTTGTAATTTATGAAGGCTACTTAGATTGACATATAGCGTCGAGTTCTCCTGATATTCTAAAACCACTACTTCCTGTACAACACCTTTGACCTCAATTTTTTTAAAACCGGCAAAGGTTCCAATTCCATAATCCACATGGACTACGTAGTCACCTAGATTTAAATCATGAATTTCTTTGAATGATATCCCCCCACTGAACCGGCGTTTTCTTAGCTTAGGACGATGATAGCGATTGAATACTTGGTGATCTGTATAAACGGCTAATTTTGCATCTTCTAACACAAATCCACGATGAATAGACTGTGACAGTAGTTGATAATGATAGGTCGAAGATGCTTCGCCAAGCAATTCTTCAAAGCGTTCTACTTGTCCTTGGTTGTCACAGCAGATAGATAGCTCGATATTTCGTGCGCTAAGGCTAGAGATGTCTTCTTTGAGCCTCTGGATAACGCCATTAAAATCGGGTTGAGCCTGGGCTTTAAAGTCCAACACCTTCACATCCTGTGAAAGGTCACAAAACCCAATAAAACCAATACTTAATGCTTTTGCCTGAATTTCTTCTTTAAGAAATTGACCGTTGTAATAGAGTTTAGCTGGTTCTTGAGTATGTTCTTTCGGGTTGAACCGTTCTTCTGCTTCTTTGTATTTTTTTTCTAATCGAGAACGTATGAGTGTTTCATCTTTCAGAAGGAAGTGATAGTGTCCACTTAGATAGTTTATAAAACTTTGATATTCTTGATCGGGATTATGACTGATATCGGGTACAATGCTTATGGAATCCAAGAAAGAAATACTTCGTTGTGAATCGGCATCAAATTGTCGAATACTTTCAACCTCATCTCCAAAAAATTCAACCCGAATGGGATACTCACCAGAATAGGGGAAGATATCGATGA
>JAYPDB010000043.1:0-4966 GCA_038125045.1 Bacteroidota bacterium
TCTATGTTCAGAATAGCTATGTGGGATTAGGTAGTTTAGATCGTGGCACCCCTGTGTATGCCTTGAGTATTGAAGAAGATGAATTAGCAGCCGCTACTTCAAAAGGCATTGTTGTTGCTTCATTATCCGATAATTTATTGATTGAAGAGTCTTGGGAGGTTTACTCCATTACCGATCAATTACCTTCCGAATTAGTTACAGATATTGCACACTTTTCGGGAGATTTATATGCGTTAAGTGAGAATTCACTATTCTTCTTAGAAAATGGGCGTTGGATTCAAGACCCCACTATTAACTATTTAGAAGCCCTCATTCCTATTAAACAGTCAAGTGGTGATGATTTACTTTTGATTTTTGATAATCGAATTATGCGCAAGTCCAGTTATACCGGTACCAAGATTTATCGAGTGCCTAATGTTCGAGGGGTCAGAGTAGCCAGCATGCAGAATGAGCGTTTAGTAATGGGTACCACCGATTTAGGTCTATTGGACTTTTCAGCACCCGATCAGTGGGAGCAAATTGTTCCGGAAGGACCCTATACTAATTTTTTTGATGGACTCGATTGGAGAGGTGATCGACTATTTGCTGCCTCATCAAAAAACGTTGCGGGTGATCGCATCATCGATCGATCGAAAGGGTATTATTTTTATCAAGATGAGTCTTGGATGAATTACAATGCTCAAAATAACGAACAGTTAAATCAAGAAAATTTTAAGCAAGCCTATACCACCACCCAAACGGCAACGCACTATTTTGTAGGTTCTTGGGGTAGTGGTGTTGTTAAACATGATAAAACAACGAATGCGATTCAGGTATATAATGCTTCTAATAGTACGTTAAGAGGGTGGGAAGCCGACAATCCTGAATATGTAGTGGTTTCAGGATTAGCATCCGATACCAAAGATCAAGTGTGGTTAGTGAGTAGATATGGAAACACTCCTTTATATGTATACGATTCAAATCAAGATACTTGGGTAGCTCATGAGAAGGATCGCGTGGTGAGTACCATGGATGAATATGTCGGTTTATTTATTGATTCTAACAATCTCAAATGGATAAGCCTTCAGAGTTCAACCTCCGATGGTACAGGATTGCTGGTTTTGGATACCGAAGATCCTATGGATGTTCAAGATAATAGAGGTATAAAACTCACCACCTCGATAACCAATGGAAACTTACCTGACAATAAGGTTAATGCCATTGTTGAAGATAAAAATGGAGAGGTTTGGATAGGTACTGCTCGAGGCATTGCCCGGTTCTTATTCCCAAAATTTATTGTGGATAGTAAAACATCATCTGAGCGCCAAGCCCAATGGCTTTTGAATCAAGACACCTCAGCTGTTTCTAGATATTTGCTTCGAGATGTAAATGTGAGCGCTATGGCTGTGAATGGCGCGAATCAGAAATGGATTGGAAGTGTAAATCAAGGTCTCTGGTTATTAAACGAAGATGGTTCTACAATAGTAAAAAGGTTTACACAGGATAATAGTCCATTGCTTTCCAATAATATTGTATCAATCACGGTAAATGAGCAATCTGGAGAAGTTTTTATTGCAACCGACAGAGGGCTAATTAGTTTGATTGATCTGGCACAAAGCTCTAAAGAAGATATGGGTGCTCTTAAAATTTACCCAAACCCATTTGTCTATAACCAGCATGATCGTATCATCATTGAGGGCTTGAGTGGTTCAACCCGAATAAGAATAGTAACGGCCGATGGTATGGTGGTGCAAGAACTGGAGGCGAAGGGTGGTAGAGCCGAATGGGATGGACGTTCGTTTCAGGGTGAGTTATTGGCGAGTGGAGTCTACTTCGCGGTAGCCTGGGATGTTGAAGCCGGTGAACGTGGGGTTGGCAAGGTGGTAATCGTTCGTTGATATGGAGTTAGAAAAAAAAATCACTACGGTCATTATTCACTATCAAACACCGGAATTATTACAAAAATCGGTTCAGTCCTTTAATGCATTTTATCCCGATGTACCGTTAATCGTAGTTGATAATGGTTCTGAAAAAGAAAGTATTGAAGCCGTTGAAGAGTGGATTTTTTCTGAGCCAAATACAAAATGGGTCGGGTTGAAAGAGAATCGATTTCATGGACCTGCTATGGACTATGCTGCTCGAGAAGTAGTTGAATCGGAATATATGTTCTTTTTGGACAGTGATACAGAGACCTTGGAAGGTGGCTTCTTAGAAGAGATTCTGCATATCGCTTCCCAAGACCCTACTTGCTATGGCGTAGGTATGTTTAATCGTGTGAATAAACGTGGATTCAGTACGGATAATCATGGGGCTGAAATCATTTTACAAACCCCCTATATGTTCATTAATAGGCAACAGTATCTGAGCCTACCCCCCTTTATTCATCATGGCCAACCCACATTGGCTAATTTTAGAAAGTCTTGGGAGAATGGATGGTGCTTGAAGGAATACCCGATGGATAAAAAAATTGATCATCTTTGGAGAGGCACGGCACGAAAAACAGGCTACGGTTTGGGATGGAGAGGAAAAATGGAGTACCTTTTGAATAAAATTGGTCTCTAATGTCGAAGTCGGTGGATCTTACCATAGTTATTGTGAATTATAAGGTGAAGGAGTATGTCTCCAATCTCCTAAGTTCGATACGAAAAGCACAGGGTAGCTTAGCGGTTCAGGTGTTTGTGGTAGACAATGACTCTGGAGATGATTCGATAGCGTATTTAAAAAGTCGTCATCCCGATGTAAGCTATATCGAGAATAAGGAGAATGTTGGCTTTGGAAAGGCGAACAATCAAGCTATTGAACTAGCTCGGGGGACCTATACGCTAATTATCAATCCAGATACACTGGTCAGTGAGGATACCTTTACTGCACTCATTACGCATATGGAACGTGAGCCTAACTGTGGAGCTGCTGGGTGTAAAATTCTTAACCCAGATGGGAGCTATGCACCTGAATCGAAACGCTCGGTCCCAACCATTTGGGCGGCTTTGACAAAATTGCTAGGTCTTCATGCATTATTTCCAAAATCCAGATTGTTTGGTCAATATTACCTGAGCTGGTTGAACGAAGATGAAAAAGCTCAAATACCTGTTTTATCGGGGTCTTTTATGTTTTGGAGGACTCATCTTCTGCAGTCATTAGGTGGATTTGATGAACGTTTCTTTATGTATGGAGAAGATATCGACCTCAGTTATCGAGTGCAGAATACCGATTATCACATCGATTATGTGCCTGACACCTCAATCATTCACTATAAAGGTGAAAGCACCAAAAAAGGGGATTTACGATACATTCGAATTTTTAACGAAGCCATGTACTTATTCTTCGATAAGCATCATTCCTCGAAGTACAGTGCCCTGTTTAAAGGGGTCATTTTTTCGGCTATTTGGATGAAAACCATCCTGTCCTTTTTTATGAGTAGACTTGAAGCCATATCATGGATTGCAGCCGATCTATTGTTGCTTAATGTATCCATTGTTCTTGGTTTCCTGTTACGTTTTCAGTTTGGTGTTGAAATCTTTAGTGATCTTCAGTCCTTTCAGTTTTTATGGATCAATCTTATCGCATCTGCTATTTATGTTATTTTAGGCGGCCTATTTGGACTCTACCAGCAGAAAATGGATTCCATATCTACTCCGCTTAAGGCTCTATTTTTTTCCTATGCTGGCGTAGCAGCTATTACCTTTTTTGCTCGGAATCTTGCCTTTTCAAGGCTTTCATTGTTGGTTGGTTTTGGTGTGGGTGTTTTGCTCATGGTAGCCCTAAAGCTTTTGCAGATAAACTCCAGAAGGCATGCCGTTGCTGTTAAAGGCCAAATTAAAAGCGCCAAAATACTGTTGGTTGGTACGGTCCAAGATGCACGTGAATTAATCCCTAGAATTCATGCAAGGCCAGATTGGAATGTAGAAGTTTTAGGTTGGGTCCAGGCCACGAGTGAGGAATTCTTAGATACGGAAATTCAGGACACCTACAAATGTTTAGGTAGCCTAAGCCAGCTAGAAGATTTGGTAAAAGCCTACCATGCCGATCAAGTGCTTTTTTCCTTACGAGAGCTTTCATACAAAAATATGCTGCGTGAAATAACACGCCTTCAGCAACTGCCGGTACAGTTTAAATTAATACCTGATAGTATGGACTTCATATTGGGTAAGTCACGAGTAGAATATTTGGAAAGTATTCCACTGGTTGAAATTGAAATTGCCTTGCAAAAACCCATCAACCAGCTCATTAAACGGTTGTTTGATCTTGGTTTAGCCCTTCCACTTTTTGTCTTAGGCTTCCCAATTTGGGTGTTAGCTAACATCCGTTTAGATAAAGAAAGTCCATTTATTACTCCTTATGGAGATAACCGATGGTTAAATAGGTTGTTATTTTTGGGTGGAGTAATACGAGGAAATTATTCATGGGTAGGCAAACCATTACCGACACAGGCAGAGAGTTTTCACCTTCAACCCGAGGGAATGAAGGCTGGAATAACGGGGCTGGTTCAGTTAAACAGAGACAAACTGCATCAGGCTCAAGATGCCGAGCACTATCATTTGTACTACATGCAGAATTATTCGATTGGAATGGATATGGATATTCTTTTGAAGTCCTTATTTCAGCCCAAAGGCAGCGAAGGCTAAAGTTTTGATTCCAAAGTCTTAACCATTCCTGGGTACCAACTACCAAAGGTGTCGTTTGCAATATGTTCTCGAACCTGCTCCATTAGCCACAAATAGAATTGTAGATTGTGTTCGGAGGCCAGGGTTAAACCAAATATTTCATTGTTTTTTAACAGATGATGGATGTAGGCCATCGAATATTTTTGACAGAGATCACTAGGGAAATCACGGTCGAGGGGTTCATGGTGTGCTTTCCATTTAGAATTTCTGAGATTAACCTTCCCGTGCCTAGTGAAAATAGTGCCGTTTCGTGCATTTCTAGTGGGCATCACACAGTCGAACATGTCGACTCCTCTTGCAACGGATTCTAAGAGATTTGCGGG
>JAYPDB010000043.1:5066-14046 GCA_038125045.1 Bacteroidota bacterium
GCTTCGGTTTCGAGGAATTGTTTGCGGCCTCGCTTCGCCCACCGATGGGTGAGTTCCATAGAGTTTTTTGCATAGTCGTAATCACTTGGGTAGGGAGGACATTCGTCGAGCAACATCATGATATCAGAGCCTAGAATCCGTTGAATATCAACTACGTTTTCGGGAGTAAATAAATGGGTTGACCCATCCAAATGTGATTTAAATTTAGCACCTTCTTCATCCAAAGTTCGAATATCGGACAGTGAGAAAATTTGATATCCACCAGAATCGGTTAGTATCGGGCGATCCCAATTCATAAATCCATGTAACCCACCAGCATCTTGAATAATTGACGTACCAGGGCGTAAATACAAGTGGTAGGTATTACCTAAGATAATTTGGGCATGTATAGGATCTTTGAGACGGTCTTGTGATACTCCTTTAACCGTCCCCAGTGTGCCAACGGGCATGAAGATAGGCGTTTGGATTTCGCCGTGATCGGTTGTTAGGGTTCCAAGTCGTGCTTTGGTGGATGTACAACTTTTATGTAATTGAAACAAAATAGCTTATGGAAAGTCGTTTTCAGTTATATATACCGATTAAAAATCCGTACTTTTGTGAGGTATTAAAGTACAAATCTAACCATCTATTTGCTCTACGTGCAAAGAAATCGAGAAGTCATATTTACAAGTGCCCTGGATTTTCTAATTCTGCTTGCGAGTTGGTTTGTTTTTCATGCGTTTTTTAGTGAAAAAATAACGCTACACCTTGCTATAAATAAGGTAAATGTACTTGGAGCTGGTATACTGTTAAGTGTCTATTGGTTGGTGGCTTTCGTGTTGGCAGGTATGTATAAGAGCTTGTATTTGATTTCTCGACTCGATGAGTTTTTGAGAGTAGTTAAAGGCGTGTTGTTTGGAGGATTGGTACTCTATCTGTTTTGGGATTTGTTTTTGTTCATGGATCGTTCTTCACACCACCCTTTAATCTTTGGATATTGGGGTATAGTATTTGGAGCAACGGTTGCAAACCGGTTTATCATCCGATCCATACAACGTTATTTTGCACAGTTGGGCAGAGGTCTCCATCGGACTCTGATTGTTGGAACTGGTTTAAATGCTAAGATGGCTTATGATGATTTGGTGCGTAATAAAATCTTGGGGATGGAGGTGCTTGGATATATCCAAGTCAATGGAAATGAGCCTCATCCCGAATCCGGGATTACTCCGAATGATATCATTGGTAAATTGAAAGATATCGATGACATCATTCGACAGTATAAGGTACAGGATGTATTAGTAGCAGTAGAATCGGATGGTCAGGAGGACTTAGTAGCTATCATTTCTAAATTAGATAATCCTGATGTTCGTATTAAATTGTTGCCAGATTTTTATCAAATTGTAAGTGGCTTATCCAAGACCAATCAAATTTTTGGAATGCCCATCATTGAAATATCACCCGAGCCCATGCCCTTGTGGGAAAAGGCCGTAAAACGAATAGTTGATCTAGGATTGTCGGTCATCATACTCTTGGTCAGTTTCCCATTTTTATTGTTGGTGGCCCTTCTGATTCGAATGAGCTCTCCTGGACCTATCATTTTCCGACAGGAACGAGTTGGAAGAAATGGGAAACACTTTACTATGTATAAGTTTCGGACCATGGTACAAGATGCTGAAAAAACTACGGGTCCTATGTGGGCACAAAAAAATGATCCTAGAATTACCCCTCTAGGATATTGGATGCGAAAACTGAGAATAGATGAAATACCACAGCTCTATAATGTTATCCGAGGGCAAATGAGTTTGGTTGGACCTCGACCAGAACGTCCACATTTTGTTGAACAATTCAAAGGGCAAATCCCACTCTATACACGTCGCCTAAGGGTTCGACCTGGCATAACAGGGTGGGCTCAAGTTAAGTGGAAATACGATAGTTCATTGGATGACGTCAAAGAAAAAACGAAATATGACTTGTACTATGTAGAAAACATATCTTTGCGTATGGATCTAAAGATTATCATTAATACCTTAATTACAATGGTGAAAGCGAAAGGTCAGTAATCCATGTCAAAACATCCTTTGGTCATAATACCAACCTATAATGAGTCTACGAATGCCGTGCGTATGATTCATACGCTTATGTCTTTGGATATGAAGGTAGATATTTTGTTTGTAGATGATGGTTCACCCGATGGAACTTCTGAACGAATCAAAGAGGCTCAAAAAGAGTATCCCGAACGTATTTATTTGATCGAGCGACCCTCCAAATTAGGTTTGGGAACGGCTTATGTACGTGGCTTTGAATACGCTTTAGAACATAATTATGAATGCATATGCGAAATGGATGCCGATTTTTCTCATCCACCCGAAGATCTTCCAAAGCTGATTGAAACGGTTCAGTCCGATGAAGCAGATATTGCCATTGGCTCACGATATGCCAATGGGATTAGCATTGTGAATTGGCCTCTAAGTAGACTCATACTTTCCTACGCCGCAAATATTTATGCACGAACCATTACAGGACTTCCGGTCAAAGATACCACGGCCGGGTACAAGTGCATTCACAGAAGAGTGATTGAAGCCATTCCATTGAACCACTTGCGTTCTAATGGCTATGCCTTTCAGATTGAATTACATTTCCGCGCATGGAAAGCGGGCTTTCGATTGAAGGAAGTTTCTATCATTTTTAGAGAACGAGAGGAAGGGGTCTCTAAAATGTCGAAAGGGATTGTTCGAGAAGCTATTTGGAGAGTTTGGGCATTGAAGCTACGAAGTTTGTTTGGTCGGCTTTGAGTTTTTTTCAATTATGGCTGCCAATCACTGCACTTAGAATTAAGAAGTGCAGATTCTACTATTATCATGTTTGGAATTGCTATATTTAACTAAATTAAATTGTTTTTGAATGCAGTATCTAGAATTTGAACAACCGATAGCTGATTTGGAAAAGAAAATCCAAGAACTCGAACAACTTTCATCCAGCAGTGAGGGCGTGTTGAGTAAAGAGGTTGATAGTCTTAAAAAAAAGGTAGAAAGTCTTCAAAAGAATATTTTTGAGAATTTAACGAGATGGCAACGCGTGCAACTTGCACGTCATCCCGAAAGACCTTACACCTTAGATTACGTAGAACGAATATGCGATTCTTTTATTGAATTACATGGCGACCGGTTCCACGCTGATGATAAGGCAATCATTGGAGGGCTAGGTCAGATTGATGGATCAACCTTCATGATAATTGGCCACCAAAAGGGAAGAGATACGGCCAGTCGAACCTATCGCAATTTTGGCATGGCGAATCCTGAGGGATACCGAAAAGCCTACCGTTTAATGCAGATGGCGGAGAAATTTAACATTCCTATACTTACGTTGGTGGATACCCCAGGCGCCTTTCCCGGTTTAGAAGCAGAAGAACGAGGACAGGCAGAAGCTATCGCTAGAAATTTAAAATTAATGGCGATGCTTACGGTTCCCATTCTGACCATCATTATTGGGGAAGGAGCAAGTGGTGGAGCCATTGGAATAGGGATGGGTAATGAAGTATACATGATGGAGAATACCTGGTATTCGGTCATCTCTCCAGAATCATGTTCTTCTATTTTATGGAAAACATGGGATTATAAAGAACAGGCTGCCTCGGCATTGAAGTTAACCGCAACCGATCTTTTAGAGCTTAAAATCATTGATGGAATTATTTCAGAGCCTTTAGCTGGAGCACATCGAGATTACGATGCTGCCGCGGAAGTAGTTAAAAAGCAAATAGTCAAAAGTTTTAAAACGCTTAGCAAAAAATCTTCAGACGCTTTGATTGAAGAACGCATTGCGAAATATGCGGCTATGGGACAGTATCAATAATCGTTGATATGGTTCAATTCCCCGAAGAACATCCTATTCATACCTATGAACACCGTTTGAGAAGTCGGTATTCTGAAACCGACAAAATGGGTTATGTTTATTATGGTCGCTACTTAGAATACTTTGAAGAGGCTCGTACGGAGATGATTCGTTCTATGGGTGTCTCATACAGCCAAATGGAAGACGAGGGAATTATGCTTCCTGTCATTCATTCTGAAATCGATTACAAGCACCCCCTTTTTTACGACGAATTAATCACGATTAAGGTGCATATATTCTCAGTTCCGACATTGAAATTGGTTACCTATTATGAAGTTGTAGCCGAAGACAGAGGGATTACCTGTGCACTTGGCGAGGTGAGTCTGGTATTTATGAACAGTAGTACCCGTAAACCATGTCGTGCCCCTCACTATGTATTAGAGGCATTCTAAACCGTCTACGTTGCTTTACAATTCTGAAATCCATCTTTATGATTTAGTGATATGACTGATTTCAACAAGGCCTCATACAAATTCGATAGACGATGGCATTTAGGACTTATGTTCGGGAGTACGGTTTTAGCATTATTGGCCCTAGGTCCGGGATGGTATGCCAAAGAGGTCTTGGCTCCGTACCATCTGCATTACTCGTTTTTTTCTTGGTTATGTCATCAAGATCCCACCCGATCGTTTGATTTTATGGGTACTCAAATGGCGGTTTGTTCTAGATGCTTAGGTATATACAGTTCATTTGCATTGGGATTTTACTTACTTATGTTTGGGAAGCTTTTTGGATATCAGCCATCCTTTACAACTATGCGAACAGCTTTAATGATTGCTCTTGTGCTGAATGGAGGTGATATCGCAGCTAATGCACTAAATATTTGGACAAATACACTCTATTCACGATTATTGTTGGGAATACTGTTTGGTTTATCGGCCTCTGTACTTTTAGGAGCATTCTCAGGCGCAAGGTCCAAACCAGTGAAACTTAGTCTAGAATAGTCGGGCATAAATAGAGGTACCATTGAATACCAAATTCCTATCATTCTTTCATTCATCCTTTTTATCAACTAACCAAATACAATTATGAGTACAGAAACAACTTCTCACGGCATGCCTAGTTATTGGAATGCTGTTATCACAGCTGGTCTTATTACCGCGATTGTTTATTCCGTGATCGGATTAGCTAGTGCCTACTTAACCATCAATGGGTCAACTGGCGCGGGACAGGGACTTGGAATTACGGCATGTTTGGTGTCATCTATCGCGGGTGTGCTTTCAAACCGAATGTATGCCAAGGGTTTTAATCTGAACTATCCGATCGGAAAAGGGGCTTTATTAGGATTCTTAGCCGGTTTGGTGACCTTATTAGTAGGAACGGTAATTTCACTATTCTGGACGCAAATTATTGATACGGGGATGAACGACGCCTTAATGGAAGCTCAAATCTTAGCTATGGAAGCTCAAGGACTAACTCAAGACCAAATTGAACAAGCTCTAGCCTTTAGTCCTGATCCGGGTTCATTGAATGGAATTCTGATACAATTTGGTATTGGATTCGTGAGCCTTAGCTTAATTAATGTTATCTCTGGGATTATAAGTGCCAAAATATTTGCTAAAGAGGAAGAGTAATTCTCGTTAGCACTATAACTCATTACCTATGATCAACTCATTTTCTGATCCATCTCCATTGACGACTTCCTGGTATGAGCGTCATGGCTTCCATCTAGGAGTCATGGCCATCATCTGGGTGTTTTTGGCACTCATTGCGTTCAATGTAGTCGGTGGATTAGTAGGAGTTGTTGCCGCCATTATGATGGTAGAAAATCCAAGCGATATTTCTGCCATCATGCAGGTGCTGAGTGAACAAACCGATGTGTTCTTCTGGATTAATACAACTGGGCAAGTTACAGTCTTCGCTATTGGTTCCTTGTTGGTCACACGTTTGGCGGCTCCAAGCGGGCAACGAAGATCATTTATTCGACTTCAACTAACGCCCGATACCTTATCATTTGTTGGATGGGCAATCGTTCTCACCTTAGTCTCGTACCCAACCGTTATATTTTTAGGCTGGTTGAATGCGTTTCTCCCCGTTCCAGAATGGATGGCTGAAATGCAGCAAAGTATGGATGATATGATTGCCAAGCTATTAGGGGCTGAGAACATTCTTTGGATGGGCCTGTTTCACATTGGTTTGGTTCCTTCTATTTGTGAGGAGATCATGTACCGAGGATACATTCAACGATCATTAGAAAAAAGTTGGGGAGTTTGGGCCGCAATCATTGTTTCAGGATTTATTTTTGGGGCGTATCATTTACAAATGACCCGTGTATTACCGCTAGCGGCTCTGGGTATTCTTTTCGCATATATAACGTATTTATCGAATAGTATTATTCCCGCAATGGTTGCTCATTTGATCAATAATGGTGGCCAGGTTGTGCTTAGTACAATCTATCCCGAAATGATCAATCAAGATCTAAGTCCAGAAACGGAACTGCCTTGGCTAGGAATTATAGTGGCGATGGTGATACTATTTTCACTATTAAGTATCTTGCATAAACGATATTTCCGGTTGCCCAATCGAAGTGAACCAGAAAGCACCATAGAATAAAAGTTATCAGCACGTGTTCAATTTACCCAAACCCAATACGATTAAGGACTGGACCTGTATACTAGAAAGTAGTCATGAGTATGAGATTAATTTGGCTCAGAGTTATCTCACCGATTATGAAATTCCTGCTCAGATTCTTTCGAAGAGAGATTCCGCTTACAGCTTAGTTGTGGGTGAAATGGCCATGATTTATTTGTACGTTCCCGACTCATTTGTAGAGCGTGCCACTGAGCTATTGGATGATATAACTGAGGACGATGAATAATCTTCTACAGCGCACATTGGTAGCATTACCGGCGGCTGTACTCTTTATCTGGATGGCTTGGCTTGGTGATTGGTATTTCAAAGGTATGATCATTGCCATTACCTTACTTATTCAGTTTGAACTCATTCGATTACTGGACGGTGCATTAACCCCAAGTGATTCCATTTTTCCCTATTCATTCGGATTATGGGTATTGCTTTCTCCAGATGTACCCTATGTTTTTGAAATAGGTTTGGTGTTGTTTCTGTTGTTTGTAACTCGACAGACATTTAGCACATCCAGCAGCAGTATTCCCAAACTGAGCTCGACTTTTTTCGCGGGATTGTATGCACCTTTGGGTATGTTAAGTCTAATGCTCATCGACGATTTTGGATTACAAAAGGAGGGCTTTGTACTTACAATCAGTTTAGTAGTGATGGTATGGGGAGCCGATAGTTTCGCTTATTTTGGGGGAAGATTGTTTGGTAAAAGACCCCTTGTACCCACGATTAGCCCAAAGAAAACATGGGAAGGTTTATTGTTTGGATATTTAGGGAGTGTGGTGGGTATGTTGTTGGTGTATGAATTAGCACCGCGCCTTATGGATTCTTTTGCCATGCCTTTAAGTATGCTTCAAATGGTGCCAATGGCCATCTTCGCCGCGACCTTTGTACCTGTGGGAGACTTGTTAGAAAGTAAAATTAAACGACAAGCCAACATCAAAGACTCATCTGATCTGATACCTGGACACGGGGGCTTTTTTGACCGTTTTGACGCTTTGCTTTTGGCAGCTCCAGCCTGTTATGTTTATTTACGGATACTTTTAGCATAACTATACCAGGCATAAACGAGTAGTAGAACGAGCACTCCATTTTTGGCTAATGTAGCATTGGGTCCGGAAAGTAGATCAAAGGCACCAAAACATCCACATGCGGCTACTTGTGTGCCTTGTATCATAAAAAATAAAAGCACAGATGAGAGAGAAAGTATTAATAGTAATGCTGCTGCGTAGGCCCATAGGATGTAACGATTCCAGATTAATAGAATCCCCAAAATCAATTCCAAAATGGTAATACTCAGAACTATTGGAGCCTTGTATTCGATTAACCAATAGATGTTCATACTTAATAGTTCAACTAAATATTGGGAATCACTACTATCTATGAATTTGCCAATACTTGATAAAATAAATACGGCGCCTACAAAGATTCGAACCGTATGGTAAAGAGAAAATGATAGCTTCACGTTAGAATGATTGGTGATACTTTTTAGTTATTTTAATTACGTCATAAATGATGAATTCGAACATAGAATCCTGCTTCAAAAACAGCAACAGTATTAAGATATGAAAAAAGTATTGATAACCGGAGGAACGGGTTTTATTGGGTCTGATCTTTGCATTCAATTGTTAAAAAAAGATGTGGATTTGGTATTGCTTACGAGGAATCCTAAACGGTTTGAAGATTCTAAAGCCAATAATTTACGATATGTTTCATGGGATGAAGATCTTAGAAAATATGTAGAGGAAGTAGATGCGGTTATTCATCTCGCGGGAGAACCAGTGATTGGTGGACGTTGGACATCGAAGGTTAAGCAGCGTATATACGATTCCCGCATTCAATCGACCAGGACATTGGTCGAGGCTATGAAAGGTGCCGATAATAAACCAAAGGTCTTTATCTCAGCCTCGGCATCAGGTTATTATGGAAACTCAGGTCTTGAATGGAAAAGTGAACATGACCTACCGGGAACCGATTTTTTAGCTGATGTTTGTAAAGATTGGGAGGCAGAAGCCATGTTGGCCACTGAACTGGGAATTCGCGTGGTCATACCGCGGATAGGAATTGTATTGGGCAAAGATGGAGGGGCTTTAAAAAATATGCTCATACCATTTAGGATGGGATTGGGCGGTTCTATTGGATCTGGAGAGCAGTTCATGAGTTGGATCCATAGAACCGATTTAAACCGAGCAATCATCACGTTTTTAGAGGATGAACGATATATAGGGGCCGTAAATATGACCGCTCCTGAACCCGTTACTATGGATGTATTTACTCAAACCCTGGCAAAAACACTGTCAAAGCCGAATATGTTTACTGTTCCGAGTTTTGCTCTAAAGTTGGCTTTTGGCGAGGGCGCACAGCCTATTTTGGACAGTATCCGTATGCGTCCAACACAGCTCTTAGAACATGCCTTTGACTACCTTTATGAGGATTTGGATGAAGCGCTCATCGACCTTGTTTAAGTAAGCTTGACTTAGGCTAAACATAGCAAAGGTCATCGAGCCACCACTACCGTAGTTTTAAGGCGTTTCAC
>JAYPDB010000044.1:0-13863 GCA_038125045.1 Bacteroidota bacterium
TAGAAATGGATACCGGTTCAATACCAAATAACATTCCACATGCCGTAGCGGCACCTTTTCCACCTTTGAAGCCCGCAAAAATGGGAAACATATGGCCAATAACGGCTGATACTCCACAGGCGATACTCAAAAAGGATTCCACATCCCAATTGGGGGGCGCTAAGGGTCCATTAAACCAAACAAAAGCTACACTGCTTAACCAAAACGAACTGGCAAAACCCTTCATAAAATCCAATACAAAGACCGTAATTCCAAAAGGAACTCCGAGCACACGAAAGGTATTGGTCGTGCCAGCATTACCGCTACCATGCTCGCGAACATCTACCCCCTTAAACCCTTTTCCCACCCAAATTGCAGAGGGAATAGAGCCCAAAATATAGCTGATAAAGAGTACCGAAAGTGTAGCGGCCATTAGTGTATTGACTGATTAATGAGAAAAAGGAATGCTGGTGTTAGGGTCCTTAGACGTGGCGCTCGGCATGATACGAAGAACGAACCAAAGGTCCACTCTCGACATGCTCAATCCCCAAGCGTTCACCAATTTCTTTGTATTCGGCAAATTGATCGGGGTGCACCCATTCTTTAACCGGATGATGCATTTTGGTCGGCTGCATGTACTGCCCAATGGTTAGAACATCTACTTTATGATCGGCGCAGTCTTGCATGAGTTCAATCACTTGCTCTCTAGTTTCACCCAATCCAACCATAATTCCTGTTTTGGAGCGAATTCCTGCTTCTTTTGTGCGCAATAATAACTCCAAAGAGCGCTCGTATTTTGCCTGAGGTCGCACACGACGATAAAGAGCGGGTACGGTTTCCAAATTGTGGCTTAATACATCGGGAGGAGTGTCCAAAACAATTTGAAGGGTTTCCCAATCTCCTTTAAAATCGGGTATCAACGATTCTATGGTCACGCCTGGTATCACCCGGCGAAGTTCGGTATGAGTGGCTGCAAAGATAGGCGCGCCGCCATCTTTTCGGTCGTCCCGGTTAATAGAAGTAAGCACCACATGCTTGAGCTGCATCTTTCTTGCGGCATCGGCCACTCGATTGGGCTCATCCCAATCCAGGTCTTGAGGTGGTCGACCGGTTTTAATTGCACAAAAAGCACAGGATCGCGTACAAACATCCCCTAATAACATAAAGGTTGCGGTACCTGCGCCCCAGCACTCTCCCATATTTGGGCAGCGAGCTTCCGAACACACCGTATTTAGTTTGTGTTCATTGATCGTGTCGAGCACTTCTTTAAATTTTTGGCCAGAAGGAAGCTTTACGCGTAACCAGTCGGGTCGTCTTTGGGTAGTGGATCGCTCCACAACGTTCAATTCTTTAATCATAAGTTTGCTCCTTGCATGAAAATACTTCTCATTCTGTTGGCCATGTCCAAGCGAACACCGTTTAGGTATATCCGTCTTGGTGGTAGACCTTACAGACGCTTCCTATTCTGCCCTATAAAAATACGAAAATTTCTCTTCTAGTTCATTTATGCTACCCTTTTGAACGGTCTTGACCCCGAATACCTGATCAAAGGACTGCATGAGTATGCTTTTAACCTCCTCCAGAGAAGGCTTCGTTCCGATTTCTTGGTAGATGCTGGTCACCTGTTTATCTTGAATCCCACAGGGAACAATATTTGAAAAATAAGACAGGTTGGGTTCCACATTCAAAGCAAAGCCATGCATGGTTACCCAGCGAGACGAACGAATGCCCATGGCGGCAATTTTGCGATCCTCAACCCATACCCCCGTAAGACCTTCCGACCGACCAGCCACGATACCAAAATGACCTACGGTTAAAATGATCACCTCTTCCAAGAATCGGAGGTACTTATGTATATCGGTAAAATGACGATCCAAATCTAAAATGGGGTACCCTACCACTTGTCCAGGACCATGATAGGTGATGTCTCCCCCTCGGTCGACCGGCACAAATTCAGCCTCCCATTCCTTCAATTCCTCATCTGAGCGTAACAAGTGATCGGCATTTCCACTCTTACCCAGGGTATAAACATGGGGATGTTCTACAAACAAGAGCATATCAGACACATCATCCGGACCATATTGGACATGATCCGGATGCCTTTTCTGCTCAATAAGTGCGCTCTGCAGATGCTTTTGCAAATCCCAGACATGACGATAACGTGAATTCCCTAGATCATAGACCTCAACAATAGGGGGATTACCGTTCATCTCATTGCCTGCGCATTATAGCTTCTACGTTATTTCTTAACCGGTGTTCCTAAATGAACGCCCTCGTTGTAGGCCTCTGCTACTGCCTCCATTACCGCTTCTGAAAGCGTTGGGTGAGGATGCACCGCACTAATAATTTCATGACCGGTGGTTTCTAGATCACGAGCTACTACGGCTTCAGAAATCATTTCGGTAACTCCGAATCCAATCATATGGCATCCTAACCATTCGCCATATTTAGCATCAAAGATAACCTTTACAAATCCTTCCTCATGCCCTAGGGCCGTAGCTTTACCGCTAGCAGATAATGGGAACTTACCCACTTTAATATCATAGCCCGCTTCTTTGGCTGCGGCTTCGGTCAACCCAACAGAGGCAACCTGAGGTTCACAATAGGTACACCCTGGAATGTTTTCGTAGTTGATGGCTTTCGGATTCAGACCCGCTAATTGTTCCACCAACACAATGGCCTCATGAGACGCTTTATGGGCCAACCATGGGGCTCCAATGATATCACCAATGGCATAGATGCCCTCTACTCCGGTCGAATAATTTGATTTGTCTACAACAATCGCTCCGCGCTCTATGGAAACACCAATATCTTCTAGACCTAAGCCCTCTACGTTTCCAGTAACACCCACCGCTGAAAGCACCACGTCAGCAGCTACTTTCTCTTCACCTTTAGGCGTTTTGATGGTCACTTCCACCCCTTTGCCCTTCTTGGTCACCGACTCAACCGTACTTTCGGTGAGTACGTTAATACCTTTTTTCTTGTAGAGCTTACCCAATTCCTTTCCAACATCCGCGTCTTCTACAGGAACCAATGTTTTTTGAAGCTCGACCAGAGTAACCTCCGTTCCGATGGTGTTGTAGAAATATGCAAACTCAACTCCAATGGCACCAGCGCCCACAATAACCATTTTCTTAGGTTGCTTTTCCATGGTCATCGCTCTTTCAGAATCAATGATCATAGTGCCATCAATCGGTAGGCTTGGCAAGGAGCGTGGACGAGCACCGGTCGCGATTATGAAATATTTCGCTTTGATACGCTCGGTTTCGTTTCCAGATTCGTCTTGTACTTGAAGCTCACTCTTAGAGGCAAACACCCCTTTCCCCATGAACACCTGAATTTTATTGGCCTTCATAAGAAACTGAACACCCTTGCTCATTTTGTTGGCAACACCACGGCTTCGCTTCACCATACCACCAAAATCAGCTTTCGAATCGGATACTTCTATACCATAGTCCGCCGCATGTTGAATAGATTCCAGCACTTCTGCCGAACGCAACAACGCTTTGGTTGGAATACATCCAATATTCAGGCAAACTCCTCCCAAATGACGCTTTTCTACGATTGCAGTAGAAAAACCTAACTGAGAAGCTCTAATTGCAGCTACATAACCACCAGGTCCTGAGCCGATTACACATACGTCAAATTCTTTAGCCATAATATTTTTTCTTCGATTGGGTTGGTATTCGCCTTTTGTGATAGGGGCATTGGATTCACGATACTAAGGCATGAATCTACCCGACATTCAAGGATTTGTGAGAAACATTACTTAGTCTTTAAATATAAGGTTTTTCGAGTTGATAGTCATATTAGTTTCCGCCCAAAAGAACCCACTCAAAAAGCCTGTCCACTTATCAAAATTTTTTGCCCCTGAGCGTATTTCTTTACTATACTTCGCTATCGATGATGCAATCGCCATTAATCAATAAACAAGTAGATCAGACCTTATGCAGCACACTCCTATTTCATTCTCAGACCATCGATTGCTTACCCTTTTCGCAGCTCTTATTTTTCTCGGGTTGAACCATCTGGCTCCATTCTCCGCGCTACTTTTCGCCCAAGAAACACCTTCAGACGTTCAAATACGTGAAGAAGTACAAGCTCGTATTCAACGGATAGCCGATGATTTTGAGGCCAAGGGATATGATATAAACGCCTACTTAGACGATACGAGATTTCGATACATCGAAGGAATCACCCAAAAATTCACGCGCTCGGCAGAACGACGAATTGAAAGCTTCGAAGATTATAAACAGGTACTCGCCTATGAGATTAAAAAGAATAAATTGGCCGAATTTTATGCCGCCTATTCCGAAGACCTTTTGGCCGCCGAAAAAGAATTTAACATCCCCAAAGAAATCATCATGGGCATCCTTGGTGTAGAATCGGAATTTGGCACCTACAAGGGAAACTATAACCCATTCAATGCCTACATTTCGATGATGGCAGAAGATTACCGCTACACGTTTGCAGAGGCACAACTCGAGGAACTTCTGAAATTTTGCAAAAGAACGGGGCTCGATATCATGGATCTACAATCCAGTTACGCGGGCGCCATGTCCTATGCCCAGTTCATCCCGTATTCACTCAATCGCTGGTGGATGAACAGCGAGGGTAAAAACCTTTATCATATGCCCGACAACATCCGATCAGTGGCCAACTATTTGGCTCACTTTACCAAAATTGAAGGAAATGTAGAAGACGCTATTCTTCGATACAATACCAGTACATTGTACCAACAAGCTGTGCTTTCCTTGGCCAAAGATGCTAAACGGGTCATTCCCTAACTAACCCTGTTTAAACTTAAATAGGTTTTCACCCCCCACTTTTTCTTCTGCTTGTTGCAGGGCATACATAGAATCGAAAAGTACGATGGGATTCTCTTCCATGTCTTTGGTAACATGAGTAGAGTACGACGATTCTAGTTTGGAAATAATATCGGCTCTATCGTTGGGCAACCACCTAGCACAATAATAGGCCACCGGCGTTTTCACCAACTCTACACTATACTCTTGATTCATTCGATGCTCTACCACTTCGAACTGCAAAACACCCACAGTACCCAATAAGAGTTCATTTCCAACTCCGTTGGGCACCTCAAACACATGAACCACCCCTTCTTCCGAGAGTTGTTGTAAGCCTTCGCGTAACTGTTTACGTTTAAAAGGGTCTTTGGTAGCTACTTTTTGAAAATGTTCCGGGGTAAACAGGGGTATGATATCGAATCTCACCGGATTTTTGGCGTATACCGTGGTTCCGATTCTAAAATCTCCTGGGTTAAAAATGGACACAATATCACCCGGATAAGCCTCTTCTAAGAGCTGTCGTTCATCACCCATTAAGGTATGTGGCGTGGCCATCTTCAATTTCTTACCGGTATGGGCCACCACGACTTCCTGGCCTCGTTCAAATTTACCAGAAGCCACTCGAATGAAGGCCGCGCAATCTCGATGACCCGGATTCATATTTGCCTGCATTTTGAATATGAAACCCGAAAAGGTGTCTCCTAATACCCTAACACCCCCTTCTGCCTGTTCATATCCCTGCGGAGAAGGTGCCAATTGGTGGAAATAGTGCAGGAACACATCTAAACCAAAATTGTTTAATGCGCTTCCAAAAAAGACCGGAGTAATTTTACCCGTATTGTAGAGCTCGGGATCCATACTCTCGTACATATCATCAATGAGCATGAGTTCTTCCCGAAAGGCATCTTTTTCCAAATCGGATAAATTACTTTGAGCTAAGGCTTCCTCAGGATCTAATTCTTCGGTAATGGCTTTTTTAGCCCCATGATCGGCTTTTTCATAGATATGCACTTTTTTGGCTTGCACATCATAGATACCCTGAAACTTTTGGCCATATCCCATGGGCCAACTGGCAGGAACCGCTTCAATACCGAGTTTTTGTTCAATATTACTTAAGACCTCCAAAGGCTCCATACCCGGACGATCACACTTGTTTACGAAGGTAATCACCGGCACCTCTCTGAGCTTACAGACTTCGAATAATTTTTCGGTCTGCTCTTCCACTCCTTTGGCCACGTCAATCACCATCAATCCTGAATCCGCCGCCACCAAGGTACGAAGGGTATCTTCAGAAAAGTCTTTGTGCCCCGGTGTGTCGAGTAGGTTATACTTTATTCCATCCTTTTCGAAACGCATAACCGATGAGGTTACCGATATGCCACGCTCTTTCTCTATCGCCATCCAATCCGATGCGGCATGATGAGACGCCTTTCTAGCGCGTACCGATCCCGCCTCATGTATAGCCCCTCCATATAAGAGTAACTTTTCGGTTAAGGTGGTTTTACCCGCATCTGGATGCGAGATAATTGCAAAGGTTCTCCTTTTCAGAGCCTCTGCTTGTATCGTTGAATCGGCGGTGGCCGTTGAACTCATAGGTGTCTTCTAAAATTTTAGGCCTCTAAAATACGACCTTTTTCAACCGAATTCATTTTGTTTAACAGCTAAGAAGCCGTTGATTGCTCAATCAAAGCCAACAAACTTTTTAAATCTTCTACCCGATGTGGATCTTTACTGCGCTCATAACTATGCATCAAATTTCGGATACATCGGGTGAGTATATCCACGTCAGCAGCCATTTTGAAGTGTTCTGGACGAGGCGTTACGTTGTTCTTTTTAAGGAAAAAGTAACACTGATCATAACTTACTTCAGCCCCTTGATCGTAGGGATCAATCAATTGTTCTTCTTGCGAGCCAACGAAAGTAAGCATAAAATGGATCGGCATATTCACCCCAAAAACCGGCAGGTCTAAGCGCCGGGCAATGAACATCGCAACCAAACTTAAAGAGATTGGGAGGCCTTTCCGGCGTTCGATCACCTGGTCGATGAACCCATTGGCGGGGTCATGATAATTTTTATTATCCCCTTTGAAGTTCAGATCTTCGAATATGAACTTCATTAAAATCTGCATTTTCTCACGTTCATTTCGCTTATAGCGTAAACTGGGGCAAATCATATCCGCAAAATGATCCAGGGTCTTTTCGTAGATACTGGTGCGAAGTGTTGGATTTCCAAAGCGTGCAAGTAAAAGCACCGCTTTCTCTAATTGACCTCGGTTTTGAATACCCTCGGATACTAGGTCTGCAAATTCCTCTTTTAAGGTTTCAAAGGTGAGTTGATGAAGAACTTCTCTAATGCGCTTTTTTTCTTCTTTATCTTTGGACTCTACCCGTATCTGATCCAACAGAGGCACGGCTTGATCGCCCAATTCTTGAAATCGTAGATGCACCTGCTCCTGTACAAAAGGATCCGGATCCTCCATCAAAAACATGAGTGATTCTATTTCGGAACGTGTAGACATGCAAGAAAAATACTAAAAGAAGATTACCATTTCCGCTTAATAATGGCCTTTTTAACCAGTATATTATATTCAACAAAGTTATGCATATCTAACCAAGCTATGGCTATCAACGTTTCTTCCGAAGTTGCTCGATTAAAAGGTGTTCTTGTGCATACACCTGGCCCAGAAATGTCTTTGGTGCGACCGGGTTTAAAATCCGAATTGTTATTCGATGATATCATTTTTGAAGAAGATGCTCGCGCCGAACATCTGGATATGCTGGAGGTCTTTCGTACCATTATGGGTTCCGACTCCCATGTGTATGAGATTAGAAATCTTTTGCTGGAGTGTTTTCTGAAATCCGATGCTCGGGAGTATTTTGTTGAAGAGCTCATCAAAGCTTTTTCCTCTGGACCGCTGGCCTTACTGAAGTCCGATTTATTACAGTTGTCGGCCGATGAATTGTTGAGTTGGGCGATTGAGGGGTCTGCCGGAATTTCCCATCATACTTCGCTGGCGCATATTCCTGTGCATCCCATTCCGAATCTGTTATTTACACGAGATTTGGCCGCCGTTGTCGGCCATCAGATAATTCTATCTCGGGCCGCCACACCAGCAAGGCTACGTGAATCCATACTTATGGATACCTTGGTTCACTTTCACCCACTGTTTGAATCCTTAGGCAATTCCATTATACAATTACCTTCCGAACAATCCATTGAAGGTGGAGATATCTTGGTCGCTTCTGAGCACTTGGTCCTTATTGGTATTAGTGAGAGGACCAGTTTTGCTGGGGTACTTCAAGCAGCAAAACCCCTATTGACTGGAGGAGTTGAAACTGTTTTAGCTATCGACATACCTAAACAACGAGCTTCTATGCATCTGGATACCATCTTTACTTTTGCAAGCGATTGTGAGTGTGTGGTGTACCCGCCGGTGATTGAGCATACGGCTCATAATGTGGTAGCGCTAAGGCTCAATGGGGAGCAGGTCGTGGTGGAATCAAGGCATCATATAAAAGAGGCGTTGGAGGAATTTTCTGGCAGGGAATATACGTTCATTGCCTGTGGAGGGAGTGGACGGTTGCAGCAAGAGCGGGAGCAGTGGACGGACGGTGCCAATGTTTTTGCCTTAGCACCAGGTGTTATTATGGGCTATGATCGCAACACCCATACCTTTCAACGGTTGAAAGAACACGGATACACCTATATGAAAACACGAGAATTTTTAGAGGAATACCGCCAAAAAGAATTGGATTGGAGCTCCATTGAATCAGGGTCGCTCAAGCTAGCCATAGGTTTTGAGGGGCATGAATTGTGCCGTGGAAGAGGCGGGGCTCGGTGTATGACGCTCCCTTTAGAACGGTTTGAATCCCATAAGCAAGCGTGAGCGTAACGCATGAGTGAAGATCCATCCAAAGAATTAGTCTCACAAAGGTTCGAACATTGGTCGCACTCTTTCCAGGAGGTTGATGAGTTGCATCAAGCGCCGGGAAGGCGGCCTTCAACCCGTGAAATCATCAAACACAGTATACTCTTTGTACTCACCTTTGTGTCTGTGAGTGTCGTAAGCACCTTACTAGTAGGTAAGGGTCTAGAAATACGCGCACTTTGGGGGTTTCAATTTCCCTTTCCTAGTGAAGAGGATTTACTGACTGGCGCCCTTTTTGCAAGTCTTTTGCTTTCTTTTCTTACGGTTCATGAGTTTGGTCACTATTTTGCGGCCGTCTATCATCGCGTTAATGTCAGTTTGCCTTATTTTATACCCTTACCCGTCGGTATTGGAACCCTAGGAGCGGTTATCCGTATCCGTCAAAAAATTCAAACCACCTACAGCTTATTTGATATTGGTGCTGCTGGTCCTATAGGGGGTTTCGTCGTTTCTTTGATGGTTTTAATCATTGGTTTTATCCGGTTGCCTGAACCTAGTTTTCTGAACGAGTTCGGGGATCATCAAATGCTTATAGACTATCTGAATCAATATGGGGAGTATCCGCCGCTGCCTTCATTAATGGAGGGTCAAATGGTGTTTATTTTTGGGGAGACCCCTCTCTATGCCTTTATCTCTTCTTTTTTTTCTGGCGCGCCACCCATGTATGAAATTATGCATTACCCTTTTCTTTTGGCGGGTTGGTTTGGTCTGTTTTTTACTGCTTTAAACCTAATGCCCGTTGGACAGTTAGATGGGGGGCACATATTGTATAGTTTGGTGGGGTATGAAAAACACCGCATCATTGCGCGATTGTTTTATGCGGGACTAACCGTACTCGCCGGGGTAGAAGCTTTTCCACTATTTCAGGGTTTTTTGGAAGGGTATCATCTAGAAATGGACGTTTTCTCTTGGGGAATATGGACCATTATGCTCACCTTACTGATGAAAAAAGCATACAAAGAACATTTGTATTGGATGGGTGTTCTAATCCCCTTGTCATTACTTTTAAGCGTATTCATCCATTATATTTGGCAGCCTTCAATAACCGAAAACGGTTCGGTTTTATGGTTATTTTGGTCTTTTTTCACCGCTTTCGTCATCAAAATTGAACATCCTCCCGTTAGGTTTGAACAGCCTCTTACCACTGGTAGAAAAATAGTTGGATGGCTAAGTATGCTTATCTTTATTTTGTGCATCAGTGTTAACCCACTCACCTTACTGACTTAGCCCTTTGGTGTTTGTGAAATTACTGGGAATATGAGGGGGATAGTACAGCAATTAAGCTTCTCTTTAAAATCAGGTCTTTGTATACTATCATCAACTAATGTGAACCTTTATAATTTTAACACCACAGATTTATACTATGTCTTCTCCACGTCCTATCTCTTCTTTCTTTTCCATTTTATTACTGAGCATCACGCTACTTTCTTGTGCGTCTGGTGATAAGGAAACGATGAACACCACGAATTCGGATGCCTCGGTGTCTGACCAAATCAACAGCTTAATTGCCGCCGACCAATATACCGAAGCCCTTGCCCTTTTAGATACCTTTGAAGAGAGCGAGGAAGTACTCAAACTCAAAGAAATGACTCATCTTAATTTTGGTCTTTTTCTTGAGTACAGAGACTCTAATGTGACCAATATGCGCGATAAAATGAACAACGCGCTACGCGAATATGTAAAAGTATTGCGCATCAATCCAAATAATGAAAAGGCTATTACCGAAATCGAACAGATTCTAGGGATCTATGCCACCTTTGGAAACCGAACGCCCGATGAAGACGTGGTGAATGATTTGAACGAACTGGGTTTTACCTTATAAGTCTACCATTATTCTCAAAGGTCCTGCGTGAGCGAAAAGAACAACACCCCAACCATATCTAACCGTAAGGCTTTTCACGAGTATAGCATTGTTGAAAGTTTTGAGGCGGGTATTGCTTTGCAGGGAACAGAGGTTAAATCACTACGCGCTGGAAAGGCTAATTTCACCGATGCCTATGCCATTGTACATTATGGTGAGGTCTGGTTGAAAGATTTTCATATCTCTCCCTATGAACATGGCTCCTATATGAATCATGAGCCAAAAAGAGATCGAAAACTACTCCTAAATAAAAAAGAAATTCGGACCTTGGACAAAGGTGTGCAACAGAAAGGCCACACCATTGTGCCCCTAAAATTATACTTTGTACGCGGGAAGGCAAAGGTTCAAATTGGCTTGGCAAAGGGTAAGAAATTATTCGATAAGAGAGACAGCATCAAAGACAAAGATTTGAAGCGGCAAGTAAGCAGGAGCCTAAAAGAGGGCGCTCGGTTCAAGGTGTAACTACAGTGACTTCAGACGCTTGTTTTATGGGTGGCGTCTCACTTTTCAAAAAGAATTGGTGGAGATCATCGCAAAAGAAAGAGCTCTCAACCTTTCGGTTAAGAGCTCCATGTGTGGCTAGATACATCTATAAGCCGGATTCTGTTCTATAGCCTATGCCATTGGCTATAAATGACAATCATTTATCTAATGCGTTCTACCCGGCAACATAACGACAAGTGGCGTGTATTGCCTGCGTGAACTTGCACCCCGTGAGGTTTACCATGCCCTCTGTTTCACAACAAGAGGCGGTGGGCTCTTACCCCACCTTTTCACCCTTACTTCCTAAGAAGCGGTTTATTTTCTGTGGCACTTTCTGTACTTGCCAAAGCAAATCCTCAACTACGCCCTAGGGATCGTTGAGCACGGTACTTGTAGGTGTCCGGACTTTCCTCCCAGCACAAAGTGTCAGGCGATTGTCCAATGCATCTTCTTTAAGATACGTTGATTTTTATGAAATTAGAAGCTTAACTGCTCTTTGGCTTGATCAAAAAAGCTCTTATCAATCACGATTCTACCGCTGCTTTCGTCAAAAATGATTTTGTTCATTCTGCGAACTTCAACCTGAGTTTGTGGAGGAAGGCTCATTCCAAACGCTGCTCCACGGTCCATCGCCACAACCGCGATTCCATTAGATAAACCCTCACGTAAACGATTGTAGTTACGTAAATAACGCTGATCTATGTTTTTTACAACCTCATCCCGTTTTTCTAATAGCTGACTTTCTTCCTCTTCGGTACTGTTCATCACCGTATCCAAATTGGTTTTCATCTCAGCAAGTTTCGCTCGCACCTCTTCTAACTGAGCGTCAATCTCTGCTTTTTCAGGCGCCACCAATTCTTTGCGTTTGGCCGCTTGTTCGATTCTAACATGCGATTTTTCTACCACTTGTTTTTGAACCTCAATCTCTTTGGTAAGAGCATCATACTCACGGTTATTTCGTACCGATAACTGTTGATCCTCGTATTTTGAAACCTTCTCGGTAGCACTTGTGATGTCTAATTCAAGTTGATTTAATTCTACCGATAAGTCCTTATCCTCTTGTTCGAGTTTGGCTTGCTTAGCTTCTAGTCGCGCTATATCGGTTTCTACATCCATGATATCTTCGGGTAGATCTCCGCGTAGTTGTTTTAGTTCATCGATTCGACTATCGATATACTGTAGATTAGCGAGTTGCTGCAGTACTTCTTTCATGTATCTTATTCGGGTGGTTGAGTGGTTTTTAATTCTTGGTCAGATAAATACACATTCATGGGGTTGGTTATACGCTGAGTCATTAAGACGTCCAATGATTCAAAAGCCTCACTGACTTCATTTTTTAACGCTTCAACCACAGGAAACTCGCTTTCATAGTGTCCCACATCTAATAGCATGAAACCCTCTTTTTCAAGAAAATAATCATGATATTTAATGTCGGACGTTACAAATGCCTGAGCTCCTGATGCTATGGCTTCTTGCGTGAGCATACTTCCTGATCCGCCACAAACAGCGACCTTTTTTATACGTTCTACCGTACCTGAATATCGTATAGCTTTGACTTTTAAAGCTTTTGACACCAGGTGTAAAAATTCATTCATACCAACTCCTTCTTCTGGATATTCTCCTACTACTCCATATCCATAATTTTTAGACGAAGAAGCCAATTGGGTAACCTGAAACTTACCCTCTTTTAAAAGACCTTCTTTCCGTAGGCCTTTTTTTAATTCTTTTAGAAGATGCTGATCAATGGTTGCTTCAAAACAGGTAAGCCCCTCCGAGCGGTTATCTACATGAAAGTAATGAGCGTCCTCTACCGAATAGTAATTGAGTAGCTGTAACACGGCTTTGGGATTATCATGAGAGGTCACCAACCTTATTTTTCGAGAAATAGGCTCACTTGCTTTTAAAAACCGTAACTGATCCAAGCCAAGGGTGTTGGCTAAGGCAAAAGAAACGCCATCCAAGGCCGCATCCAAATTGGTATGAGCGACCAAAAGACCTATGTCATTTTTAATGAGAGAATAAATAATTCTTCCCTGTGAATGGGTGGGGTTAATTTTACCAATTTTGGAAAAAATCAGAGGATGGTGAGCAATGATCAAATCACACCTTTTCTGAATAGCCTCTTGAACGATTGCCTCTGTTACATCAAGACAGGTGAGTATGCGTTGTACCTGTGCATCTGGATTCCCAACTAATAACCCGACGTTATCATAATCCATTTTGACACTGGGAGGCGCCCATTGATTCAAAAAGGTAGATATTTGTCGAATGTTTAGGCTCACCTATCTTCCTTTTTTCTTTTGTTCTGAAGAGGACGGGTGGCCAGCATAGAGGCGTAAGTACATCGGGAATTTAAGTACCAAAAAATGGTTACCTTCAATTAGTTGTTAGATTCAAAAATAAGGCTAATAACCATAAGTTAAAAATATTAACATATTTTAATCGCTCGAATGGTCTCTATTCAAGACTCCCTAAAACACTCGCTAGCTTCCATTGAAGATTCTGCTAAGCAATGCGGAAGGCAATACAAGGACATTTGCTTGGTTGCGGTTAGCAAAACGAAGCCTATTCAGATGATTGAAGAGGCTTATCGTGCTGGACAGAGACATTTTGGCGAAAACCGTATGTTAGAATTGCAAGAAAAAGCCACCGGGTTCTCCTATTCCGACATACAGTGGCATATGATTGGTACGCTTCAAACCAATAAGATAAAGTATATAGCCCCCTATGTGCATTGGATACACTCGGTGTATAAAGCGAAACAGCTCGATGAAATTGAAAAGAGAGCGGCTCAACATAATCGCAC
>JAYPDB010000045.1:0-2591 GCA_038125045.1 Bacteroidota bacterium
CATTCTACCATTGCCCTCCGATTCTACTACCGAAATCGTACCGGTTTCTGCCACTCCAAAGTTAGCTCCACTAATGCCTACCTTTGCTTTCAAAAATTTTGCCCGAAGATAGCTACGGGCAGCTTCTGCTAATTCTTCTGGCTCATCGGACAGATCGGGCCTGTTTAATTTAAGTCGGAAAAGATCTCGTATTTCGGTTCGATTCTTATGAATAGCTGGCACCAAAATATGGGAAGATTCATCACCAGCTAATTGAACAATTAATTCCGCTAAGTCGGTTTCGAGGGCCAAAATATTTTGTTTGGCCAAAGATTCATTTAGCCGGATTTCATCGGTGGTCATAGATTTTACCTTAACCACTTCATCTACCTGTTTCTCTACCAATAGATCGGCGATGATTCGATTCGCTTCTTCGGCATTATCTGCCCAATGCACGATGCCACCTGCCTTCTGCACGGAAGCTTCCAGTTCCAACAAATAGGTATCTAAGTGACGCATCACTCGCGTTTTAATCTTCTCTCCGGCTTGTCTCAACGCTTCCCAATCGGGCATTTCACCCACCACCCCTTTACGTTTCTCTCGTATGGTGTGGGTAGCATGACCAATATTTTTTCTCAACTGCTGGTTCGTAAGAAAGAACTTAGCGGTCTTTTGAAATGTGGGAGAGCTTTCAATTTTTGAGCTCATGGCGCAGAGGTTGGTTCACTTTCGATGGAATACTCGTCAGAGGTAGATGCTAAAATTTCAGCAAGATGGATGGACTTAATTTCACTTCCTTGACGCTGTAAGGTCCCCCCAATATGCATAAGGCAGGAGTTATCCACTGAAGTACATACCTCAGCTTTTGTATCCTTTATATTATCAACTTTATCTGCTGCCATCGCTACTGACGTATCGGAATTTTTAACAGCAAATGTACCTCCAAAACCACAACATTGATCAGCATCGTTTAAACGAACCAAATCAATACCTTGTACCTTTTTTAACAGCTTTAATGGAGCATCACCAACATGGAGCATTCGCATCGAATGGCAGGTTGGATGATAGGTAACGCGATGAGGATAATAAGCGCCAACATCTTCTACACCTAAAACATCGACTAAAAAAACAGACAGCTCATACACTTTAGTTACGACTTGAGCTACCTTTGCGATTAATTCTTGATCACCCGATCTCTTTGCCAAATCGGCATAAAATTCCCGAACCATAGCCACACAGGAAGCCGATGGAGCGACGACAACTTCAGCATCTTTAAACACCTGTATAAACTTTCTAACCAATGGAATGGCCTCATCTTGATACCCAGAATTGTAATGCATCTGTCCGCAACACGTTTGCTCTTTAGGAAATTCTACTTGGTGTCCTAATCGCTCAAGCAGTTGCACCATGGCTTTCCCCGTTTCGGGGTATAAGGTGTCATTAAAACAGGTAATAAATAAAGAAATCCTCATAACTGTAATGACTCTTTTTTTTCACGTAAAGGTCCATCGATGTTTTTCCATTGATAATCTCTAACCGATTCAATAGGGGTATTTGCACAAGGCTTAAGATCCAGGAGCTCAGTTGCAGCATCTTTATCGGTTTCAAAAATACTGTCTTTACTGATCACCAATGCCGCTCCTAGTGCCGAAGCATTAGGTAGTCGAGAGGTCACGATTTCTTTATCAGGAAAATAAGAAGCCAGTAAGTGGATGTAACTTAAATTTTGGCTAAAACCACCAGTAACGACTATTTTTTTGGTTTCAACTTCTCCTAATACAAGCCTTATGGATTCGGCCTGTATACTTACCAAATCCAACATAAGTTGTTGATAGGCTTCTTCTGCAGTTTCAAATAACGAAACATCCCAGTAACCTGGTTTATCTTGAGCAAATGGTCCGGAATTATACGATTCTTCTAAACCCAACTTACGATAAGAATTTTCATCCTTGGTTAACCGATCGATGATGTCTTTATCTAATACCAGATTTTTTTCATCAAAATCTTCAGAGAAATAGGCTTTTATTTTCTTTAGCTGCTTACTGTATTCATTACCTAAGAAAAATCGCGATGATTTCACCTGTGCCCCATAAATATTCATGTAACATAGACAGTCACGTTGGAGCTCATCATAACTCAAAGTCTCTTCATTAAAGGGATTAAAACTAATACTCCAAGTACCCGTTGAAACCAAGATAAAGGGTTCTTTCAGTGTATATAGGTATGGCACTAAAGCTGATGAACTATCATGAATACCGACACCAACTTCCATCTGCTTCCCCTCAATTTCTAAAGGATAACTTGTCTTAGAAGATGTTATCTCTGGTAATCGCTGGACAAATTCTTCCTGTTTCATCCAATGATGATATTCTTGTTGCTCAAAATTCCACATCATCGTATGACATCCGATACTAGTCAATTCCGAGACCTTTTTACCACTAAAAACAAAACTTAGATATTGTGGAAAATGCAAGATCGTTTTCGTGGACGTGTAAAGAGCAGATTTATACTCTTTTAGCCAAAATATTTGCAAAGCCGAATTGAGCATGCCCATTGGCGGTGAGGCCGTTTCCAGTGCCATACTTCGCTTGTCTTTATATCGAGCATAAAAA
>JAYPDB010000045.1:2601-8113 GCA_038125045.1 Bacteroidota bacterium
GCCTCAGGATATGGCTTTAGATAATTATAGAGAGGCCCAACTGGGCTATCATGGCCATCCAAAAAAACTAAACTTGCTCCGTAAGTGGAGAAATTTAGACGATCAACCGAAAATTCTGGATTATTTAGCACCTGTTTAAGGTTTTCTTTAACCCATAACTCGATTGCGTTTAGGTCATCACATTCATCTCCGTCTTCATCATGTATCGTTGCTAACTTTTCTTGATGTTTATAAAGTAGGTTACAACGCTCATCAAACAGTAGAAACTTCTTATTGGTCTTGCCTATATCGAAAATCGCTGTAACCGAAATTTTATGCATCATTAGAGCTGATTACAACTTAGAGTCCGGTAGCAATGGTCGAGCTACCACGTTGTGCTATTAAGGTCTTACGTATATCCAGCGATCGATAAACACCAATGGGATCAATAGCAGCCCCTGCCCTTCTTCTAGCTTCCGCCAGTAAGGGTCTAACATCTGTTTGAAAGGCTTTTTGTAATACTTCCTGAGCTTTTACAGGATCATTAGATCCTCTAGCCTGCTCTAAAGCATTACGATCCACTAAAAGTGCTTTTGCATAGGCCTGATTGATGGATTCCAAGGATTGAATTAAATCTTCTAATGGGTCTTTCACATTGTGACTAGCATCAATCATCCAGGCTGTATTTTCAAAGACCTCTTCGGTGTTCTCAGGTTCGTCGATGAGTTCATTAAAGATCAAGAATAGCTGATAGGGTTTAATGGATCCCGTTGTCAGATCATCATCGGCATATTTAGAGTCATTAAAATGAAAACCTCCTAATTTTTTTTCATTCAACAATACGGCTACGATTTGCTCAATGTTCGTATTCGGAAGGTGATGACCTAAATCGACTAAAGTCTTAGCCCTTTCGCCTAATTTAGACGCAAGTAGAAACGAGGTACCCCAATCGGGGATGACCATCGAATAGAAATTTGGTTCAAAGGGTTTGTATTCAATAAGCAATTTCCAATCCTTTGGAAGTGATTCATAAATCTGACTCAACGAATCAAAGGTACGATTTAAAGCTTCTCTAAAATTCTGTTGTCCTGGGAAGTTAGAACCGTCTGCAAGCCAGACCGTTAAGGCTTTAGATCCTAACTGTTCACCATAGGATATAACCTCTTTATTGTGTGCAATCGCTTGATCCCTCACTTCTTTTTCACTGTGTGAAAGTGACCCAAATTTATACGAATGCAGTTGATCTTTTTGATCTTGAAAAGTGTTGGAATTCACTGCATCAAACACAAGATTATGCTCATTTGCAAGTTCTTGAATCGCTTTGGCATCTTTTGGAATATCCCAAGGTATATGCAAAGATATAGAACCACTAGAGTGATTTAAGGCATGAATAAGCCCTACATCCTCAATTTTTTCTTCTAAGTTGCGTGGTTCTCCACCAATAGCAAATCTACCAAATCGTGTACCACCCGACCCGAGTGCCCAACTTGGCACCGCAATCTGAAATGTTATAAGTTTTGCAATGAGTGATTCAACTTCTATACCCTCTTCATTAAGATCTTCTTTTAGAATATTAAAACGATTGGTATGAGCGTAGACAAGGGGCTGATTTAGTTGGTCTAGGTGTTCAGATGATATAGGGGTCATAGATACGTATAGTTAGGATTGTGCCGGAGATTCTTCTTCCGATTCCTCCTCCTCTTTTAATAAAATAGATGCGGTTGCAAACCATAACACCATCCCAACCGTCATATATAGTTTGTGGCTTTCTAGCGTAAGTGTACCATTAAATACCAGAAAAGATGGAATGATGGTCAATAATAAACCAATAATTGATATAGGCCATAGAACTTTTTTCATACTACCCTCATGTATTATCGTAAGAATGCTTCAGTTAAACCGCCATCAACAGGTATAATATGTCCAGTTGTATTTTCCATCATGGAACTCAATAGCGCATAGATAGCGGCACATTGTTGATCAAGGGTTATACTTTTTTCTGTTAAGGTACGACTTGCATAAAATTTTGCAAGTGTAGTTCTCAGTGATTCGGTGCTGTCAGCTTCATCAAAAGAAAGGCCGTATTTGGTAAGTGATGCCAGTACTCGGTCTCTTGGGAACATACTACTACCTTCGACTACCGTGGCTGGAGCCACACCATTGACGCGTATCTTAGGACCATGGGCAATGGCTAGTTCTCTGATTAAATGATTAGCTGCAGATTTACTGGTGTCATAGGCCATACTACCGGCTTTCGCTACCACAGCATTGGCACTCGTTGTGATAACCATACTACCTTCTAGCTCTTGGTTATCCCATATAGTGGATGCTTCACTTGCAACGATGTAATTACCCGTCACATTAACTGCAAAACTTTTGTCCCAATCTTTGTCCTTTACATTTCCGTTTAAATCAGGAGTCGGATATAAGCCAGCCGTTACCGCAATATGATCTAAGCCTCCATAAGCTAGTACAATGTGCTTTAATGCCTCTGAAACAGAGCTACGATTCGTGATATCACATTGAACACCTATAATATCACCGGAACCACTGATATCTGAACCCGCTACACCAATACCCATACCTATGGCACGAAGATTTTCATCCGCGGTAGTCTGGGCAGAATCCAAACTCAAATCAAGAGCCGCTACGGTAGCTCCTTGTTTTAACAATTTTGGAACCAATGCTTTTCCAATACCACTTCCAGCACCAATCACCGCTATAATTTGCCGTGAAAATTCACTCTCGGCTGGCATGCGTTGTAATTTAGCTTCTTCTAGTGCCCAGTATTCGATATCAAAGGCTTCTTGTTTAGGTAATGCCGTATAGTTAGCCACCGACTCAGCACCTCTCATCACACCAATAGCAGCGGTATAAAATTCTGCGGTAACCCGAGATTCACTTTTGTTTTTACCCCATGAAATCATTCCTAATCCAGGTATCAAAACGACCGTTGGATTTGGATCCCGCATTGCTGGCGAGGCCGCATCTTTGCATGCATTGTAATAAGCAGCATAATCCTCTCTATAGCGTACCAAACCATCAGTTATGGCCTCTTTAAGCGAAACCAGATCCTTAGATTCTGGATTCCATTCCACGTAAAGAGGTTTAATTTTGGTTCTCAAAAAGTGATCGGGACATGAAGTTCCTAATTCTGCTAATCGAGGAGCGTCTATCGAATTTATAAACTCCAAAGTGGTATGGTCGTCTTGTATCGTACCAATAAATCTTTTTTGTTGACTTACCTGACCTCGTATGAAAGGGAGTATTTCACTAAAAACTCCTCTTCTTTCCTCTTTTTCAAGAGTAGAGAATTTTTGACCACCAAAGTTTTTTTCACCTAAATCATGATCCGCTAAATATTTGGCGGCCCTATTGATTAGCTCAATACTGGTTTCATAGCAGGTTTTCTCATCGTCTGACCAGTTAATTAAACCATGCCCTCCAAGTATAATACCACGGATGCCTTTGTGAGTTTTGATCACCTCTTGTAGTTTAAGACCTAATTCAAAACCTGGTCTCATCCAATCTACCCATGCAACTTCATCACCATAAATTTTTTGCATAAGCTCTGGCCCATTATCAGCTGTAGCCAAAGCGATTACAGGAACTGGGTGAGTATGATCCACATAGTTAAACGGTATGAAACTATGTAGAGGCGTGTCAATTGAAGGTGCTCTTGGATTCAAATTATAGGTACAATGTGAATACATCGAAGTCATGGAGTCTTCAGCTTCAGACTTAAGGCCAGTGTCCGGCATACCAGCATAAACTTCTTGAAGTTGTAGCAATCGCTCTTGATACAAAGATGAAAAATTAGTTCTGTTCGCCGTACGCAAATCTCCACCAGAACCTTTTACCCAAAGAACGCGAACATCTTCACCAGTAATAGGATCTTTTTCGAACACCTTACTTGATGTGTTTCCTCCTCCGGTATTGTTGATATACGCATCACTACCCAGTAGATTAGAGCGGTACACCAATCTATCTAGAGCATCTTTGCCGTTAACTTCTACTTCATCCCATTTACTTTCTACTTGTCTAAAGTATGTATCCATTTGTTTTTTTAACATGTTTTAAAAGAATTTTTACCGCGTAAGATTTGTTCATTTTGGTCTAACTAGACACCTGATTCAAGTACTCCAGATTTTGTAAAACCAGATTGATAGAGGCGACTAATCACTAAATAGAGTAGTACCGCTATAAACCATCCAGGCAGGCCAAGAAAGAATATTTCAACACCCATAGAAATGTTGATAAACAAACATAATGCTAGAGTTATGAACCACGTGAGACCTGCCGCCCAGTTGAAATCTATCCCTATCTTATCAGCTAAATTGCTTTGTAGGTTTAATTTTGGAAAGACTATAATATCCAGAAAGATTACGGCACCCATCGGCATCAACACCAATCCATAAAGGGCGACAAAATCCAATAATTTCATGACTAAAGCAGGGAAACAAGCGGCTATAGATGTAATGAGTCCTGTAAACAAGGTTACCTTCCAACGCTTCCAATTTGGGGTTACCGACTGAAAAGCCAAACCGGCACGATAAATGGTTGGGTTTGCGGTAGTCCATCCGGCTATCACGACACAAATTGCGCCGGCTATTCCTGCACTGTTGTAAGCAATAATTCCAGGTGCAATTGCCCCTGCAGCGGCAGCTGTTAATATTCCGGACGCCATCCAAGCCACAAAATGACCCAGAAACATACCGGTTCCTGACGAAAACCCATGCTGCCATTTCTTTGCAAAACGTAGGATAGACATATCTGCCATTCCAATATGCATGGCCATATTAGCGAACCATGCGAAAAACATTACATGCCAAAAGGTAAATTTGCTTTGCCCTTCGGCAGGGACACCAGTCCATATTTTTTCTTTTGCTACCCCCCAGAAATCGCCCAAGGATTGAACCCCTAATTCAGGTAAAACCGCTAATGCTGCGGCAATAAAAACAAGGATCATCCATGGAAACGCCACATTGGCAAACCATGACACATACTTAAACCCTAGTATAGCTACAATGGTTATGACGGTACCCACCAGGAAGACCGTAATCACCCATCCAATACTTGTAGGCAACCAATCCCCTAGTTCTGGCATTGGAATCCCAAAGGGCAAACCAACTGCAGTTGCAGAAACAGCGATCATCGAACCTGCTAAAAAACAGAACATTAAGGCGTTAATGATATTGTAAATCGTGGCTAATCGATCACCACATATTTTTTTTAACTGCCAGTACAGGGTAAGCTTTGTTTTTACAGCTACCGGTGCACATAAAAAAGCCCAGCTAAGAACTGCGAGTACATTACCTAATATCAATCCCCAAATTAAGTCAACCGCAGCCACCCCGTGTGCCACAAATAAAGGCCCTATTACAAATTCGGTACCCGCGGTATGCTCACCTGCATACATACCCAAAAAGCTTCTCCATCCTTTGAGCTTGTTCTCAGGGACAGGGCGGCGCTCGTATTCGTCTATACTTTCGAACCGAGCATCTAAACGCTCAAGTAATGTACTCATATAATA
>JAYPDB010000045.1:8213-13812 GCA_038125045.1 Bacteroidota bacterium
GGTTTGGCTATAGGTGAATTATCGGAATGAACTTCCATTAAATCTTTCATGTACTCCCACCATTTTTTCATGATGGGGAGCGATCGTAATCGTTCTTCATTAAAATCAGGTTCCAATTTCTGAACAGCAAACAAACTCAGGGTTTCTTCATCCAAAAAAATAGAATAGTCATGAATACCTTCTTGTTTCAGCGCTTGATACAATTCTGGCCAGATCTCATCATGGCGTTTTTTGTATTCCTCTATATTTCCTGACTTTAATTGCATTTTGAATGCATTCCTAATCATCATTGGTTCCACCTCATATTTAGGTTTCTATATAATCTTTTTATTTTATCAGATGGGATAATTACCATCCATAATGGCCTATTTAATAGCGACATCCCATACTTTTGACAATCGATCAACCCCGTCAGGTCCCTGAACTTCAAGAACGACTACATAGAGTCCAGCTACCTCATATTCGTGGATAGGATGTTGTTCATTTGAAGTATTTCCATCACCAAAGTCCCATCTCCATTCCGTAATTGTTCCCTTAGACTCATCTTGAAAAGCTACCTTCCTTCTTTTCATATCAATAACCGTAAAGTCCCAATCTGCTTTTATGGCGGGTTGCAGTTCATCAATTAAAGGCATCAACTCAAACATAACCAACTCTGAAGCTTGGCCATACATGGTATGTTGGTCTGAGAGATTCCAAAAACCATCCTGCTTGCCCCCTTCATCATAATCGAGCACCGCCCAAGCAAGGCCGATCAATTTATGCTCATAGAGAATTGATTCAACCGCTCGTTCTGGCCCTTCGGCACCTGCATAATCAAAAGGAGTAATCCAAAACTCTAGGGTTAATTTTCCGGATTCGCCGTGTTCAAAGTCAAAATCATAGGCAGCATTTGCATAGGGCAATTCTTTTATCCATGATTGAGGGCCCCACGCCAAGGTCCAGTCTTTACCCACTGGTGGGGTGAAAATGTGATAGTTCTGAGCATGCACTCCATGAAAGGAAAAATAGGCATCCCACTGATCTAAGCGTTCATTAGGATGAAACCGATCAATTAAAGGACCACCCGACAAATCGGCATCTACTACGATTTCATACGTGTCATTTTTAAGCCCAGGTTCATTAAAATGCCAATAATCATCTTCGGCTTCATAAAGAAAATAAAGCCTATTTAGTCCATTAACCCAACCTACCTTAACCTGTACAGCCAAGGTTGAGGAATCGGGAGCGTCGTAATTCTTTTTATCATCAACTAACTCATCGGTACCTATGGTATAATGCGTAGGTACCATATCCCAATCACTCGTTTCACCGTCGATTCTAGGAATTTGATCAGCTGGAAATTGAAAGACTTTAAAGGTGGTATCAGGTCGGCTTTGTGCTGAGGACGTTATTTTCAACCCGAAAAGAAAATATCCCAGAAGAATGTATCCAAATAATTGTGACTGGCTTTTCATCATTACAAAATGTGATGGAGGTGCGTGGTAATACGCACTTTCATTTGATTGGTTGGTAATTACTTATCGCCATACACCTGCAGACCACTATCATTAATGCCTACATTATGAGTACGCACCATTTCCAAAATTTCAGCACCAGCTAAAATAGCGGGTCCATAACCATGTGCGGCATATACATTGATTGGACGGTGGTAATAGAAAGCAGGATCAAAGGCCATACCTGTTCCCACACAGGTACCCTCAACCTGTCCAATGTCATTAATTTGGTTACTCACCGAGTTCCAAGCTAGTAAGGCCATTGGGCCATAGGATTTTTCATCAACCCACTTACGGTTAATAGCCCGAGCTATAGAATAGGTATAAATTGCAGTAGCTGAAGTCTCTAAATAGGAATCAGATTTGTCCAAAAGTTGATGCCAGCGGCCCTCTCCTGATTGATATTTGGCTAATCCTCGGATATGCTTTCTCAATTGCTCAAGAACTACACGGTATCCAGGGTGACTTTCCGGTAGCACCGACAAGAGTTCTACTTTCGCCATTACAGCCCAACCATTTGCACGCCCCCAGTGAAACCGAGGCTTGTCTTCCATACCTTGCACCCAGCCGTGGATATATATACCCTTTTCTTCGTCAAACATACGCTCGGAAAACTGAACTACTTGCTTAACGGCATCATCGAAATACTTAGAATCACCGGTTCGGACCCCCATTTGTGCTAGGGCCGGAATACTCATAAATAGGTCATCAAGCCATAAAGTGTTCTCCTGTGGTCGGTTTCTGGCAAGGGTGCCGTCTTCTAATCTGAATTGATCATTATGTATGTATCCAACTAGGTTCTCAACCAACCAATTTAAATGCTCATTTTCGGTATATCCTGCTTCAGAAAGCTTAATCATAGCTGCACTCATAGCTCCGGCATCATCGAGAGCACCTGGATGAATTAAGGATTCTACTGGGGTTTTTAGATCCGAGTTTTCAGCCAATTGTTCACGATGTGACGCTACAATATCCGCGATAAAGTTGATCCGATCCGTAGAGTAATCAATATATTTTTGGTCACCTGTTACCTCTCCAAGTAACTGTAAGGCTGCGTAGGTAACTCCCCATTCATAACTAACTAGTCGGAAATCACCTGCTTCAAATTCGGTATTACCGGTATAGCTACCAAAGTCTGTTACTTGCTCTTTTGATTCAGAACCTAACAAGACCATAGGAGTCGATGAGTTCAAATACGAGTAGATTCGGTCTACGGTCTCGATAATTTGTTCTTCAGTCGCCGGTTCATACTGAACAGGATAATCGGGCCAGATAGCATGAAGTGGTACTGTAGTATCGGTTAATTTTGGGGCATTCCTTTCTTGATCAAGCGTGCAACCAAGGACAAAAACAGTGGCAAAAACAAGCAAATGAATGCATTTCTTTGTGAAATTATCAAAAACGTTCATCAGGTCTGTGTAGTAATTGAATGGTTAGATTTAATACTAGGTGATTCGCTACCAATCGGCGGTTGGTAAGCTTAGATCTTTTGGGTGCAGTGGTATTAACATAATATCACTACTTGTTAGAAGACTTGAATTAAACAATACCCATTTTCCGTCAGGGCTAATAGAATGATGAGAATGGGCTTCCCTTGTAAATGGACTTGGACCATTTGGTCGGTGACCCGTAGTCAATAGTCGGACGTCGGAGGTTTCTACATCGATTCTGTATAGATTTCCATCAAAGGTATCTCCCACTACCCACTTTAAGTCTTCCGTGCCGTAGGCATGCCAATATCCCCCTTTACCTGCCTGATCAAGCCTAATAAGTTCATTGGTTCGGATGTTTAAAACAAAAATACCATTTGGGTTTTTATTTAAACGGTCAATATGGCCCATAACATTAAAAACGATATGATCGGCATTCATAAAAACCTCATGAGTCACCCATTCCTCATCGTTTTCCTCGTATAATGGACGGTTTACCACATCACCTTTTTCATCAATGGCCATAGACCAAATTCGTTGAGGGGAATCTCCTCCGGTTTCCCATGAATACATCACTTCGCCGGGTACCCATCGATTGGCTTGTAAATGATTCGCCCAAAACGGAACCTCTAATATCTTATCAACCTTTCCAGACTCAAAATCGATACTGTAAAAGGTAGAATGCTGTTTTTCTAGGCGATTAATAAAAAATAAACGCTGCTCATTCGCATCCAGCGCGACTCCACTGGTCTCTCGCACTCCAGGAGGTAAGGTGGCAATGACTCGTTCGTAATCCGTTGACTTAGTAACGGCACCCTGTTCACTGTCGGCCAGTAATTTAGGCAAGTTTAGTTCAACTAACTCCCGTTCTCTTAATTGATAAGCTAAATTATTATTCCATCCTAAATGGACAAGTTGATTATTAGATCCGGTCGTAATTTGAACAATTTCGTAGGAAGACATAGACATGGCGTAATACTGACCATCTGCTCTACTGGAACGAAAAACCAAATGCGAACCATCGGAAGTCCACTGTGGATGATCCTGATAAATCTTAGAATTGTTATGCCGTGAGGTAGTTAAAGCAATAACATCTACATTCGTCACAGCATCTTTAAACGAGTAATGTTCAGAGGCAAATCGTTGCCCAAAAATATCTTGCCCAGCCATATCAAAGGTTCTGTACACGTCGGAACGACTGCTATAATCGATTCCTTCAACGATTTGTGCTTGAGAGGAGGCCGTAAGCACAAAAATCATACACACACTAATTGAGAAAGCTAAAAGACCCTTAAAAGTCTCCTTATGTACGGTTTTTTTCATGGTATTTCCTTTTTTGTTTTCCACTAATTGTGAGCTTTTGTACTGCTCTAAGGCCTCATGATCTCATGCAAGCCTACCTATATAAAGAGACCTATAGCCTCAAAATCTACCCTCTTATGTGCCATACATTACAATTACATTCATTATTCAAGAGATTCTAATGCATGTACTTTAAAATCAGAATATATATGATGCGTATTTACTAGCCGAAACCCAAACCATCCATTCGAATAGGGTGGAAATAAGTCGAGATCATAAGGCTGTGTTTCAATCGATCCGTTAGGATGTGTAACCTGAACTAAATCACCCGATTTTATTTCATAAAATACTTCTCCATTAACCAGATATTGCACAAGGTCCTCGAACACAACAACTTGTATGAAATGCATCTTGTCGGGTTGAATAAGATAGGGCAACTGTTCATCTCTCTCAGTCAAACTAATATGCGATACGGCATCGGCAGCTATCATTCTGGGATACCTTCTCATGCGGGTTGTGGTATTATCTCTCCCACCTATCGACGTATAATAACCATTCAAGGTATGATACGATGGAAAAGCACCGTCATATATTGTATCATCAAAGATTAATTCGGCTTGATCCGGATGAGTAGCGTGCCAGAAGTTATTAATATCTCTAACCGCTATACCAAGTTCACTAACATAGGTTGAAGGAGCCTTCACGTTATAGGTGATGGTAATATTCCCTGAAAATTCCTGTTTATTCCATATAGTGGCACCTCTACCCGGCATGAGTACTTCCAGGGTATTATTTCGGAAATCTACACGTGGCGCATATTTTGAGGGTGTTTTTTCGGTTTGAATATGCCAATCGTCGGGATTAGTAAAACTACTCTCGTACAACAACTTTCCAACAGTAAAATGGTTTTCCCCATATCCCTTAACAATAGGATCAAAGGCAGAAGAGCTAATCGTATGAGCAGAAGTAATATCTTCGCCCTCCGAATTAAGCCAGATTTGTAATGGATTACGAACCATTCCCTTCAACCCAGCTACAACCAATTTAGATGAGAACTTGGCGCCCTCATAGGTGGTATGAACCCGATCCTTATCAAACAGGCTGTCCAACTCATCAGGATTTAGTGTTGAATACGCCTCTGAAATAATGTCATATAAATCAATGAAATAGACGCCTTCGGTTGCTGCTATTTGTTCCGCCCAAGTATCATATTTAACTAATTTACTTAACACTGTTCCTTTTGTGGGCACGGGAGAACATATAATTGGAGTGGCACCAGCCGCTTTTATGTCCTTAATAAACGTCCTTATGTATTCACCATAGGTGAATACGGTTTCATCTTCTTTGGTTAGTTGATTGAAGAGATCCACA
>JAYPDB010000046.1:0-13715 GCA_038125045.1 Bacteroidota bacterium
ATCACACTTAGCTACTGATTAATCTAAAACAATACACTCAATCATGCGGAAATTTTTAATTGCTGGAAACTGGAAAATGAATGGGGGAGCTGAGTTTGCTTCCGACTTATTACAGTCTATTAAGGAGCATAAACCCTCTGTTTCTGAGGATGTGGATGTCTTGGTGTGTCCACCTTATATCTCTCTTTCAATGGCGATCGACCAACTTCATGAAACCGATCTCTTGGTAGGTGCACAAAATATGCATCAAGCTGAAGAAGGTGCTTTTACTGGTGAAATAAGTGCTAAGATGCTGGTTGAAGCGGGATGTAGTTATGTGATTTTAGGACACTCGGAACGCAGAGCCTACTTCCATGAGACCGATGAATTGATTCTTGCCAAAACCAAAGCGGCACTTTTACATGACTTGGCACCTATTGTATGTGTAGGTGAGTTATTAGAAGAGAGAAAATCAGGTGAACATTTCAACGTGGTAAAGCATCAGGTTCAAGCCGCTTTTAATGGTATGAGTGCGGAAGAGGCCGTGCAAATCGTCATTGCTTACGAACCAGTTTGGGCGATTGGTACGGGTGAAACCGCAAGCCCGGAACAGGCCCAAGAAATGCATGCCTATATCAGAGGTATTCTGAAGGAACAATTTGGAGAGCTATCCGATGCCATCCGAATCTTGTATGGGGGAAGTATGAAACCTGGTAATGCAGGTGAGCTTTTGCAACAACCCGATGTAGACGGAGGTCTTATTGGCGGTGCTAGTTTGGATGCGGAAAGTTTCGTTTCTATTATCTCAACCGCAGAGTCTCTAAGTTAATGTGAACATGAACGTATTACTCATTGGCAGTGGAGGACGAGAGCATGCCTTAGCGTGGGCCATTGCAAAATCCCCATTATGTGGCGAATTATTTATCGCTCCTGGTAACCCAGGTACCGCCGAATGTGGTACCAATGTATCTTTGAATGTTCAGGATTTTGAGGCCGTTGCAGACTTTATCGAAACACATCAGGTAAGCCTAACGGTGGTGGGTCCGGAACAGCCATTGGTCGAGGGCATATCCGATTTTTTAACCAAGCGCGATCATGCCGTCTTTGGGCCAAGCAAAGCAGCGGCTAGACTTGAGGGAAGTAAGCAATTTGCCAAGGATTTTATGGCAAGGCATCAGATACCTACCGCAGCGTATCAGGTATTCACCCAAGAACAATTTCAGGATGCCGCTTCCTACATCACCGACCAAAATACCTACCCTGTAGTGCTTAAAGCCGATGGCTTGGCCGGTGGAAAAGGTGTGCTCATACCCGAAACTGAGCAAGAGGCGATGGCGGCTTTACAAGAACTTGCCGAAGGCGACTTAAAAGAAGCCTCTCAAACACTGGTGATAGAAGAATTCATGCGTGGGGAGGAAGCATCTATATTTGCAATTTGTGATGGTTATGGGTTTGAGATCATAGGCACGGCTCAAGATCATAAACGACAACTGGATGGGGACAAAGGACCCAATACAGGTGGAATGGGTGCTTATTCACCCTCACCACTCATGACAGATGAAATGATCGCTCAGGTACGTGAACAAATTATAGAACCTACGATTCTCGGGATGAAGGAAGAAGGATCGCCGTACACAGGTTTCTTATACGTAGGTCTTATGCTAACGCAAGAGGGTCCTAAAGTGGTCGAATATAATTGCCGATTTGGGGATCCTGAATGTCAGGTGATTATCCCTAGATTACAAAGTGACGTACTCCAACATATGTATCAAAGCACTCAGGGTAGTTTAGGAGAGGAGCTTATCGCTTTTGATGATCAGTTTAGAACGACGGTTGTTTTGGTATCGGGTGGATATCCAGGTTCCTATAAAAAAGGGCAGGTCATACGCGGTCTTCAGGATGCTGCGAGTATGGATGGTATTCAAGTATTTCAGGCCGGTACCAAAGAGGAAAATGGTGAGCTTATGACTGCTGGTGGGCGAGTAATCAATGTGGTAGCAGAAGGTAGCAGTCTTCAGTCATCCATCGACAAAGCCTATGAAGGAGTAGAACGTATTCATTTCAATGATGTGTTTTATCGAAAAGATATAGGGGCTAAAGGGTTGAAACATGTGCTATGATGTTTTTAATCCTCTATATCATAGGGTTCTCATTCTTAGGATTTCAGAGCTATGAGCCCTATCCATGGCCTGTTGATTCGGTGCAAAGTCGGTCCATCGAATCCTTCAAGATCGCACAATTTGAAGCGGCCTCAGATCTTTTACATGTAGGCGATCGTGTGGTCATTAGTGACAAAAAAACCCATCGTCTTTACCTCTATACCGTCGAAGGGGAGCTGATACGACAGATAGGTGGCAGGGGTCATGGCCCACAATCGTTTTCTTCACCTACGGCAATAGCAACCATAAATGGACTCAAAATTTACGTTTCAGATAGCGGAAATCAGCGAGTTCAGATCCTAGATCGTGAATTGAATTACCTTTCACAGCTTAGCCCTAATCAAGCTGTACATACGAACGTATCCGAATCCACGGAGCGAACCTATTGGCAACCCATTGCATTGCTGATCATTCCAAACGGTGAATGTATGGTATGGGATGCTGCTAAACAGACGGTGTACCGATTCAACTCAAGAGGAGAACTCTTGGGAACAAGTCAAAGTCCATTTCATGTAGAAACCCTTAGCTGGATGCATTTTGATGGATCATTGGTGCAACTCTACGATGCATCGACCCAACTTTTACACCGTATGAGCCCAAATGGAATGTGGATGGATTCGTATTCCATTGAGTGGAGTCCTCTGGTAGCCTCGGGTTTGGAGCAGGTAATCGAAGTTGCTGAGCTTTCTACCGTGTGGAATGACCTAATTCATGAGTATGGTGCTTGGGTCACAACAGTCATAGAAGATCGGGTGCTATGGATGCTTTTCGAAGGTGCCTTATTTCGAATTCCCTTGGTAGCATGAGGCTTGAGTCATGATTGAGGATTCCCTTCAACCCGATATATTTCTAGATGAACGCTTGCCTTTTGAACAAAGGATGGCCGAAATGTTTGCCTATCAAGTGCAGTGGAATCCGGTATATCGCCGATATTGTTCGGCCTTAGGATGGTCTATGGATCAAAAAAATGAGGTTGCAGAGGGCGATAAAATCCCCCCATTTCTACCGGTAGAAGCCTTCAAGGATGCCCGAGTTCTTTGTTCACCCACTCAGAATCACGATTGGTACATTCCTGAACATGATCGGCTATTTTTTCAAAGTTCGGGAACTCAATCCATGCAACGGAGTACGCATTTTGTTGTTGATCCTCGCCTCTATACGGCTTCTATTATGGAGGCTTGGAGGCACTATTTTGGGGATGAGAATTGGATAATTTGGGCCTATACACCAGGGTATCAGGATAATCCCCACTCGTCCTTGTTGTACATGATTGATCATCTTATGAGGGAAGATAACACCGCCCTGAGTCGCTATTTACCGCTCAATGAACCCTTGGATCTTGATGAACTTGGCCGACTGGATGAGTTAGGTCATCGCGTGATGCTTTTTGGAGCTGCCTTTGGATGGATGGATGTAATCGAAAGACACGAAGCTTTAGGACTCGGTTTGAAACTACCTAGATCAGTTACCATAATGGAGACGGGGGGAATGAAAACCTTCCGCAGATCCATGAGTAGGCAGGAGTTGTATGATCGATTAATCGATGGTTTTGGATTGCATCAGGGCCAGTTAATCACCGAATATGGAATGACCGAATGCCTCAGTCAAGCGTATACATCGGAGGGTTTATGGCTGAGTACACCGCATTGGATGAAAATTGTAATGGTAGATCCCTCGGAACCCCATCGCATCCTTCTCCCAGGTCAAGAAGGTAGAATTGCAATCATTGACTTAGCCAATGTACACTCATGTAGTTTTTTACTCACTTCCGATCGGGGGATCGCTAAGCAGAGTGGTGAATTTCAAGTTTTAGGTCGCTTAGAAACCAGCCAGTTACGGGGGTGTAATTTCCTGGTTGAACAGGATGGTTAATGTCTAGGAAGCTATTGCCATATCGACCCGAAGCCATGAGTTTTAAAGTGAGAGCCCAGTATCTTAGCGAGCAGCTCTTGGAATGGATTCGTTCGGATCGTTCGGGTTTAAACGAGGCAATACAAGCTACGGAACAACAGACACCATTTAAATCTCAGGATATTCAACATAGCGTGCATTGCCTAGAAGAGCAGCTTAGCAGAGATGAGCTTATTCAATGGGTTCAACGTTTAGGATTGGAGCATTCTGATGCCCAACCAGAGCAAGAAATGATCTGTTGCATACATGCTGGGAACCTTCCCATGGTCGGGCTACAGGATGTGTTAGCGGTATTGCTTTCGGGTCATATTTATGTGGGAAAATTGTCGACCAAAGATCCCTTTCTCTTGGCATCCTTACTAGAATTTCTATCCAAGGGGTTACTCGCTCCGCAGATTCAATCGTGGTCCACCCAGACGATTCAACCCGTAACCAAGCCCTATGATCGGGTATTATTTGCAGGTTCCGAGGAATCCTTATCACAGATTCAGTCTTCATTTTCGCAAAGCGGACAATCCACCCCAGCCACTCAATGGTTAAATCGAACGGCGTCCTTCTCCCTTTATTGGTGTGATACCATGACCGAATGTTATGATCAAATCGACCATCTTTTGGAAGCTATGTTTCGATACCAGGGGAAAGGCTGTCGGTCGGTCGGAGTGGTGGCGGCGCCTTTTGGGTTGAACAATGTAGCTGATACCCTTATGAACGCCTTTAACCAATTCGAAGAAAGGTTTCCCGTACGGTCTTCGGGCGTAAAGTACACCAACCTGGAAGGTCTTCTAGCACCGGCGTATCAACAAGCGTATTACACGGCTGTGCAGAGGGATTTTATTGCTTGGGGTCATTGGTCGATAGCATCACATCCCCCCACCTACGCCCCCATACCCCAGAGTTCGTCACAGATCTACTGGCTAGAAATGGAAAAATCTCAATTTCCTTCATTGCTTGAATCATATGGGAACAAGCTTCAGACCGTGTACACCGCTAAAGGATCCGATGACACCGAGCCCCTTTACACCGCTCAATGCCCGCCTTTGTATTGGAAACCTGATGGAAGGGATACCTTAGAGTTTCTAACTTCAAATACCATTGGGTCATAATTATTTAGTTCATTTATCCCTATTTTACAACGATAGCTAAACACCGAACCCTTCATTTGTATTGATTTTACTCAGTTGCTATGCATTCCTATACTCCTTCGTCTATAGAAAAAAAATGGCAGTCGTATTGGTTAGAGAACAAAACCTTTAAGACTCCAACCGACCGATCCAAGCCCAAATATTATGTGTTGGATATGTTTCCCTATCCCAGTGGATCAGGACTGCATGTCGGGCATCCCGAGGGGTACACGGCTACCGATATCATGGCACGATACAAACGAATGAAGGGCTTCAATGTACTTCATCCGATGGGATGGGACGCTTTTGGTTTGCCAGCCGAACAATATGCGGTAAAAACAGGTACTCATCCCCGGCTTACTACGGAAAAGAATATCGAACGCTTTCGGGAGCAGCTTCAAGCCATTGGTTTTAGTTATGACTGGGACCGTGAGGTGAACACCACCGACCCGAACTATTTCAAATGGACGCAATGGATCTTTTTGAAACTGTTTGAAATGGGTTTGGCTTACGAGGATGAAGTTGCCGTGAATTGGTGTCCAGAGTTAGGGACGGTTTTGGCTAATGAAGAGGTGATTGATGGAAAGAGTGAAGTTGGCGGCTATCCCGTGGTTCGTAAGCCCATGCGTCAGTGGGTCCTTAAAATTACCGCCTACGCTGAGCGATTACTTCAGAATTTGGATGATTTGGACTGGCCTGAGTCTCTCAAGGATATGCAGAGAAATTGGATAGGAAAATCGGTGGGTGCTGAAATTGATTTTGCCATAGAAGGCTATGAAGATGAAAGCATTTGGGTATTTACCACGCGCCCCGATACCCTATTTGGGGCCACCTATATGGTTTTAGCTCCCGAACATCATTTGGTACAAAAAATTACTACACCTGAACAGCAAGAGGTGGTTACACAGTATGTTGAAGCCGCAGCGTCTAAATCGGATTTGGACCGCCAAGAATTAAGTAAAGAAAAGACGGGAGTTTGGACCGGTGCCTATGCTAAGCATCCTGTTACGGGAAATGCTATTCCTATTTGGATTGCCGATTATGTATTGGTGAGTTATGGTACGGGTGCAATAATGGCGGTTCCTGCCCAAGATGAACGAGACTGGGAGTTTGCCGAGGCCTTTGATTTGCCCATAGTACGAACGGTTCAACCCGAAGAAGGATTCGATGGAAAGGCTTATACCGGTGATGGCCCGGCGATAAATTCCGATTTTTTAAACGGGATGAAGGTGACCGAGGCGAAGAAGACGATGATTGATTGGTTAGAAACGCATGGGGTAGGGACCAAAGCGATCAACTACAAATTGAGAGATTGGTTGTTTTCTAGACAACGATACTGGGGTGAGCCTTTTCCTATCATTCACACCGAAAATGGCCCCAAAGCCGTTGATGAAGATCAACTACCTCTCGAACTGCCTGAAGTAGATAAGTATCAACCCACTGGTGATGGTGAACCTCCCTTGGCCAATGCGACCGAGTGGGTCGAAACCATTGATCCTGAGACCGGAGCACCAGCCAAAAGAGAAACCAACACCATGCCTCAGTGGGCGGGATCTTGCTGGTATTATTTGCGATATATTTCTCCAGACTGGGAAGGCGGGCCTGTGGATCCAGATTATGAATCGTATTGGATGCCCGTTGATTTGTATGTGGGTGGTGCGGAGCATGCGGTATTGCATTTACTTTATGCTCGTTTTTGGCATAAAGTGCTGTATGATTTGGGGGTGGTTAGTACCAAAGAGCCCTTTCAAAAATTGGTGAATCAAGGGATGATTCTTGGTGAAATGGAGTATAACGCTGCGAAAGAGGGTTCTGAGTGGATTTCTATCGATCAGGCTGGAGAGCATTCGGAACGGGTATCTTTGTCTGACGATGAGGTAGAGAAGAAGGGAGATCACTTTGTGGTGAAGGGTACCTCAGTTAAGGTAGAAGCCCGTGCCCACAAAATGTCTAAAAGTAGAGGTAATGTGATTAATCCAGACCATATCATAGATCAATATGGTGCGGATTCACTACGACTGTATGAAATGTTTATGGGACCTTTGGAGCAGGTTAAGCCATGGAGTACCAAAGGGGTCGATGGGGTGAATAGATTCTTGCATCGCGCGTGGCGTTTATTGATTGATGAAGAATCGGGTGGGTTAAAGGATACGGTACTGGACATTCCGGCGAGTAAAGATCAGTTGCAAGTTCTTCACACCGCCATCAAGAAAGTCACGGAAGATATTGAGGCTATGCGATTTAACACAGCCATATCGGGGTTGATGATTTTTGTGAATGATGCCAATGCTTGGAAGCAGGTGCCCAAATCAGTTGCCTTGGACTTTGTGCAGCTTCTATCTCCCTTTGCACCGCATATAGCAGAAGAACTCTGGCAGCGTCTGGGGAATGCTGAAACCTTGGCACATACCGACTGGCCAAAATTTGATGAATCATGGTTAGTAGCCGATGAAATCATGTATCCCGTACAAATAAATGGCAAAGTGCGTGCCGAACTATTTGTTCCTTCCGAACAAGCCATGGATAAAGATTGGGTCTTAGAACAAGCGAAGTCGTTAGAAAAAATTCAAGGATATTTAGAAGGTCATAGGATAGTTAAGGAAATATTTGTTCCTAAACGTATCGTAAATATTGTAGTGGCCCCCTTAGGATAACACTGAGGGCCACTTCAAATATTCTTATCGAGACTCGATGGGAGTGTAGTCTTGATTTTTTTGTCCTACATACAGTGCTCTAGGACGTACCAAACGATTGTTGGCCATTTGTTCCATATAGTGACCAGCCCATCCAGAAATTCGACTCATGGTGAAAATACAGGTGTATAAATCGGGCTGAATACCCATTGAGTAGTATACGGTAGCGGAGAAGAAATCCACATTAGGATCGATATTTTTCTCATTTTTCATCGTGGTTAACATATCCATAGACCAACGATAGAGTTCTTCATGCCCTGTCTCTTCACTGAGTGATTGAGCCATTTTTTGAAGGTGTCGAGCGCGAGGGTCAAATGTTTTGTACACACGGTGACCAAAGCCCATAATTTTTTCTTTCTTGGCTAGTTTATTTTTGGTGAAAGCAACGGCGTCAGCATCTTTGCCTTCGGCCTCGAGTTCCATGAGCATGTTCATTACGGCTGTATTTGCCCCACCATGTAAGGGGCCTTTAAGGGCGCCAATAGCCCCAGTTACAGCAGAATACAAATCTGAAAGGGTGCCAGCCACTGTTCTACACGTAAAGGTAGAGGCATTCATACCATGTTCGGCATGTAGTATCAGACATAAATCCAAGGTCTTTTCTGCTTGTGCACCTGGCTCTTCGCCGTTGAGCATGTAAAGAAAATTGAAGGCTGTTGAACCGGATTCTTTTGGCATCACCATTTCTTGGCCACTTCTAATTCGGGAAAAGGCAGCTACAATAGTCGGTAATTTTGCTGTGATGTTGATGGCTTTTTCATAGTAGGAATCATCCGGAAGGTGAATATCGGTTTGCGATAACATGGAAGTAGCCGTTCTCAAGACCGACATAGGATTGGACTCTGTATCTACGGCGTGCAGATAATCTATAACCACCTGGGGTAACCCACGTCTACTTTGTAGCTTGTGTGTTAAATCGTCAAGCTCTTCTTGATTAGGTAGGCGATCATTCCAGAGAAGGAAACACACTTCTTCGAAGCTACTGTTTTCAGCAAGTACATCAATATTGTATCCTTCATAAATGAGTTCACCCGCTTGGCCATCTATAAAACTTTTGGTGGTTGAAAACGCTACGACGCCATCCAAGCCCTTATTGATGTAAGGATAAATAGTTTCATCAAAGCCCGTATGTAAATCTTTTGACATGGTGTTCCGAATTATATTTAGTAATTAAGTAACTCTTGTGATTTCGGTAACTGAGAGCGCAGTTCCTCTGATTCTATGAAGATGCGTTCGTGTCTCTACTTGTGTAGTTAAACAGGATGTTTTTACGTCTGTTCAAGAGTATGTCTTAAGTTAATGAAACCTCGAGAATAAAATAAGTGCTTAAAGTTCTTTTTTTGCGTCTTCCCAATGTTGGTCCATCTCTTCTAAACTAAGTTCTTTTAAGGGACGATTTTCTTTGCTTGCCTGTTCCTCGATGTAGCGAAATCGCTGTTCAAACTTCCGGTTGGTTTTGCGTAGGCTATCTTCTGCTTGTAAGCCAAAAATACGCCCCATATTAACCAGCGAAAATAGTACATCTCCAAATTCATTGGATTGTTCTTCGCGCTGCCCAGATCTAAGGGTTTCTCTAAATTCTTCTATTTCTTCATTCACCTTTTCCCACGCTTGTTCCCATTCGGGCCAGTCAAACCCAACATTCGCAGCCTTCTCCTGCATTCTCTGTGCACGAATAAGTGCAGGCATGGGTTTTGGTAGGCCGTCGAGCGTAGATTTTTTGCCTTCCTTTTTCTTAATCATCTCCCAATTTTCAGAAACGTTTTTTTCGTCTTGGACCTGAACATTTGAAAACACATGTGGATGACGTCGTATCAGTTTTTCCATGAGGGAGTAGATTACCTCATCAATGGAGAAGTGTTCCTGTTCTTTTGCCATCACGCTGTGGAACACCACATGTAGAAGCAAATCACCCAACTCTTTTTTGAATTCCTCAAAGTCATCATTTTCCAGAGCTTCTAAGGCCTCATATACCTCTTCAACTAGATGGTCTTTAATGGATTGGTGAGTTTGTTTGCGATCCCAAGGACATTCTTTGCGTAGAATCTGTACAAGGGTGACAAGATCTTCAAATTTTTCTGAGGGATGCATTAGGTCTTTTGTTTTTTCTTTTTCGCAGCTGGGAATAAAATATTGTTGAGAATGAGGCGGTATCCAGGGCTATTGGGGTGCAGCGCCAAATCCGTTGGGGGATCATTAACTCGATGAGTGTAATCTTCAGGATCATGTCCCGCATAGAAGGTGAAGGTTCCGTTACCATAATTTCCATGAATGTATTTGGCTTGGTCTCTTCCAGGACTTTCTCCTAAAATGACAACGGAGGATTTGATTTTATCGGATCGAAACGCGGTGGTTTGTCCGTAAAAACCTCGAACACTGCTTACATGATTTTGAGTGAGCATGGTGGGTACGGGGTCCCATTTTGCCGAAAATTCGAAGAGTGTGAAGAAATCTAGACTCTGATCAATTTCATCGATTGCTACCGGTACATCGATGTCGGCGTGCTCATATTCTAGGGGGTTCAGACTGATGCTAAAGTTTTCAAATGCCAGACTTTTCGAGAAATCTAATTGTTCCTGTGCATTTGGGTCTACTGGATCGCCATCGAATGGGGTGGGTGCAATATCCAATCCTTCTGAAGCAAGTGCGATATCAAAGGTGTCGGTGCCCGAGCACATGGCGAATAAAAAACCTCCATTCCCCACAAACTCTTTTATGGTTTGAGCAACCGCACGTTTTTGTTCACTCACTTTGTTAAATCCTAGTTCACTTGCCATAGCCTCCATTTGTTTAACTTGAGTGATGTACCATGGATTATTGCGATAACTGGCCCAAAATTTCCCATACTGTCCCGTAAAATCTTCGTGATGCAAGTGAAGCCAATCGTAGTTTTCTAGACTCCCATTCAATACTTCGATATCCCATATCTTATCGTATTCAACTTCCGCATAACTAAGTGCCAAGGTTACGGCGTCATCCCAAGGTAAGGCTTGATCGGGAGTATATACGGCAATCCTCGGTGCTTTTTCTAAATTTACCACCGAGGTATTTGAGCCTGGAGATTCAATCGTTTGAATGATTTGGGCTGCCTGTGACTCGGAAATAATTTCGATGTGTATATTTTTAATTCTAGCCTTTCGAATAAGCTCCTGATTGGAGCTAGTTAAAAAGGAACCATCTCTATAATTTAATAGCCAGGTAGCTTTTGCCCCATCTTTTAGATGATTAAATAATAAGCCATAGGCTTTTAAATGATTGGTCTGTGACTCATCCATAGGTATCAAAAGCTGCTGAGCCCAGGAGGGTTTAGGAACCCCAAGTAACAAGATTAGAATGAGAAACCGAAGATAGGACATAGCATAAAAAATTATAGGGCTAAGTTGAGTTCTTGTAGCTTTTCGCGAGCCATGGGTGCATAAAATCCGGAAGGAAACTCTAAAACCAATCGCTCATAATAATCATAAACCGTTTCCGAAGTCAGGGTAGTGCTTACCGACTCGTAGAGATGGGAGGCGGTTCGAGCTCGTAACCAGAACAACTGTTCTTTTAACATTCTACTGTTCATAGCATCTAAGTAGGTGTTAAGTTTCTCTAAATAGCGCAGCAAGTCGTCCTCAATCTCGTAAAGAAGTTCTATGCTTATCGAAGAAAAAGGATCCTCGGACTCGGCCATGTGCCAAAGTTTAGTTCGGGCACTATCCAAACGTCCTTGATGTATCAAGCGAACAGCAGATGGGAATTCAAGAACAAGGGTATTTGTAGAATCTACGGAAGACATCTTTTGTAACCATAAGCGTAATGCAAGGGCGTCATTGGCATAGTAGGAACTGTATTGACGCCCTAGGCTTTTGAGTTGAATAGCAGAAAACTCAAAATCACCGGCAAAGAAATCGGTTAGTGCTAGAAAATAACGACTCTTCTCTGCCATTAAACCAACATTCGCTCCTCGGTTGGCTCGGGTTAAAAAGAGTCTAGCCTCGGCATAGGATTCTTGTGTAATGGCCATTCTTCCCTTGAGATAGTTGAGCTGAATATCATGATCGTCAGGCAGGGATTCTAAAGCGTCAATCAATGGCTTCACTTTTGTAGGAGTTCGCTCATAGTCTAAATATAGCTCGGCCAGTTGTACATACACGTTGGGAATATTTCTATACGCTTGCCCGTTCAGAAGCAGATTTTCTAACAGCCTTCGGGCATTCTGGGTATAGCGAGAGAGATCCTTGGGTGATACTAAGTCATAATCACGCAGATATTTTGCCCAGTGTAACCAAACCTCTGCCTGTTTCTCGATGGACTGCCACTGAATTTCGTTGTACCCTTTATTGGCATAGTATTCAAACGCCTGCAAGGCTTTTTCATATTCTCGATTTTGGAGGAGTTGATTTCCTACATTAAACAAAGAAAAATTAAAGGAAGGAGTACTTTCCTCATAGGCCAAAGCGGTACTATAGGCGCGTTCAAATAATTGAGTTTCTAATAACAACCAGATTTGAAGTTCATAAAAAGTTCCATAGAGAACGTCCTGGGGTGATAGGTCGGATAAAAATGCCTCTATTTCAATGGCACTAATGTCATAGAGAACAGGATCATTATAACGAAACAGCATTCGTTGAAAACCGCTTGCCTGGTTGGGTGAATTTTGAATCAGTTCTAGCCATGCAATAATGGCCTTATCATATTCTCCAGCCTGCATATAGATCATGGGAACCTCTGACATGAACAGCATGGGATTTTTGAATTGAACGCGTGCTTTTTCGTATACCTCAAGGGCTTCGGTATAGGCTCTTCGTTCGGTCATGGTTCTTGCAGTGTTGATATATACCTGTAGCAGTCCTGGGTTGCGATTCAGATTTTCAAACCAAAGAGTCATTGCTCGTTCTTTTTCTCCTACAAAAAAATAGATTTCACCTTCGATAACTCCTACAAGAGCCGTATTCGTACCCTTTCTCTTAAACTCTTTAACCCGATCTAGAGCTCGTTGGTATTGCTTTAATTCAATGTCACACTCTATGAGTCGATCAAAATAGATAAAGGTTTGGGGCTGATTTTCATAGAGTCGCTCGAGAATAGGGAGGGCATCGTCGTACCTCTGCTGTTGCATGAGTCTAAGTGCGACTTCAAATCGGCCTCGTTCATTTTGAGCATGGGCTGAACCAGTGCATATGCTAATAAGCCCTACCATCAGCAACGCTAAGCTCATCTTCTTGACAAATGTAACAGTAAGGTGCATAGGTATGCGCCTAATCGAATTAAGGTTGTTTATAGTTGAAACTTAAGATTATAACGAGCTTTCATTTTCTTGAGTTCCTCGTAACAACGGCTCAAAGGAAGCCCAACTACATTATAGTAATCTCCTGTGATTTTTTTCACAAAAATAGCTCCCCAATCGTCTTGGATACCATAGGCCCCTGCTTTATCCATGGGGCTACCACTGTTAACATATCGAATGATTTCTTTTTCCTCCAAAGCCTGAAACCAAACCGTTGTTTTTTCTACAAAGGTATGTGCTTCGGAAAGTATGCCTTCATGATCTACATATTGTAAACTGATCCCTGTGAAGACCTCATGAGAGCGACCACTTAAGCTGCTGAGCATGTTGAACGCCTCTTCGGGGTCTTTTGGTTTCCCTAAAATTTTCTCCTCTAAAACCACAATAGTATCGGCCCCAATAACAAGGGCATCTCTGTATTTGGCAGCAACATCCAGGGCTTTTTCCTTAGCCAAATACTGAACCAAGACCCTTGGATCCTTTACATGAGTTGATTCGTCTAAATTACTGGGGTGTATTTCAAAAATCACCCCAAGTTGTTGAAGTAATTGCTTTCTTCTAGGGCTTTGTGAAGCCAATATTA
>JAYPDB010000047.1:0-13422 GCA_038125045.1 Bacteroidota bacterium
TCGCGATTCGTGAAGGTGGCCGTACCGTGGGTGCCGGCGTTGTAACTAAAATTCTAGATTAAGGAGTTCTGATCCGTGGCAACACAACAAAAAATCAGAATCAAACTGAAGTCTTACGATCATAATTTGATCGATAAGTCAGCAGAGAAGATTATTCAAACCGTTAAATCAACTGGCGCAGTAGTGTCTGGTCCTATACCGCTACCTACTCGTAAAAACATTATAACGGTCAATAAATCAGTTTTCGTTGATAAAAAATCACGAGAACAATTCGAGTACCGTTCACACAAACGCCTCATTGACATCCTTTCTACAGGATCTCAAACGGTAGATGCTCTCATGAAATTAGAGCTTCCTTCAGGCGTGGACGTTGAAATTAAAGTATAAACTAAGAGAACAAACCAATGCGTGGTTTAATAGGTAAAAAAGTTGGGATGACAAGCGTCTTCGACGAAATCGGAAGAAGTATTCCGGTTACTGTAGTTGAAGTGCCAGCCTCTGTTATTACCCAAATCAAAACCGAGGAAAAGGATGGCTACAATGCTGTTCAGCTCGCGAATTTTGATAGAAAAGATAAAAATGTGTCTAAATCTGTTCGTGGTCACTTTGCAAAAGTAGATGCCGAGCAGTCTAAGGCCGTAGTAAAAGAGTTCAGAGACTTCATTCCAGAGGGTTTTGTTGAAGGTGATGAACTTAAAATAGAAGACGTATTTTCAGTAGGAGATATCGTTGATGTTGCTGGTATAACCAAGGGTCGTGGATTCTCTGGTGTTATCAAGCGTCATAACTTTGGTGGTGTAGGTGATGAAACTCACGGTCAGCACAACCGACTAAGAGCTCCTGGTGCTATTGGTAATGCCTCAGATCCTTCTCGAGTATTTAAGGGCATGAGAATGGCTGGACAGTATGGAAATACCCGCGTAAAGGTTAAAAATCTTAGTATTGCAAAAATCTTACCCGAGTCTGATGTGGTGTTGATCACCGGTAGTATACCAGGACCAAAAGGTAGTTATGTTGAAATACTCAACAAAACAGTGGAGCTATTTGAATCATGAAAGTAACTGTATTTAATACCGATGGATCCAAAAGCAAAAATACTGTTGAATTAAACGACGAAATTTTTGCTATCGAACCCAACGAAGTGGTTATCTATGAAGATGTCCGCAGAATTATGGCGGGTAAACGTCAAGGTACGCACAGTACAAAAGGACGTTCTGAAGTAGCTGGTAGTACCAAAAAATTATATCGTCAGAAAGGAACTGGTAATGCTCGACGTGGTAATATCAAATCTCCTCTCTTACGTAAGGGTGGTACTGTTTTCGGCCCAAAACCCCGTGACTACTCCTTCAAATTGAACAAAAAAGTGGTTCAGTTAGCTCGTAAATCTGCTCTTAGCATGAAAGTAGCTGCTGAAAACTTTGTGGTAACCACAGACTATAGTTTTGATACACCAAGTACCAAGGCTGTGGATGCTATGCTTGATGCGTTCCAAATTGCTGGCAAAAAAGTAACCATTTTGATTGTCGGTGAGAATACAAATGTTTGGAAGTCTGCCAGAAACATTCCAGGTGTTCAAGTGTTAGTAGCATCATCTGTAAACACCTACGAAATCTTAAACAGTGATGTAATTCTCATTCAAGAAAGCGCCATCAGCACACTTGAAGGAAGCATTCAATCACAGAATAATGAGGAGGTAGCCGCATGAGCATACTCATACGCCCCCTGATTACTGAAAAATTAAGCCGTATTCAAGAAAACGAAGGCAAGTACGCATTTGAAGTGCAAAGCAGTGCTACTAAGCCAGAAATTAAAAAAGCAATTGAAACCCATTACCCTGGTGTAAAAGTTGCTAAAGTGAATACTCTCATTATGCCATCCAAGCCGAAAGGTAGATACACTCGTAGTGGTTTTCAGGCTGGTAGAACAAAAACATGGAAGAAAGCGATTATCTCTGTTAAAGAGGGAACCATCGACTTCTTCGAAGAAATTTAATAGAAGCAATCCATGGCTACTAAGAAATTAAAACCAATGACCCCTGGAACGCGGCACCGAATCGCGCCTGTGTTCGACGATATTACGACGCGTACTCCAGAACCATCATTAACCTTAGGGATCGGTAAGTCTGGTGGACGTAATCACCATGGACGTAAAACTTCTCGCCACCGTGGTGGAGGACATAAGCGTCGCTATAGAATTATCGATTTCAAAAGAAACAAATTTGACATACCTGCTAAGGTTCAAACCATCGAGTATGATCCTAATCGTACCGCTCGTATTGCTCTTTTAGCGTATGCCGATGGTGAGAAGAGATACATCATCGCTCCTAACGGTTTAAAAGTAGGCGATACGGTTATATCAGGTGAGCGTGTAGCTCCAGATATGGGTAATGCTCTTCAAATGAGAAATATGCCTCCAGGTACCTTTGTTCACGCTGTTGAACTTCGTCCAGGTGCGGGTGCTACCATTTGTAGAAGTGCAGGAACCGTAGCTCAAATTTTAGGTAAGCAAGACAAGTACGTAAGTCTAAAGCTTCCTTCTGGTGAAGTTCGTATGGTACTTGGAACTTGTATGGCAACGGTTGGTACCACAAGTAATCCAGATCACATGAACACAACGATTGGTAAAGCTGGTCGTAGTCGTTGGTTAGGTCGTCGCCCACAAACTCGTGGGGTTGCGATGAACCCGGTAGATCACCCCATGGGTGGTGGAGAAGGTAAGTCCTCTGGTGGACACCCAAGATCACCTTGGGGTCAAATGGCCAAAGGTAAGAAGACTAGAAATCCTAAAAAGGTTTCGTCTAAGTACATCATCCGTAGAAGAAAAACTAAGAAATAATAAGTAAGGTATGCCACGCTCATTAAAGAAAGGGCCCTTTGTTCATTACAAATTGCAACGTAAAATCGATGCGGCCAACGAAAGTGGAAGTAAGAAAGTAATCAAAACTTGGTCTAGAGGATCATTAATCACTCCTGACTTTATTGGTTTGACACTTGCCGTCCACAATGGAAAACAATTCATCCCAGTGTTTGTCACTGAGAACATGGTAGGTCACAAATTAGGTGAATTTGCACCGACTCGTACCTTCCGTGGGCATCCTATCAAGAAAGCTAAATAAGGACTGAACAATGGAACATTCAGTATTTGAAGCAAAAGCAGTACAGCGTCATTTACGCAAAGCTCCTCGCAAAGTGCGTTTGGTTGCAGATCTAGTACGTGGTAAAAACGTAGAGAAAGCAATCAAGCAACTTGAATTCCAAAAGAAGGGAGCTGCTATCGACGTTGCTAAAGTAGTAAAATCGGCCGCGGCGAATCTTCGTGATAAATTTCAAGAAGAGCGATTCGAAAATGAGGACCTATACGTGAAAACCATCTTTGTAGATGAAGGCGTAACTCTTAAGCGAATTCAACCCGCACCTCAAGGTCGTGCACATCGAATTAATAAGCGTTCTTGTCACATTACTGTAGTGGTAGCCAAGAAAGAATCAGAACTTGTAACGGAATAAAGAGGAATACTTTGGGACAAAAGACAAATCCAGTAGGTTTTAGATTAGGCATTATTAGAGGTTGGGAATCCAATTGGTATTCCGAAGACAACCAACCATCTCTTCTGCTAGAAGACAATAAATTACGAGAGTATCTATACGCTCGTTTACGTAATGGTGGTTTATCTAATATTGTAATCGAACGAACGCCAAAGCGTATTCTTCTTACGCTTAGAACTTCTCGCCCAGGTGTGATTATCGGGAAAGGGGGTGAACAAATTGAGTTACTTCGTGAAGAGCTTAAAAAAATCACCAACAAAGAAGTTCAAATCAATGTTAGTGAAATCAAACGCCCAGAAGTAGATGCTAGTTTAGTGTCTCAAAACATAGCGCAGCAATTACAATCTCGGGTTTCTTTCAGACGCGCGATGAAAACAGCCATTGCATCTGCTATGAGAATGGGTGCCAAGGGAATTAAGGTTAAATGTTCTGGCCGTTTGGGCGGGGCTGAGATGGCTCGTACCGAACACTACAAAGAGGGTCAAATACCTCTTCACACCATCCGTGCCGACATTGACTATGCAACCTCTACAGCAAACACCATTTATGGTGCCATTGGTGTGAGTGTTTGGATTTTTAAAGGTGAGGTAATTGGTGATGTGGATCTTTCTCCTAGCGCACAAGCTAAGCAGGAAGCAGAATCATCCCGAGGACGCCGTAACGATAACAACGATCGACGCAATCGACGAAAAAGCAGAAATCGTAACCGAGCGAATAACAACTAGGATAAGAAATTATGTTAGAACCAAAACGAGTCAAACGACGTCGCGTCCATCGTGACAAACTCAAAGGTAACTCAAACAGAGGTCACCTCATTAGTTTCGGTGATTTCGGGTTGAAGGCACTCGAGCCTAAGTTCATTACCTCTCGACAAATAGAAGCTTGTCGTATCGCCATTTCTCGTTCGTTGCAACGGGATGGTCAGACCTTCATTAGAATTTTCCCAGATCGTCCTATGACCAGTAAGCCAGCCGAAACTCGTATGGGTAAAGGTAAAGGTGCATTAGATCACTGGGTGGCTGCAGTAAAGCCAGGTAGAATTCTTTTTGAAATTGCTGGTGTAAGTGAAGAACGAGCTCGTGAAGCTCTTAGAAGAGCCTCACACAAGTTGCCGATCAAAACAAAATTCATTGCACGAAGAGACTTAAACGGCTAAGCCCTTAAAAGCTTTTAATTATCTAATACCATGAAAGCACACGAACTAAGAGATTTAAGCATAACAGAGTTGAAGGCACGCCTCAACGACGAAAAAACCACCCTTCAAAAGTTGGCATTTTCAAAATCTGTTACTGGACAAGTAGAAAACCCTGCTCGTCTAAAACAAATACGCAGAGAAATTGCACGATTGCATACTGTAATCACTGAAAAAAGTGCTGAATAACTAGTAGGAAGAAACTATGGCAGAACAAGCGCAAACGACTGTAGAAAGAGCACAACGCCGAGAAAGAATCGGCCGAGTAGTTAGTAACAAAATGCAAAAAAGTATAACCGTTGCTGTAGATCGACAGGTGAAGCATCCGATTTACGGTAAGTTCATTACCAAAACCAGTAAGCTCATGGCTCATGATGAGAATAATGAAGCAAACATTGGTGATACGGTACGAATTATGTCTACACGACCTTTATCTAAGAACAAATCTTGGAGACTGGTTGAAATCGTTGAAAAAGCGAAGTAACGAACAACTTTATATAGAAAGATGGTCCAAACACAAACAATACTACAAACAGCTGACAACAGCGGTGCCAAGAAAATCATGTGTATTAAGGTTCTTGGCGACTCAAAACGTCGATATGCGCGCGTAGGCGATATCATCTCTGCTTCAGTAAAAACCGCTATCCCTGGTGGAAACGTAAAAAAAGGGGATGTTGTAAAAGCGGTTATCGTACGAACCAAAAAAGAGTACCGTAGAAGAGATGGATCGTATATCCGCTTTGATGAAAATGCAGCGGTAGTGATCAACAAAGATCAAGAACCAGTAGGTACACGTATTTTTGGCCCAGTAGCACGTGAGTTACGTGAGAAGAGCTATATGAAAATCGTGTCTCTTGCACCTGAAGTACTATAAAGGAATAGAACAATGCCACGTAAAAAGAACAATCAAAAGAAATTACACGTCAAAAAAGGCGACATGGTAGCGTTGACCAAAGCGATTACCAGTGCAAAAGGTCAGCCTTCACGTGAAAAAGGATACCAGTCTCGTGTATTAATGGTATTCCCAGAACAGGAAAGAGTACTGGTTGAAGGCGTTAATGTGCGGACTCATCACGAAAAGCCCTCGCAAGAAAATCAGCAGGGTGGACGCGTGAATAAAGAAGCGTCTATTCATGTTTCTAATGTGATGGTTGTAGATCCAACTACAGAAGAGCCAACTCGCATTGGACGTAAACAAGTGGAAGAGAACGGAAAAACTCGTTGGGTTCGCTACTCAAAAAAGAGCGGCGAATTAATCGACAAATAAGCTGAGTTATACATAATGGCAGATTCAAGACTATATACAATTTATAAAGACGAAATCGTCTCCAAACTCACAGAAGAGTTTCAGTACACCAACGTTATGGCCGTACCAAAACTAGAAAAAATTGTCCTTAATGTGGGGGTAGGAGAAGCAATACAAGACAAGAAAGTATTGGATACCATCGTCGCTAATATGGCATTAATCACCGGTCAACAGCCCGTGACTACCAAAGCCAAAAAATCGATCTCTAACTTCAAGTTACGTGAAGGTATGCCGATTGGTTGTAAAGTAACCCTTCGTGGACGCATCATGTTCGAATTTTTGGATCGCCTTATCACTTTGGCACTACCTCGTACTCGTGACTTTCAGGGAGTTCCTGACAAGAGTTTTGACGGGCGTGGTAACTACACCATGGGAATTAAAGAGCACACCATTTTCCCAGAAATCGATACAGACAAAGTGACCAAACTACATGGTATGGACGTCACTTTTGTAACAACCGCAGAAACTGATGAAGAAGCTTATGCTTTGCTTAAGCACTTCGGAATGCCTTTTAAGAATATCTAATAAGAATTAATATGGCTAAGAAATCCTGGATAGCACGAAACGAAAAACGAAAACTTACTGTCGATAAGTTTGCTGAAAAACGGCGAGCACTAAAAGAGGCAGGTGATTATGAGGGTTTACAAAAACTACCTCGAAATGCCAGTCCCACTCGTGTACGAAATCGTTGCAGTTTAACCGGTCGAGGCCGTGGATACATTGGACAGTACGGTGTATCTCGAATCAAATTCCGTGAACTAGCATCACAAGGAAAAATCCCAGGAATACGTAAAGCAAGCTGGTAATAACTATGAATGATCCAATAGCAGATTTTCTAACACGCATCCGCAACGCTCAACAAGCTGGTCACAGACGAGTGGATGTACCCGCATCAAAACTAAAGCGGGCCATGGCTAAAATCCTTGTAGACAAGGGTTATATCTCAAAATTCATCGATATCGAAGATGGTAAACAAGGCTTGATCCGTATGTTTTTGAAATACGATTCGTATGGACATCCAGTGATCCGCGAAATCGATCGAGTTTCTAAACCAGGTCTTAGAAACTACAGTTCATCTAAAAACGTACCTCGTTCACAAAACGGACTAGGAATCGTAATTCTCTCTACATCTCAGGGAGTAATGACCGATAAAGAAGCCCGCAAATTGAATGTGGGTGGTGAAGTACTTTGCACCATTTACTAATAAAGATTTTATACTCATGTCACGTATAGGAAAATTACCAATCCCATTAACCGGTCAAATCGAGTTCACCATTGGTGCCGAGAATATGGTTACGGTTAAAGGACAGAAAGGAAGTAGTTCACTTCAACTACACCCCAATATTGAAATCGAAAAGAACGACACTGAATTAGTGGTGAAACGTGCATCTGATATCAAAACAGATCGTGCACTTCACGGACTGTATCGTTCTTTACTGAACAATATGGTCGTTGGTGTAACAGAAGGTTATACCAAGAAGCTTGAGATCATTGGCGTGGGTTTCCGTGCTGCTATCACAAATGGTGTATTGGAATTAAACCTTGGATATTCTCACCCCATATTCTTCGTGCCACCAGAGGGTATCGATATGGAGGTAGATACCAAATCATCGAAGAACCCCATTGTAGTTATTTCAGGAATCGATAAGGAATTGGTTGGGCAGGTAGCTGCTAAGATTCGATCGTTCCGTAAACCAGAACCTTACAAAGGGAAAGGTATTCGCTACCAAGGTGAACAAATTAGACGTAAAGCCGGTAAATCAGCTGCTAAATAAGGAATATTGATATGAATAAGAATATTGCTAAAACTGAGCGCAGAACTAAAATTAGAAAACGTATTCGATCTACGATTTCTGGAACTGCAGAATGTCCACGTATCAGCGTATACAAGAGTAACAAACATTTATATGTTCAGTTAATCGATGACGTAGCTGGAGTTACCCTAGGGGCTACTCAATCAAAATCCACAGTAGAAGGTGGTACGCAAGCTGGAACAGCTATTGCTAAGATTGCTCAGGATAAAGGAATTAAGACTGCGGTTTATGATCGTAGTGGATATGAGTTTCACGGAGTAGTAAAGGCGGTTGCCGATGCTGCACGAGAAGCTGGATTAGATTTTTAATTGTAAGGAAACAGACATGCCTAAAGTAAGAAGAAAACAGTCAGTACCCGCCGCTAACCTCAATCTAGAGGAAAAACTAGTTCACGTTAACCGTGTTTCAAAAGTAGTTAAAGGTGGACGTCGATTCAGTTTCAACGCTATTGTTGTAGTGGGTGATGGAAACGGTGTAGTCGGACATGGTTTGGGGAAAGCCAATGAAGTTTCGGACGCCATCCAAAAAGGATTCGAAAATGCTAAAAAGAATCTTATCCGTGTTCCACTAACCAAAAGCGGCAGTATTTACCATCCTGTGGTTGGTAAAGCTGGAGCTGGTAAAGTATTGTTACGACCTGCATCAGAAGGTACTGGTGTAATCGCTGGTGGTGCGGTGAAGAACCTATTGGATGTGGCTGGTGTTCACAATATTCTGTCCAAGTCACAAGGATCTTCTAATCCCCACAACATGGTTAAGGCTGCTTTCCAAGCCCTTAAAGAATTAACAGATCCCGTAGAAGTTGCTCAGCGCAGAGGGATTTCATTGAACAAAGTATTTGAAGGTTAATAACCTAATTAAGACAACTATGGATTTAAGTAATTTAAAAGCACCCTCTTCCAACAAAAAACCAGGAAAACGTGTAGGACGTGGTGAAGGTTCTGGTAAAGGACAAGAGTCTGGTCGCGGGATGAACGGTCAAAAATCTCGTTCTGGATATTCTCGAAGACCTTGGTTTGAAGGGGGTCAAATGCCCTTACAACGTAGAGTTCCTAAATTTGGATTCAAAAATCCAAATCGTGTAGAATTCCGTCCAATCAATGTGAGCACTATTGCTGAATACATTGAGGCAGGTAAGTTAACCGATACAATTACAGTAGCTCAGCTGGTAGAAGCTGGCCTAGCTCATAAGAATGATCGCGTTAAATTATTAGGTCGCGGAGATCTTGAACAAAAATTTGAAATAGAAGTGCATGCGGCTAGTGGTTCTGCTGTTGAGAAAGTAGAAAAAGCTGGCGGTACTGTAACAATAGCCAAATAACACTTGAGTTAACGACGCATGAGTCTGATTGATAATTTCCGGAACATCCTTAAAATTGAAGATTTGAGAAATCGAATCTTCTACACTGTCGGAATATTAATGGTGTATCGATTAGGTAGCTACATTACTCTACCAGGAGTTGACGCATCAGCATTATTAGCTTCAACAGCCGGAGCAAACAATAGCCTTCTAGGGTTATTCGACATGTTTGTAGGGGGGGCATTCTCTAGAGCGGGTGTTTTTGCACTCGGAATTATGCCTTATATCACAGCTTCAATTATCATACAATTAATGGGTGCTGTAGTTCCTTATTTCCAAAAACTACAAAGAGAAGGTGAAGAAGGAAGACGAAAGATTACCAGGCTTACTCGTTACGGACCCGTGGCAATTACTGCTTTACAAGCCATTGCATTCTCGATCAATCTAATCGCTACTTCACCACAAGCTATTATAATCGGTCAGCTTGGGTTTACCATAAGTTCTGTTATTGTACTTACGGCTGGTACGGTTTTCGTTATGTGGCTTGGAGAACGTATTACAGACAGGGGAATTGGCAATGGTATTTCGCTCATTATTATGATTGGTATCATTGCTGTATTACCAGCCAACCTAATCAATGAGGTGACAACAAAAGCGAATGCTATTATTGTAGTAATTGAAATCGCTGTTTTAGTCCTCATTATTGCAGCTGTAGTTTTATTGACTCAAGGTACTAGAAAGATTCCTGTTCAGTATGCTAAGCGTGTAGTAGGAAGAAAAGTTTATGGAGGCACCACTCAGTATTTACCTCTAAGAGTAAATGCTGCCGGAGTTATGCCTATTATTTTTGCACAGTCAATTATGTTCATTCCGAGTACAATCGGTTCATTCTTTCCAGAGAACGAAACCATTCAATTACTGACCTCTTGGTCGGTTGATTACTCTGGTTTAATGTATTCAATTGTATTCTTTTTGATCTGTGTGTTTTTCACATTTTTCTATACGGCTATCGCCATCAATCCAAAGGAAATGGCAGATACCATGAAAAGACAAGGTGGATTTATCCCGGGTATACGTCCAGGTAAATCTACTGTAGAGTTCATTGACAATATTTTAACTAAAATCACACTTCCAGGATCTTTATTCCTGTCCTTTGTGGCTATCCTGCCCGCCATTGTAATTAACTTTGGTGTGACTCCAGGATTTGCTCTTTTCTACGGAGGTACTAGTTTGCTCATCATTGTTGGTGTTGCACTGGATACACTTCAACAGATTGAGAGCCATCTAATGATGCGTCATTACGATGGATTCATGAAGACAGGTAAGATTAAAGGTCGTAGTCGTCGTATGTAAAAGCTTAGCTTTTGCATGTGATTTCATAGTCCGCTTGGAATGATTTATCTGAAATCAGAGCCTGAAATTGAGAAAATGCGTGAAAGCACGCTCATTGTTTCTCAAACCTTAGGCAAGATTGCAGAGAAAATTGAACCAGGTGTAACTACTGGCTACTTAGATCGGATTGCTGAAGATTTTATCGTGAAACAAGGTGGTAGGCCAGCTTTTAAAGGCTATGGCCCCAAAGCCAACCCATTTCCAGCCACACTATGTGTCTCGGTAAATGAAGAAGTTGTTCACGGTATTCCAGGCAATCGAGAATTAATGGAAGGTGATATTGTTTCCGTGGATTGTGGAGTAGAGAAAAACGGCTACTTCGGCGATCATGCGTATACGTTTATAGTAGGAGAAGTGGAAGAAAAGGTAATCAAATTACTTCAAACCACTTTGAATTCATTACACGAAGGTATTAAGCAGGCCATTCACGGGAATAAAATAGGAGACATTGGACACGCCGTACAACAAACCTGCGAGCAGGAAGGTTACGGAGTGGTTCGTGATTTGGTCGGACATGGTGTTGGAAAATCGTTACACGAAGATCCATCCGTCCCCAATTACGGAAGGCAAGGCAAGGGTACTCGGCTACGTTCGGGTATGACACTTGCGATTGAACCCATGATAAACATGGGAACATGGAAAGTAAAAACATTATCCGATGGTTGGACAATAGTTACCTCTGATGGAAGCTTATCCGCTCATTTTGAACACGATGTTGTAGTTCGAGAAGGAGAGGCTGAAATTTTGAGTACTTTTGATTATATTGCCCAGCTATCGAAAAATCCAGAAAACGTATTTTATCATGGCTAAACAAGAGCCAATCAAACAAGAAGGCGAAATTATTGAAGCACTGCCAAATGCACAATTTCGAGTAAAGCTCGAAAATGGGCATGAGATATTGGCACATGTATCGGGAAAGATGCGTATGTACTACATCAAAATTCTTCCTGGTGATCGTGTTTCCATAGAAATGTCTCCCTATGATTTGAGTAAAGGTAGAATAACGTATCGTCACAAATAATCGATTTTCACTATGAAAACCAGATCATCCGTAAAAAAGCGCAGTGCAGACGACAAAATCGTAAGAAGAAAAGGTCGTTTGTATGTAATTAACAAGAAAAACCCTCGTCATAAACAACGACAAGGATAATTCTATATAAAGTATATATGGCACGTATTGCAGGAGTTGACTTACCCAAACAAAAAAGAGGCCTTATCGGCTTAACCTATATTTTCGGAATTGGCCGTACTACATCGGCAAAAATTCTAGAGCAATTGGATATTGATCCAAATACGAAAGTACAGGACTGGACCGATGATCAGGTTAGCGCTATTCGTAATTTGCTAGACACTGAGATTAAAGTGGAAGGTGCGTTGCGCAGTGAGATTAATGGTAATATCCGACGACTTATTGAAATCGGATCGTATCGCGGTGTTCGTCACCGTAAAGGATTACCAGTGCGTGGTCAAAGAACTCAGACCAACGCCAGAACCCGAAAAGGTAAAAAACGCACTGTTGCGGGTAAAAAGAAATAATTCAATAAGCTAATAGAAGCATTCAAATGGCAAAAAAACAAACGACATCAGCTGCTGCTAAGCGTAAAAAGAAAAAGCAGGTAAGTGATCCTAATGGGATGGCTTTTGTAAAAGCTACCTTCAACAACGTTCTTGTAACAATTACTGATAGCAATGGTAATGTGTTATCATGGTCTAGTGCCGGTAAGGAAGGTTTCAAAGGATCTCGTAAAAATACTCCATATGCCGCACAACTCAGTGCCGAAACAGCAGCAAAAGCTGCGCATGAAATGGGATTGCGTAAAGTAGATGTATTCGTGAAAGGACCTGGTTCTGGACGTGAATCTGCTGTGCGTGCCATGTCTAATATGGGCTTGGAGATCAATTCGATTATCGACAAGACTCCTATTCCTCACAATGGATGTCGTCCACCCAAACGCAGAAGAGTTTAACAAGTAAAAACTATTGAATAATGGCAAGATATAGAGGCCCAAAACAGAAGAAAGCTCGTCGATTTAAAGAACCTATTTTTGGGGCGAGCAAAGCACTCGAAAGAAAACCTTACGGTCCTGGTCAGCACGGCAGATCTAGATTTCAAAGAAAATCTGAGTATGCTGTTCAGCTAGAAGAAAAGCAAAAAGCAAAATACACCTATGGTTTACTTGAGAAACAATTCCGAAATCTTTACGAAGAAGCTTCTGCTAAGGAAGGTGTAACGGGTGAAAACCTGCTGCAATTCCTGGAGTCTCGTCTAGACAACACTGTTTTCCGTTTGGGATTTGCTCGAACCAGAAGACAAGCACGCCAGTTGGTTTCTCATAAACACATCGTTGTTAACGGTATTACGGTAAATATTCCTTCTTACCGTGTTAAGACAGGAGATGTGATCACAGTTAGACCAAAATCGAAGAATATTGAAGTGGTTGCCGATTCCATCGCCAATGCACCAAGAACCAAATACAAATGGTTGGAAATTGAGCCAAAAGAACGTACAGGTAAGTTCTTATATGAGCCAACTATGGAAGAAATTCCTGAGAATATCAATGTACAGCTCATTATCGAGCTCTACTCTAAGTAATTTTAATTGCATACCTAAGTATTATGAGTAATTATAGCATTCAAATGCCAGACAGTCTGGACGTAGTAAAAGACGAACAAAGTTTTGGGACTTTTGTTCTGCAACCTATGGAAAGAGGTTTTGGAGTGACTATTGGGAATTCATTTCGACGGGTTCTCTTATCTTCATTGCCAGGTACTGCGATTACAGCCATTAAAATTAATGGCGTAGATCATGAGTATTCAAGCATTAAAGGCGTTAAAGAAGACGTTTACGAAATCATTCTTAACTTCAAGCAAGTACG
>JAYPDB010000048.1:0-3937 GCA_038125045.1 Bacteroidota bacterium
CGGCAGGATGCGAGTAGAACCAGAAGAAATGCTGGTACAGTACAGGGTCACCACCTAGGGCTGGATCAAAGATCCCGATGTCCATGATGTTCTCCATGGCCAAAAGCAGAATAGTAATCGCTAGTACGGGAGTGGCCAATACCTGAATGATGGAGGTGGCGTAGAGCGCCCAAATATTAAGCGGGAGTCGATCCCATGAGATTCCAGGAGCACGTAGCTTGTGAATGGTGGTGATGAAGTTAGTTCCGGTCAGGATAGAAGAGAATCCTAAGATGAAGACCCCAAGAGTTACCCAAATAATTCCTGCGGAGTTACTGTCCGAGCTGTACGGAGTGTAAAAGGTCCAACCGGTATCAAAGCCATTGTTGGCCAGAGACAGGAAGGTGAAGATGGCTCCAAACACATAGATGTAGAAACTCGCCAAGTTCAAGCGTGGGAAGGCCACATCTTTGGCTCCTAGCTGCATGGGTAGAATGAAGTGACCAAGATCTGCTGGGATAGAGGGCACCAATACAAAGAACACCATCATCGCCCCGTGTAGGGTGAACAATTGGTTGTAGGTATCGGCTTCAATGAAGGTTTTGGCGGGCGTCCAAAGCTCGGTACGCAAGGCAATGGCTAGGAAGCCGGCGAGCGCAAAGAAAAAAGCTACGGCGCCCAAGTACATGAGGCCAATTTTCTTGTGATCTACCGTGGTAAGCCAAGCCCACAGACCTTTCTCATCGGTGAGATAGGTATTGGTGGGGCTTTCAGCCGGAGCAAACCGCTTTACCTTAAGCTTAGTAGGAGTTGATGCTGCGTTTGTTGCAGAAGTTGATGCACTTGCCATACGCTTAGTAAATAGTTTTTAAATATTCAATGATGTTGGTGATCTCGTCGTCGCTAATGCGTCCCTCGTAAGGGGTCATTACATTTTGATAGCCTTCGGCAATTTTATTGCCCGGATACAAAATGGATTCCCGAATGTAATTTTCATCTACTGTAATCGTAGTTCCATCGGTGAGTGCTCGATCGCGGCCCCAAATACCTTTGAAGCTCGGTCCAATAAGTTCGGTTCCGTCAACCGAATGACAGGTTTGGCAGCCTTGTAGAGACACAAGTTGCTCACCTTGTTCTACAGGAGATCCGCTGGGCCCACCGCCATTAGCGTCGAGCCATGCTTCAAAATCTTCAGGTTCATGCACAATCACTTTTGCGAGCATGTCGGAGTGACTCGTACCGCAATACTCGGTACAGAACACTTGAGACTCTCCGGTTTCCTCTGCCTGGAACCATACATAGGTGTATCGGTTGGGTAGCACGTCATGTTTTACTCGGTACTCGGGTACAAAGAATGAGTGTAACACGTCTCTAGACTGCATCACGAGTTTAATAGGTTGTCCTTTGGGAACATGGATTTCATTAATGGTTTGCGCCCCATTTTCATAATTCACACTCCAGTTCCACTTAAAACCCGTGACATGGATTTCGTAGGCATCATCAGGAACGGTCTTAAGATTCAACCAACCTGAATATCCCCAACCAAATACCACAAAGGTGAGTAGCAAAGGTATGACCGACCAGGTAATTTCTAAGGTATTGTTATGTGTGATTACCGGCGTTTTATCGTCTTCGGACTTGCGCTTGTATCGAATAGCGAAGTACACCATGGCGAGAATAACGCCTAAAAAGATGATTAAACTGGCTTCATTGATGAAGTGAAACAGCCCGTCGGTCGGGTCGGCCGTAAGTGGCGACTTGTTTTCCGGGAGCATGAAATCAAAAAGTCTTCCCATAGGAGAACCTAGATGTTTATTTAATTAGTAATTGATTGATTTTTGCGCGATTCACGCAGCCAATAATACCCGAGAAAGATACCAAGAAAAATGAGTGTAGCCAAACCTCCAAGACTCATAATTCGCCTGGCCACGGGGGCATAGGAATTCGAATTAGGGTCGTATTGATAACAATACATGATGAGTTTGTCTACCGTATTTCCAATGGTTCCTTCCGAAGCTTCTAAGATGGCCGTTCTGAAATCAAATGAGTCGAAACGCAACCCATAAAGATATCGAGTGATGGTTCCATCCGGGCTTAGGAGTATAATAGCGGCACTATGTGCAAAGTCTTTGGTTCCAGGGATAGGAGCAACGCCAAATCCTACGGCGGATATGAGTGAATCAATAGCCGGTTGCTTACCGGTAAGAAAGTGCCATCCTTGATTCACTTGCTCTATGGCTTGTCGATGTTGCTCGGTACCCCTCGTGCTTCCCCAGCTTCCGCTCTCAATGTAGTCCTGTTTTACGCGGGCAGCTAAGGTGTCGGTTTCGCTCGGATCTATACTCAGCGAAATGACGTCAAATTCTTTTCCAGGTTGCCACGCCAGTTCGTTTACCGCATCAAACAATCCATCAATCACTAAACCGCACAAAACCGGACATTCGTAATAAAGTGGATTCAGGATCACCGGTTTGCCTTGATGTAACAGATCGGCAAGTCGAACACTATCTCCGTTGGTTTTGGCAAAAACCAAATCGCCCGGAATGGCATGGCCTAAATGTTCGGTTACCCCAATATCTTGAACAAAGGCGGGTTCTTGGTTATTCAGCTGAGCGTAGACCAAGGGTGAGGTCAGCGCCATCAGTAAACAACATACACCAGTTAGAATCTTTGCGAGTGAGTGCAAAAAGTACTTCATAGAACAACAATATGCGAAAGCACAATAACGGTTTGTACTCCAAATGTGGAGTGGGAGAGTAGGCCCAGAGGCTTACTCATTGGTGGTCATCTTCTCGATGGCCTGCTCTACGGGTATATGATACACTCCTTTTTCAGCGTCCAATACACCGTAGGATTGAATATGATGGTTGGCATCTTCTGTCAGTTTTTCTACCGCATAGTAGGTGCTGGTTGCGGTGGCATTGGCTTTGGACTGCTCAAAAAACATTTGAGAAGCAAAAATCCAAACCACAACTACAGTTGCTACGAGAGTGACGCCTAGACCCGACCAAAATATGAGTTTGTTTAGGTTCATGGTGTCTTCATTGACACCGACAGTAATCGCTTTGGCTAATTCCTGATCAGAAGTTTCAACCGACGCCTCGTTGTTGGCATTGATTGAAATGATGGCTCGTGAAATTTCGTGATGTTCCGCAGACATAGTCGTGACGATCTAAGATTACTGATGATAGCTTTTTTCCAGACACTCGCCCAATTTGGGGTCATTCTCTGGAATCATACTGTTTTGTTTGAATCGACGGAAGAACAATCCAAAGAATATTCCACCTAGTCCCAAGAAGGTGCTAAGGTCGATCCAGCTAAAGTGAATCCCATGCGCGCTCAAGGTTGGCATGGCAATCCAATAAATTTCTAGGAAGTGCATAATCACAACCAATACACTCACATAGGCTAAAATATTGCGTCGGTGTTTTTGCTCTCGGTTGAGTAACACGAGGAAAGGAAGCGCAAAACGAAGCAGCAATAAGCCATAGGCGATGAATTTCCAGCTACCCTCTAAGCGATGGTAGAACCAAAGGGTTTCTTCGGGTAGATTGGCGTAATAAATCAACAAAAACTGTGAGAAGGCGATGTAGGCATAGAATACCGTAAACGCGAACAACCAAGCACCCATATCATAGACATGCGCTTGTCCAATGGTATTCTTAAGGTATCCGTTGCGTTGCAAAAAGAACACCATCAGAATCATTACCGCCCAAAATGACTGAAAAGAAATGGCAAAGAAATACACCCCAAACATGGTAGAGAACCAGTGTGGATCCAATGACATTAACCAATCGAAAGAGGCAAAAGCAATACTAAGGCCAAACAATGGGATAGCGGGAGCACTCACCTTTCTCATGAGTGAGGTGATTCCCCAATCGCCCGTCTTTTCCATATCCACAGATGCTTTGTAGAGTTTATGTCCTACAAAGCCCCAAATAGCAAAATAAATAACTTG
>JAYPDB010000048.1:4037-13308 GCA_038125045.1 Bacteroidota bacterium
ATACGAAAAGAAGAACTGATCGGCATTGGTAACGTACCCATAGGCACTGGCCAATAATCCGGCAATACCCACTCCAAAAAGAATTTGGGGGAGCTTGCTGTCGGCTGAAAACTGAAGATTATCGGTAATGGTAGGTTGATGACTCATGGGTATTCCGACCTCTTAATTATCACTTAAACTTTTAATGTATTCGACCAGAGATTGTAAATCGCTCTGGGATAGTCCACCATAGGCATCTGCCATAAGAGGATCGTATCCATCCACAATCTTAGCATAGGGATTTACAATAGATTCGATGAGATACTCATCTTCTTTAACAACTGTAATGGTTTCTCCGTCTTCGGTGGTCACCAATCCTTCGCTGCCATATAAATTTTTCCATGATGGACCAATGATCGCACTACCATCCGAAGAGTGACAGGTTTGACAGGCATACATAGTCGCCACTTCCATGCCTCGTTCTACTGTGGCAACTACTTCACCCTGGCTGGCCTCTTTAGCTTCTTTGGCCTCGGCAATAGCCGCCTGCTCTTCGTTGTAGGCCGCTTCGAGCGCTTCTACATCTACGCCCGCCGCAACAAGATCCTCTCGGCTGGCATTTTGTGAAGCTTGAAGTGCACGAACATAGGCTACGATAGCCCAGCGATCATCTACAGGTACTTGATGTCGGTACGATGGCATATTTCTAACACCGTTATAGATGGCGGAGTAGATTTCTCCGTCGGGAGCTTCACGTAAACGATCTTGATGAAAGGTTGGAGCAGGTACATAGCCATACTGCCCCGTCATAATAATTCCCAACCCATTACCGGCGATTCCGTGACAAGGCGTACAAAACACTTCGTAGCGCTCTTTGCCTCGGTACACAATGGATTTGGTGAGGTCGATAGGCATATCGGCGATCCAATTGCCATCTTTATCTACCCCTTCGTAGTAAGCTTTGTCTAATCGGCTAAGCCCTCTAGCGACCGTGCCCTGTACGGGTTGGCGCATGGAGCGGCCATCCTCAAAGAAATTGTTCACTTCTTGGGCTTCTTTACGCTCTTGCTGATCCATGTTCATGTTCGGGTGAATCGGTGTTTTTTCCGATTTCATCCCTCTACACCCCTGAAGAGTCAAACTCAAGGCCAGAATCGATAGAACCGCCCCTGCTCGGGATATATGTGATGCTTTATTCATAAACTTCCTCAATATGCGCCGCACCGGCTTCTTTAAAAAATTCATGGACTTGATCGGCATGGAACTTACTGTCTGCCGCTTCAATACAAACGAAAAACTTATCATCGGTAGATCGTTTAAACCGCTCGATGGTAAATAGGGGATGATTCAAACGGGGAAGACCGTTCAAAAAGAACATTCCGAATACCGCACCAAAGGCCGATAAGAGAATAGTAAGCTCAAAGGTAACGGGAACCCAGGCAGGTGCGTTAAAAAACGGCTTACCACTGATGTTGATGGGATAGTCGATGGCCGACATGAAGTACATCATGGATACGGCCGCCGTAAAACCCAAAAGCCCGTGACCTAATACAATCCATCCTAGTTTAGATTTTTCCAATTTCATGGCTTTATCGATTCCATGAATAGGGAAGGGGCTGTAGGTATCGAATTTGTTGTACCCTAGCTCGACCACTTTCTTTGAAACATCGATGAGTTCTTTTGGATTGTTGAACTCAGCGAGAATTCCGTACATCTTTTTATTTTCAGCAGACATAGGATTCGGTGTATTAAGCGTTCTTGGATTTAGCCACTACCACATTCGATGGAATCTCTTCCTTGGGCGGGTGATAGTTTCCATTATCATCGTAGTTGTGCGGATCGGCCTGAGGCAACACCGCTTTCACTTCTGCGATGGCGATCATCGGTAAGAAGCGTAAAAACAGAAGGAACATGGTTCCAAAAAGACCAAAAGTTCCGATGTAGGTGAGCGCATCCCACATGGTTGGAGAATAATAATCCCACGAAGAAGGAAGGTAATCATTCGCCAGTGAGGTCACCGTAATAACAAATCGCTCAAACCACATACCAATGTTCACCACGATAGAAATAATAAAAGTGAAGGTTACATTGGTGCGAAGCTTTTTGCTCCAGAAAAACTGTGGAGATAATACGTTACACGCCATCATAATCCAATAGGCCCAAGCATAAGGTCCGGTGGCCCGGAGAATAAAGATGGTTTTTTCGTATTCCACGCCGGAATACCAGGCAATAAAGAACTCCATCATGTAGGCAAAACCTACCATCGAACCCGTAACCATTATAATAATGTTCATTTTCTCCATATGGTCGTCGGTCATGATATCCTTCATCCCGTAAATCTCACGGGTAATAATCATAAGCGTAAGTACCATCGCGAAACCCGAGAAGATCGCACCGGCTACGAAATAAGGTGGGAATATGGTGGTGTGCCAACCGGGAATCACCGACACCGCAAAGTCAAAGGATACAATGGTGTGTACCGAAAGTACCAAAGGGGTTGCAAGACCCGCCAAGATCATGTAGGCTTTTTCGTAGTTCCACCAGTGACGGTTTGAACCATTCCACCCCAAAGAAAAAATCCCGTAGCCTATCTGACGTATTTTGTCACTGGCCTTGTCCCGTAGGGTCGCCAAATCAGGAACCAGTCCCACATACCAGAACAGCAGTGATACCGTGAAATAGGTCGATACCGCAAACACGTCCCAAAGCAGGGGCGAGTTGAAGTTTGGCCACATCGCCATTTGATTCGGAATGGGGAATACCCAATAAATCACCCAAATACGTCCTACGTGGATCGCAGGGAAAATCAACGCACACATAACCGCGAAGATGGTCATGGCCTCTGCAAAACGGTTAATCGCCGTACGCCAATCTTGCCGGAACAGGAATAAAATCGCAGAAATAAGGGTTCCGGCGTGCCCAATACCTACCCACCATACAAAGTTAATGATGGCCCAACCCCATCCAATCGGGTTGGTCAATCCCCAAATACCCGTTCCTTCCCAGAACAGATAACCAATCGACACCAACAAGAGCCCCAAGAGCGCGTTGGCTGGTAACATTAACAAATACCATGCTTTTGGGGTGGGACGTAGGTTTACGTCGGTCACCAGATGGGTAATACTCGCAAAATCATGATCCCCCTTTACGAGAGCGGGTTCGGGTACGTATTGGTACTTACTCATATATGCTGTACTGGGTATCGGTTGGGATACCGGTCATTCGTTTGGATTTAGTGAGCCGCCTCTGGCATGGTATCGTCTACCAATGCTGGATTTGGGTTGGTTAGTTTGGCGATGTACGAGGTGCGTGGTCGTACATTCAATTCTTCTAGCATGAGATAATTACGCTCGTTGCGCTTCATCTGAGTTACCGTTGCCTGCTCGTCGGTGAGATCACCGAAGTAGATGGCATCGGCCGGACATGCTTGCTGACACGCAGTAACTACGGCGCCATCGGCAGGTTTCACCGAACCGGTATTGATTTTTGCATCAATTTTGGCACGGTTTACTCGCTGAGCACAGTAGGTACATTTCTCCATTACCCCTCGGAAACGCACGGTTACCTCTGGGTTCATCGCCATTTGTATAATATCGGGATCTTCTCCCGTCGTTAGATATTCTTTTGGATAGTTGAAGAAGTTGAATCGACGAACCTTGAACGGACAGTTGTTGGCGCAGTAACGCGTACCAATACAACGGTTGTAGGTCATCTGGTTCATTCCATCGTCACTGTGCGTGGTGGCCGCTACTGGACACACCTGCTCGCACGGAGCCAGTTCACAGTGCATACAAGGCACGGGCTGATGCACGGCTTGAGGATCGTTCTCATTACCCATATAGTAGCGGTCATTACGGATCCAGTGCATTTCACGGCCACGGCCGACTTCTTTCTTACCGATTACCGGGATGTTGTTCTCACTTTGACACGCAATCACACACACTCCACAACCAAAACACGCGTTTAGGTCAATGGCCATTCCCCATTGGGGCTCGTAATCGGGATAGGTTTGCTCGTTGAAGAGCGAAATAGGTTGGTCTTCGCCTAGTTCGGCGGCTTCTTTCATACCCGGCACATCGTATTTGTGTACGTAGGCAAAAGAGGCGTAATTAGGCGTCTCTTTATATTTTTCAAGGGACGCCTGACGGTACATGTCACGACCTTCAAGCGAGTGGTGATCCTGCACGCAGGATACCGCATATTCATTTCCAGTTGCGCTTACTTGAGCCGTACCTGCTACTGAGGTAGCCATGGTGCGAAGCGGGTACACATTTTTTCCACCGGCCATTTGCTCAGTGTCATAATCAGCCACACGTCCAATCCCTTCTCGGCCGTATCCGGCGTGGATGGTGATGGAATCATCGGCCTGACCAGGTTGAATCCAAGCGGCTAAGGTAACCGAAGCACCATTGGCAGCGGTTACGGTAATTTCTTTTTCGTTTTCTAAACCTAATCGCGCAGCGGTTGCCGGACTCATGAGGGCCACGTTGTCCCATGTAATTTTGGTCATAGGATCGGGAAGCTCTTGCAACCAGCTATTGTTGGCAAAACGTCCGTCATAAACCGAAGCATCGGGTCGAATGACCAGCTCCAGCCCTTCTACGGCTTCAGGAGCTTGTGGGCCTACATTACGCAGGCGAGTATTGACCTTGGTAAAATCCATAATGACACCCGACATAACGGCTGCTGACGCTTGGCCAGAATTTGGATAACCGTTTTGCTTCACCGCTTCAGCCGTTGGTGCGGCACTTGCGCGATCGACCCCATCATGCAGTAAGGACGTCCATTTTGAGTCAAAATCAGTTCGGTGAATGCCTTTAAAGGTCGATTGAACCAGCTCATAACCCGTGGTGTAAGAACCATTGGCAATAAGGCTAAGTAATTCAATTTCGCTCATGCTGTCGTGCAGCGGTTGAATTTGCGGCTGAATCACCGAACGCGCTCCACCAAACGAGTATCCATCGCCCCAAGCTTCTAGGAAGTGGGCGCGAGAGAGATGCCAATTCGATTTCTTGCCGGTTTCGTCGTTATAGGTGGACAAATGAATCACTTCACTTACTTTTGCAAGGGCTTCTTCCATGCCCCAATCGGTAGGAGCCGTTAGCACTGGATTCGCTCCTACGATGATGGCCGCATCCACTTCACCAGCGTTCATGCTAGCAACGGCTGCTGCCATGGCTTCGTGCTGATTTTCGGTTCCTAAGGAAGGAACTTCTAAATAGTGAACGGTTTCACCAATGTTATTTAGCGCCGCATTAATCGCCGCTACCGTAGCATGCGCTTCCGGAGTATGATCCCATCCTATAGATACGGCAGATCGACCTGCCGCTTCGGCTAAGTCGTTAGCCAAAGCTACCAAGAATGGGGTATGGGTAAATTGATTGTTTACTTCGCTGTAGGCCGAAAGTCCGTTGACACGGGTTGAAAGCGCTCCGGCTAATGCATCGGCAAAAGCATGCACTTCGCTGGCTTTCACTCGCAAGCGGTGATCGGCATAGGAACCGGTAAGGGTAAATCCGTTTTCAACACTGTAGATGCGGTTCATGCTGTCTTGCGTGCTGGTCACACGACGTCGAGCCGTTAATTGCTTGGCATATTCTACGCCATTGGCATGGGTGGCCGCGAGTACATCATCATCTAAGGAAAGGTACACATCGGCATTGCTAAAATCGTAATGAGACCGAAGTCGACGACCAAAAGCCAATCGGTTACCTTCGGCTACATTTTCTTCTCCGAAGGCTTCGTAGGTCACCCACTGTGCATTCGGGAATTTGGCAAGTACATCCGCTTTGAGCGCGTTATATGTAAGACCTGAATTGGCTTCACTGATGAAAACGACTCGTTTGTTGGTGTCAGCGAAAAAGCTTTCCGCGAAGGCAATAAAATCTTGGCTGCTGGACTTGGCGCCGTTTCTTACCGGGTATCGCGAACGATCGGGATCGTACATCTCCAACATAGTAGCCTGATGGTAGGCATTGGTATTGCCATGGCTACCTGGATGTAAATCGTTTCCTTCTACTTTGGTCGGGCGACCCTCGTGGTTTTCAATCACCAATCCCACTAAGTTGCCTTGGAAAGGCATAGCGCTCGCATAAAACAGAGGAATACCAGGTACGATATCTTCTGGCTGCTGCGCGTAGGGTAAAATCTTTTGTACGGGCCGGCGACATGCGGCAAAACCAGCGAGAGCAATGGATGCTCCCATAATGCGGAGGAATCCTTTTCGGGATACTCCATCGTTTAATTCCGTAGCGTTTTCAGGAAACTCACGCTCAACAAAATTTTGATACTCTTTGTTCTGAGCAAGCTCGTTGAGACTTTTCCAGTAGGTTTTAGGAGTTGCTTGATTGGATGATTCGCTCATGTAAGGAAAATTGTATGCGCTAAACGTTGATGGTGTTCAATCCGTGTTGCTTGATTAACGGTGCGGTTCCTATTAATAATGACAACCCTGGCAATACTGCGGAGGGCTCACATTGTTTTTCTTGACGAGTTCGGCTCCTAAAAGGAGTTGATCCGCTACTTCATAGCCCATGGTGGTGACTTCTTCCACAGGACGTAAATATTTTTCAGGTGCGCGGTGGCAATCCAAACACCAGCTCATGTTTAGGGGCTCGGCCTGATACACGATTTCCATTTGGTCGATACGGCCGTGACAGCTCTCACAGGCTACCCCTACATTTACGTGGGCGGCAGGATTGAAATAGGCGTAATCGGCTAGGTTATGTACTCGGATCCACTCTACGGCTTTGCCGGTTTCCCAACTCTCACGGATAGGAGCCAGTTTCTCACTATCGGTTAGGATTTGGTTGTGGCAGTTCATACAGGTTTGAGTGGGGGGAACGTTGGCCTGCTTGGAATCGAAAACAGAAGTATGACAGTATTGACAGTCGAGGCCTAATTTCTGTACGTGAATTTGGTGAGAATAGGGCACAGGTTGTTCTGGTGCGTATCCTACGTCTGTAAATTCAGGGGAAAAGTAGTACCAAATTCCGAAGATGACTACGTTTACGGTTACGATGAGTCCGATGAGGATTTTTCGAGGAACGTGATTTGTCCACTCTGGGAAAATCTGCGCCATATATATAAGGTGTTACTGGTTAGTCAAAAAAAATCGTTTTTTGTGAACAAGTTGCCTGTAATTTGAAGGCGGTCAAATGTAGGACTATTTCGGATTCAAAATGTTTGAAAATGAGGAAATAGCTTATATTTGTACTCATTCTAAATAACAGTACCTATAAGGTATCTTAATAATATAAGAATATTCCGAAAAAAATTTTGGTTAAAGCGTACAAAAGAATGCTAAATTCTTATAAAATCTTCAAAGAGAACCGGCAGAACACCTTGTTGCTTTCTGCTCGCAAACCCAAATCAAACATTCTTATGAACTCACCTATTGATGCTCAATTACCCTCGTCTGTTAAAGCCTTGGAAGGAGTCGATGCTAAGAAAGCACTCTATGTGATTATTAGTATCAGCTTAGCGGCACTGTTATTTTTAGTTTGGCTCATTTACCTGAAAGCTCCTGCTGCCAGTGAGGTGGCCTGGGTCTCGAATTTATCGGCGGTGAACGCGGCTTTGAATTCGCTGAGTACGGTATTTTTGTTGCTGGGCTTTCGTGAAATTCGGGCTCGTAATTTTGCCAAGCACATGCGATTCATGATTTCGGCCTTTGTAACCTCGGCGCTCTTTTTGGTGAGCTACATCGTCTATCATCATTTTGTTGGGGATACGCCCTTTACTGGGCAAGGTTTTGTGCGCCCTATCTATTTCTTTATTCTCATTTCACATATTGTGCTTTCGATTTTTGTGGTGCCTTTGGTGCTAAGTTCCTTTTTCTTTGCCTTTTCAGGGAATTTCGCCAATCATCGCAAAATTTCTACATGGACCTTTCCCATTTGGCTCTATGTGTCGGTTACGGGAGTGCTGGTCTTTTTTATGCTCAAGATTTTTGGGTAGACCTATGGACGCACTTCATAAGGCTAGAGCGTTGGTGAATAGAGTAGCACTATATATAAGGTATCATTTAGTGACGGCCTTATTACTGTTGATGACGATTCCAGCCCTCGCCCAAGGCGATGGGCAGCGGTATTTCGAGCGTGATGGTACGGAACAGCCCGCCTACACTCGCGCCGATAGCATGCGAGGTGGCGTTACGGCTGAGCGCGCGTGGTGGGATTTGACGCATTACCATTTGCAGGTAGCTGTGGATATTGAAAATCGCGCTCTTTCCGGGTTGAACCGGATGAGCTACCGCGTCCGCGAGCGCTTAGACGAACAAACCGCCCGGTTGATGCAGCGGAGCGGGGTAGCTGAGGCTGCGGTCGATGCCGCGCTCAAAGCTGGTCGCCTTCAAATAGATCTTCAAGCTCCCATGCGCTTGCTTTCGGCTCGTCAAGCGGGTCGGTTGCTGAAGTTGGAGCAAGAGGGCTCGGCTTGGTTTATTTCAGGCCTTTCGAACGCGCCCGGCGTGCACGCTGTGGATCTCGAATTTGAAGGCCAGCCAGTGGTCGCCGCCAATCCACCCTGGGACGGAGGGATCACCTGGCAAACCGATAGCGCAGGTAGGCCTTTTGTGGCATCGGCAAATCAGGGCATCGGTGCCAGTGTTTGGTGGCCCAATAAAGATCACCCTTGGGATGAGCCCGACTCCATGCTCATTTCGGTGCGCGTGCCCGATAGCTTGATGAATGTATCCAACGGTCGCCTTCGCGGATTGGAAGCTCATGGCGACGGTACACACACGACCCATTGGGCGGTGGTAAACCCGATTAATAACTACGGAGAGAATATCAACATCGCCACCTATGAACATTTCTTGGAGGTTTTTAACGGTTTGAAGGGACCCTTAACCGTGGATTATTACGTACTGCCCGAAAACTTGGAAGCCGCTCGCCGTCAGTTCGCCGAAGTGCCTCGCACCCTAGAGGCTTTTGAACACTGGTTTGGCCCATACCCTTTCTATAAGGATGGCTTTAAACTGGTGGAAGCCCCTTACTTGGGTATGGAGCATCAAAGTTCGGTGACCTATGGGAATGGCTATACCAACGGTTATCGCGGACGCGATCTGAGCGGAAGCGGCTGGGGCATGGAATTTGACTTTATCATAGTGCACGAGGCGGCACATGAGTGGTTTGCCAACTCACTGACCAATGAAGATGTGGCCGATATGTGGATTCATGAGAGTTTTACCAATTACGCGGAATCCTTGTTCTTGGAGTATCATTTTGGGTGGCGCGCGGCGCAGGAGTATGTGCGTGGGCTGCGTTTTGCGGTCTCTCATGATCGCCCG
>JAYPDB010000049.1:0-1340 GCA_038125045.1 Bacteroidota bacterium
ATGAATAAACCCTCGAGATACCCAGTACTCAAAATCTCTATCTAATGGGGTTTCTTCGGAGTATTCTGCGGGTAACTGATGTAAATACTGAATACCCGCATCGGTTTGGGCATACCAAAGATCTACTCTCCCATTTGAAATAAGTAAATAAGGGGTGCACAAGCTATGGTTGTATTGAGCAATTTGGCGGGCTACATGTTTATCTAAATTCATTTTAGCCCGTTTACATTCAACAAGACAATGGGGGCGATAATTGCGATCATAACACACGATGTCTGCCCTACCTTGCGAAGCTTTTTGTAACTCTAAAGGTACTTCCGTTGCTATGTAATTCTTAGATATACCGCACTCGTGCAAGAAAAACTCGATCAATCGAAGACGAATACGTTCTTCAGGCCGGTTTTTTAGCCACTGTTTTTGAATAGGACTCCATAATTCCAAGCCCGATGCCGCAAGTCGCGTCATGGGATAATGGTATAGTGCAGAACTTATCAAGGGAAGGTAGAATAAGTTAGACGGGTTCAGTTTGTGTGTTTTTTATTCGAATTGATACCTATTAATTAAAAACTCAGCAGGCGTTTTACCTGAGCCTAAAAAAAGGTATCGGCCGAATAAAAAAATACTTAAGTCTTTGCTAAAGCTGCCTTATGCGTATTCTTATTAATATAAAGTTGCTGAAGAATGGATAAGACATTAAAAATCAGATAGTACAAACTCAACCCGGATGCAAAATTGTTAAAAATGAATAGCATCATAAAGGGAAGTAGGTATTGCATAATTTTCATTTGTTGCGCCATAGCCCCACTAGCAGCTCCACCGCCACTTGCACCACCGGTAAGTTTGCTCTGAAGCCCCATTGAAATGGCCATTAAGATGACAAACCCAGCGATCTGCTCTCCTAGGAATGGTATGGCAAAAGGCAGACTGATAATAAAGTCCGGTGCCGATAAATCGGAAGCCCATAAAAACGATTCTTGTCGTAAAAGAATTGAATTTTGAAAGAATCGCCACAGCGTAATGAGAATTGGGAATTGAAGTAGCATGGGTAAACATCCCCCTAACGGATTTACCTTATTCTTGCGGTAGAGGTCCATGGTGGCCTTTTGTTGCTTCTGGGGATCATTTTTGTACTTCTCTTGAATCTCTTTCATCAATGGCTGCAATTCTCTCATGGCGGCCATACTCTTGTAGCTCTTAAAGGTCAAAGGAGAGAGAATAAGTTTTACTGAAGCGGCAAAGATGATTACTAGGACCCCATAATTGGATATAAAGCCACCCATGATGTTGAAAAATGGGATCACAATAAATCGAACAAAAGGATCGGAAAACCAACGTAACCA
>JAYPDB010000049.1:1440-11168 GCA_038125045.1 Bacteroidota bacterium
GTCCATCCAAAATCGACGGTTCTACCTAATATATAATCCTGTATACCGATGTATTCAATTCGTAAATCAATTTCATATTGATCAGAAAAGAAGGTGTAGGTATATCGTAGTGCCCCCCCGTTGTCTAAGGGTAGTCGGTAACTGATGCTTTTACTTTCACCTTCACCTACATTAAGTTCTTCTAGGGCCAACTCTTGTTCAAACAGAATTTGCTGCGTTTCGATGTTATAATTTTCGGTACTTAAAAAACCCAGATTATAAGCCGAGTAACTCGTATCTCGGAGCATTTGTATAGGAGCCCCTGCCCAATTCACATATTCTTTTAAGGTAAATGACGATGGGCCCGCACCACGATTGGTGAATACAGCAGAATAAAGAGGGGTTTCGATGGTGATGAAGCGCTGCATGGTATCTTGTCGGCTACCAAACATCCCATAAGCGCTGGGTTCTGGAAGGGTGCTCTCAAAAGACATCCCATTTTGGCTGTCTAACCGACTAGGATTCCGATCTACGGATTCATTGCTTAAACTATTTTGAACATCAGGACTCATACTTTGTTCAACCTGAGCTAAACTATCACGCAAAAGTCTTTGACGTTGTTGCTCGGCAAGCTGCTCCTCGGATGGTAGGGTGAAATAAAACCAACCAAGCATTAATACAAATATGAGTGAAAATCCTACGACGGTATTCTTATCCAAAACAACAATTTTATTGGGTTAGTATTCGGTACAGTGAATTTAGTGAGATTGACGAGAAGTTAAGTCATTATTTTTCAATCGATCCAATAACATATGTAAACCTTTTTGCATGTCTTTTTTGGTTTGCAAAAGTTCAGAGCTAGAATAACGGGCTATGATACCCAAATGCAAATGTAAAGCATGCTCGTGGGTAAAAAGCTTGAGCTCATGAGAGAACACCCGATAGCTTTCGCGCATGAAGCGCTTATTGCGATTGCGCAATACCGCATTTCCTAATCGCTTGGGGGTGATAAATGCCACTCTAGGAGTGAATGTGGGTTCAGATGGGCTTTGCTTTTGCCTCGAGAGATTGCCCTTAGAAATGCTTTGAACGGATACCGAATAACGAAATAAAAGACTTCCAGAACGAAACGAATCAGAAGCTTCAAAAAGTTCCTTAAAAGCTTTTTTTCCTCTCAGTATGTGTGATTTTGGCAGTATATTCGCCGGAATGGAGGGTGTGAGAGGAGCTACTAAATTATTTAGCTCCTTTTTGCTCATCACTTACCGTTAGCTTATGACGGCCTTTTGCGCGACGTCCAGCAAGTACTTTTCTGCCACTTGCAGTAGACATACGGTCACGGAATCCGTGCTTATTTTTGCGCTTTCGGTTACTAGGTTGGTATGTACGTTTCATGGATGGATTTCCTTAAAGTTTTTACAATATCCAAAAGAGCCTCAAATATAGGCATATTTTTGTATAAATCGAATAATATTCCAAGGAATTTAAACTTATGTGCAACACTAGTTGAACGGCCTCGTTTGAAAGGTTACATTTACAGGTGTTTTGTATTATTCATTATCGGTATGCCAAGGCATGTAAACAGGCATCTATTTTATAAATTTACTATTCAAATCCCATGATAGATAAGGTAGGTAAACTCATTACCAAACTTTTTGGATCGAAAAGCGAAAAGGATATTAAAACCATTCAGCCATTGGTCGATCAAATTAAATCGCATGCTGCTGAACTTGAACAACTGAGCGATGCCGAACTAAAGGCAAAAACAGACGGATTTAAGCAGCGAATTTCAGAGGCCATTCAAGAAACAAGCGATCAGATTGCCGAACTCAAAAAGAAACTAGACAACATAGAAGAACTGCAGGCCGGTGAGTTTCGGCAACTCACCGATCAGCTTGAGCTACTTGAAAAACAGGAGCTCGAACAAATTGAGCAAACGCTTGATGCTATTCTCCCAGAAGCGTTCGCTGTTTTAAAAGATACCTGTCGACGATTTGTGGGTACGTCTTGGAAGGTAGCCGGTGATGAGGTGGAGTGGAACATGATTCCCTACGATGTTCAGCTCGTGGGCGCCATTGCCCTGCATCAGGGGAAAGTCGCCGAAATGAAAACTGGTGAAGGTAAAACCCTGGTATCCATTTTTCCTGCTTACCTCAATTCCTTAGCCGGTAGAGGTGTGCATGTGATCACCGTAAATGATTACTTGGCCAAACGAGATGCCGAGTGGAATGAGCCTATTTTTAATTTTCACGGGTTGAAGGTGGACTGTATCGATCGTTATCAGCCTAACACCGAGCAGAGAAGAACCGCGTATCGAGCCGACATTACCTATGGTACCAACAATGAATTTGGCTTCGATTATCTAAGAGATAATATGGTAATTAACCAAGATCAGCTGGTTCAGCGTGAACATCACTATACGATTATTGATGAGGTTGATTCTATTTTAATTGATGAAGCCAGAACTCCTTTGATCATTTCAGGCCCAGTACCTAATGATAATAAGTCCGACAAATACCTTGAGATGAAGCCTAGGGTAGAGTCGTTGGTCAATGCACAAAAAAAACTAGTAGCTGCCCTGGTACAAGAAGCACAAAAGCTACTGGACGAAGGTAATGAAGACGAAGCGGGCCTAGCCCTTTTTAGAGTTCAGCGTGGTTTTCCTAAGAATACCCGATTTAAGAAGATGCTCCAGGAGCCTAGCATCCAAAAGCTCATACAACGCACAGAGTCATTCTATTTACAGGATAATGCCAAAAACATGCCCGTTGTAGACGAGTATTTGTATTATGCGGTTGACCAGAAGATGAATTCCATCGAAATGACCGATAAAGGTCGGGAGTTTATTACCCAAAAAGGGGAGGATACTGATTTCTTTATTATACCTGACTTAGGGGAAGAAACATCAAGAATTGAAAGCGAGTGTGCGGCTAAAGAAACAGCTGAGTTGGCGGTAAATGAGGAAAATTCTGAATACAGTGATGAGTACAAGGAAAAACAACGCTCCGAACTAATTACCGGTATTCGTCAAGAGCGAGAGCAAATGTTTTCTGAATTACATCGTCTTTTTGCTGAACGAGGGGACCGAATTCACACGGTAAATCAATTGCTTAAGGCCTACACCAATTTTGAACGAGAAGAAGAATACATTGTTCAGGATGGTAAAGTACAGATTGTGGATGAACATACGGGTCGTGTTCTATCGGGCCGTAGATATTCTGATGGACTGCATCAGGCGATAGAAGCCAAGGAACAGGTAAAAGTAGAAGCGTCTACCCAAACGTATGCAACGATCACTCTTCAGAATTACTTTCGAATGTACCACAAAATTTCTGGTATGACGGGTACGGCCGAAACAGAAGAGGGCGAATTCAATGAAATTTATGAATTGGATGTGATGGTCATTCCTACCAACCGTCCCATTGCTCGTGAAGACCATGAGGATTTAGTATTTCGAACCAAAAGGGAGAAGTACAACGCAATCATTCAAAAAATCCAAGAGTTTCATGACAAAGGCCAACCTGTTCTGGTGGGAACAACCAGCGTTGATGTCTCCGAATCTATGAGCCGTATGCTTAAGCGTGCCAACATCCCTCATAATGTGTTAAATGCAAAACAACACGCCAGAGAGAGTGATATTGTAAAACAAGCAGGTCAACCTGGTGCGGTAACCGTTGCTACGAATATGGCCGGTCGTGGTACCGACATAAAACTGGCGCCGGGTATAAAAGAAAAAGGTGGACTAGCCATTCTAGGTACCGAACGACACGAATCTAGACGTATTGATTTACAGCTCAGAGGTCGTTCAGGCCGTCAGGGTGATCCTGGATTTTCACAATTTTATGTCTCTTTAGAAGATAAGCTAATGGCACTATTTATGAGTGATCGAGTGGCAGGCGTTATGGATAAATTGAGCTTCGATGAAGGGGAGGTAATTACTCATCCGTGGATTACTAAGTCACTAGAGCGCGCTCAGAGTAAGGTTGAGCAGAATAACTTTAGCATACGAAAGCGTCAGTTAGAGTATGATGATGTACTCAATAATCAGCGTAATGTCATTTATGCCAGAAGAAAACATGCCCTCCTTGGAGATCAGCTGCGCACCGATTTATTGGGAATGTTAGAGTCTTTGATTGAAGATTGGGTAGACCAGTTTGTTGCCGCAGGTGATTATCAAGGCCTTCATGCCGAAATCTTGCGAAATCTTGCTGTCGATGTGTCTTTTGAAGAAGATGAATGGAGAGCAATGGATAACGAAGCTCTTAGTGAGCATATCATCAATCGCGCACTTGAGGTGTATAAGCGAAAAGAAGAGATGATTAGCGCTCCTCTATACCAAGTCATGAAGCGTATTAGTGAAACCCAAGCCGGCAAAAGACCAGATAAAGTACAGGTAGTCTTTACAAATGGATTACGTCGCATGAGAGTGGTTGTGGATGTAGAAGCGGCACTTGAAAATGAAGGCAGAGAAGTATTGCGAGCTTTAGAACGATCGGCGGTTTTATCCGTGATTGATGATAAGTGGATGCAACACCTCCGAGAATTGGATTCTGTGAAGGAAGGGATTGGATTGCGTTCATTTGCGCAAAAAGATCCACTCTTAGAATATAAGAAAGAGGCCTTTGAAATGTTCCGTCAACTCATTGAAATGATTAACCAAGAAGTTATTTCTCTGATTTGGAAATCGGTTCCTGAAGCATCTGGATCCAACCAACCCGTACAACAGGCACAGCAACAGAAGTCAAAATACGACACGCAGCGAATGCAAACGCAGCATGCCGACTCATCCGGCATGGGCCTACAAGCACCTACGAGCCCTCAACCCGACCAAGCTCAAACTCCTATGGGACCAAATGTTAAGAGAAAGCCGGTAGAAGTAGCTCAAGAACCTGGACGAAATGATACGGTTACCATACAAAACATGAGTACTGGGGATACTGAAACAATGAAATGGAAGTTTGCTAAATCTAAGGTTGAACGAGAAGGCTGGGTCATAGTTGAACAGTAATTATGAAAATGGAATCTCGTATTTAATTGTGTAGCTTTAGCGTAGTAATCATCTCACCCAGATAGAATCGATTTGGAAGTTTTAGGCATTGATATTGGAAGTTACGGCATAAAAGGCGCAATCGTTGATACGGAAAAAGGTGAGATTATATCGGGCAAAAAATCTACAGATAAACTAGAGGATACACGACCGCACAAACTTATTTCAAAGCTACATAAAGTGGTTAAGAAGTTCGATTGGAAGGGCCCCATTGGTTGTGCTTTCCCAGCCGCTATTCATCGAGGTCGCGTAGTGTCATCTGCTAGAATTGACAAGGCATGGGTAGATGCTGATGCAACGCATCTTTTCAGTGAAATTACAGGCTGTAATGTGCATGTGCTCAACGATACAGACGCCACTGGAATTGCCGAGATGACCTTTGGTGTGGGAAAAGGGGTGCGAGGGACGGTGATTGTATTGTCGGTTGGAACAGGTATTGGGTCTTCTATTTTTGTAGACAATATTTTGGTCCCTAATACCGAATTGGGTTTAATCGAGTTAAAGGGGATCAGTATTGAGGAAAGGGCTTCTAATAAGGCTCGAAAAGAAGAAGGTATTCAGCGTAAAACATGGGCAAAACGACTCCAATTTGCCCTTCAACACTACGAAAAATTATTTCATCCCGAATTATTTATCATAGGTGGACAGTTGAGTAAAAAAGCAGATAAGACCTTTCCCTACATGAAAATAAGTACCAAGCTTCGAGCGGCTGAATTTCAGAATGATGCCAGTATTGTGGGTGCTGCCTATCACGCGGCATCGTTAACGAGAAGACTGTAGTGGCTTACATAAAACTACCTGCCCAACGGATTACTTCTCTACCGTAATACCACATTAATACGAGCGCAGCCATGACTTTAATTCCCGTAGCTGCCATAAACCCAACGAATGAGCCCCAAGCCGATCGAAGTGCTTGCTGCTGATTCTGACCTCCTAATAGTTCGCCAACAAAGGCTCCAATTAAGGGTCCAAGGATGAAACCAAGTGGGGGAAATGCGAAGCCAAGGAGCATACCTAGCAGGGTTCCCCATAGGCCATAGCGAGTGCCCCCTATTTTTTGATTGGCCCAGGCAGGTACAAAATTATCTAAAATTGAAAAAAGTATTACAGCTATCGTCCAACCCCATATAAATGCATTGCTAAATGGCGCAAGAGTCCACTCCAAAATCAGGATTCCCAACAAACTGATGGGTAATCCTGGGACTATGGGTAGAAATGAGCCAATAAAGCCAAATAACACCAAAAGGCCGCCTAAAAGTATGAGTAAAAGTTCCATTCGTTTATGGGTTTAGTGTGCTAAGATTACCATTCGCCTAGACAAAAAATCTATTTAAATAAACGACAGGGAACGGTAAAGGTTTCAGATTTGCTTGCGAGCGAGTTTAGGTTTAGCTATAATCTACGTCTGTATGTAGCTTATGTTTTAAAAACTAACCTAATCTCGAAATTATGAGCAATAGTACTTCTTCTGCTGGAGTTCTGTCCACAGAACAGAATGATTTTTTTGGACACCCTCGTGGGTTATCCACCTTATTTTTTACTGAATTGTGGGAGCGATTCAGCTATTATGGAATGAGAGCATTATTGGTCTTATTCATGACAGCAGAGGTCATAGGGAATAACCCTGGTTTAGGCTTATCGGTGGGAGAAGCAACTGCTATTTATGGTTTGTATACCTTTTTTGTCTATATGTTATCGCTACCTGGTGGATGGGTGGCCGACAATTTGTGGGGCCAGCGTAAAGCGGTGTTAGTGGGGGGCATCATCATTGCCATGGGACACTTTAGTATGGCAGTACCAACCACCACCTTTTTCTATATCGGATTAGCGCTTATTGTCGTGGGTACTGGATTGCTAAAACCCAATGTGAGTTCTATGGTTGGTGATTTATATCCAGAAGGGGGCGCTCGAAGAGATGCCGGTTTTTCTATTTTCTATATGGGGATTAATTTTGGTGCTATTCTAGGACCACTTCTATGCGGCTTGTTAGGGGAAGGTTATAACTGGCATTATGGGTTTACCCTTGCTGGTTTTGGTATGATTCTAGGTCTCATTTCCTATCAAATAGGGGGTAAATATTTAGGCACTGCAGGTGATTTAAAAATAGAGGTCGATGAAGCTACCCTAGCTAAAAGAAGTAAAATCTTCTACACTATCGTATCGGTATTAGCGGCTTTCTTAGTGGTTTTAGGATTCTTGGTGAGTACAGGAGCGGTTGAACTTGCACTTGAATCTTTGGCCGGTAACCTAGGTCTGGTGGCCGTACTAATCACGCTTGGTTTCTTTGGGTACATTATCTTTTTTGGTGGACATACCGCGGATGAGAAAAAGAGATTGGGGGTCATTTTTTGGTTGTTCATACTAGCGGCTCTTTTTTGGAGTGGCTTCGAGCAAGCGGGTTCATCCTTAAATATCTTTACGGCAGAACTCATCGATCGCTCTGCTGGACCCAGTGTATTCCTTGGAGGTATCGGCGCGATGCTGATTAGTTCACTGTTGGCCATACCGCTTGGGTATTATAGCTTAAAAACCTGGAACCGAGAAGATATTTGGTCGGTTGCTAAAATTGCCGTGGTTGGTACGAGTATCGGTTTGGTTGCTTTGGTGTATTGGATGCTAAGCCAAGTAGGGCAAGGTTGGGAAATACCCGCCAGTACGCTACAGCTAATCAATCCATCGTTCATCGTTATTTTTGCCCCTATATTTGGCTTTTTATGGACATGGCTGGCCAGTAGAAATGCGAATCCATCCATTCCTATGAAATTTGCGTTGGGTCTATTGGGCTTATCGGCAGGATTTTTTGTGGTTGCATGGGGATCAGCAAATGCTTCTAGTACGAGCTTGGTATCACCAGCTTGGTTGATCGTTATGTATTTCTTGCATACCGTTGGTGAGCTTTGTTTATCACCTGTAGGACTCTCATCCATGACCAAATTGGCCCCTAAAAGTCGAGTAAGCCAAATGATGGGTATTTGGTTCGTGGCCGCCGCTCTTGGGAACTTAATCGCAGGTTTGGTTGCCGGTCAGCTCGAAAACTTAGCACCAGCAAGTTTATTTCAAACCGTAGCCTTAATCATTGGTGGTGGAGGTATACTGGCTATGCTGGCGGCCCCATCGGTTAAAAAGCTCATGGGTAATATCGATTAATGCGAGCTCAGAGCGTTGCTCGGGTCGCTAAATCGCTAACACTTAGATTATAAAAATACGTATAACAGGGCTGCTAGTGCACCTCCGCACAGTGGCCCTATTACGGGAATCCACGCATAAGACCAGTTACTTTGTCCTTTTGTAGAAATGGGAAGCAACCAATGCGCCACACGAGGGCCCAAATCTCTTGCAGGATTAATGGCATAGCCTGTGGGTCCGCCCAGCCCTAGTCCAATGCACCAGACCAAAAAGGCTACAGGTAATGCCCCAACGGATCCTAATCCTATGGGTGTTACAGGATTTCCAAGCAATTCTGCTCCATTAATGTAGAAGACGACTAAGACCAGGACAAAGGTACCTATTAGCTCTGAAATCACATTGTTACGAGGGTTGGAGATGGCAGGGGATGTACTAAAAGTTGCCAAAACCTTGTCAGGCTCGTGGGTTGCTTTATAGTGATCAATGTATAAGATCCATACTGTAGTCGCACCTAAAAACGCACCTGCTAACTGTGCCAATACAAACATAGGGACTTCTTGCCATGGAAATTCTTGTGCAATAGCCAAGCCTAAAGTAACCGCGGGATTTAGGTGAGCGCCGCTGTACGGACCAGCAACGACCACACCCGTAAACACAGCCAGGCCCCAACCGGTCGTGATGACTAGCCATCCGGAATCAAATCCTTTGGTTTTGTTTAATAGTACATTGGCGACCACGCCATTACCTAATAAAATGAGTAAAAAGGTTCCTAATAATTCTGCTAATGGAGCGTTCATACGTGTTTTTTGTAGTTGTTATGAGGGTAAGAGGCCCAGGCTTGAGTGCTATACACAGCCCGTTGCCAGCCTGCTAGTAAAGCATTGCGTTCTTGAGAGGATTTTTTCGGGTTGAACGCGCGATCTTTCCTCCAAATCGTTTCAATCTCTTGAATGCTATCCCAGAATCCGACCTGCAGTCCGGCCAAATAAGCCGCTCCTAAAGCCGTGGTTTCAAGTTGATGGGGACATACGACATCAGCATCTAAGATATCGGATTGAAATTGCATGAGTAGATTATTTGCCGTGGCTCCGCCATCTACTCTAAGTTCACTAATTTGAATCTTTGAATCAGCTTCCATGGCTTTGAGAACATCGTAGGTTTGATAGGCTATAGATTCCAAGGAAGCTCTCGCGATATGCCCTTTATGCGTTCCTCTGGACAAACCCACCACCGTGCCTCGCGCTTCTTGAGACCAGTAGGGCGCGCCAAGACCAGTAAAAGCTGGTACAATATATACGCCGTCGGTATGCTCAACGCTCCTAGCCAAGGATTCTATTTCAGAGGAATCACGGAAAAACTCAAGACCATCTCGTAACCATTGCACAACGGCGCCTGCGATAAATACACTTCCCTCTAAGGCGTAAATTATCTCACCATTAATTTTCCACGCGATGGTCGTAAGAAGTTGATTATTGGAGGGAACCCATTCATTTCCAATATTCATGAGCATAAAGCAACCGGTGCCATAGGTATTTTTAACCATACCTGTTTGGGTGCACATCTGTCCAAAAAGTGC
>JAYPDB010000049.1:11268-13265 GCA_038125045.1 Bacteroidota bacterium
CGACGATCTTGCCACACTATGGCATTGTAGACAGCTCGGCCTGTTCTTTTGTCCCAGACTACGGTCGTTTCTCTCTGGTTCGTAATCCCAATAGCCGAAATGCGATCGGCTTTGATGTGAGCTTTGGTGAGTACTTCCTTAGCAACACTTATTTGTGAAGACCAGATTTCATCGGGGTCGTGTTCTACCCATCCAGATTGTGGGAAAATCTGATTGAATTCTTTCTGTGCCATGGCCACAGTCTTCCCATTTTTATCGAATAAAATGGCACGAGAGCTGGTGGTACCCTGATCTAGGGCGAGAATGTATCGATCCATAGGTAGTGGGTTATAGACGGACATCTATTATTTGGAACCTTTATATCTAACACATTGTACTAAATTCTGTGGATTGTTTGTACCTTCTTTATTCCACCCATTTAATATTCAACTCTGAGCACACATCTTGGTGAGTTTGTCGATTACTGAAAAAGAACCCATCGTCGCTATCGCTACCCCTATAGGGGAAGGAGGGATTGCTGTTTTACGAGTATCGGGTAGGGGCTCTATAGAAAAAGTTCAGCAGATCTTTAAAGGGGTAGATTTAAGGAGACAAGCCTCTCATACCGTTCATTTTGGACGTATTCTGGATGCTAATCACCGGATAGTAGATGAAGTATTGGTTAGTTTGTTCCATGCACCTAAATCGTATACGGGTGAAGAAACGGTGGAAATTTCATGCCATGGCGGAATATTGGTCACTCAAAAAGTTTTAGAGTCCATTCTGCGTACCGGTGTACGAGCGGCAGAGGCAGGTGAGTTCACTCAACGTGCTTTTTTGAATGGTAAATTGAGTTTGGAACAGGCTGAAGCTGTTGCGGATTTGATACACGCACGTAGCCTCAAGGCTGTTGAAGCCGCAAACCAGCAACTATCGGGTAGCCTAGGCTCCTATGTTCGACAATTCCGCCAGCAAATTATTGATGCCACGGCCATGATCGAACTTGAATTGGATTTTATTGAAGAAGATGTTGAGTTTGCGAATAAAGAAGCTCTTCAAAAGTTACTTGAGGAGCTTCAAGTAGCCATTCAAGAATTGCTACTTAGTTATGAGGCAGGTCGTTTGATTAAGGATGGTATTCGAACCGTGTTGGTAGGGCGTCCGAATGCAGGGAAATCCACCTTATTAAATGCGCTTATTGGCTCGGAACGTGCTATTGTAACCGACATCGCCGGCACTACCCGAGATACCGTGGATGTGGAATGGAATTATGGAGGTTTACTTTTCCGGTTAATAGACACTGCTGGGCTTAGGAAAACCGAAGACCTTGTTGAAGCAGAAGGGGTCAAGCGTAGTCAAAAAGCCGTTACGGAAGCTGATGTGGTGGTTTATCTGAAAGATGTACGTACTCAATTTACGGCAGCTGAGCAAGAAGAAATAACACTGCTCAAACAATCAGCCCCTGAAACTCCTATGATTTTTGTGACCACTCAGATGGATCGGAAGACAGATGCCTCTACTCATATTCAGCATGAGGATACTTCTAATAAAAGCGCCGTGAACTCTTTACACTGGTCAAGTTATGAACAGATACAAATCTCTGCTGAAACCTCTGAAGGATTAGATTCCCTCAAAGAGTTAATCAAAGAACATGCACTAAAACAAACGCACTATGATGGGGCATCACTTTTGGTAACCTCATCTCGTCACAGAGATGCTCTAGAAAAAACCCTTCAGCATGTAGATTCGGCCCTTGTGGGATTATCCTCTGATCTTACGGGAGACTTTTTAGCGATCGATCTCCGGGCCGCCTTACAACAACTGGGTACCATTACGGGAGAAATTACCAACGAAGATATACTAGATTCGATATTTTCAAGATTTTGCATCGGAAAGTAAGGCTAGTTGTGGACCTGTGATTGGTGGTCTATTGTATGCTTTTCCACAATCATAAGTCCTCCAGTCAATCCTATGGGGAAACAAAAGATTAATATTGTTTGGCTAAAAAGAGATCTTCG
>JAYPDB010000050.1:0-4909 GCA_038125045.1 Bacteroidota bacterium
ACAATTTCCCCATAACGGCTACCCATACCACGTCTGGGTTTTCGGGATGAATTTCAATATCACCGATAAAACGCGTGTCTCCTAGGCCTAACCACTCCCAGCTTTTACCCGCATCAGTCGAACGATACATGCCGTCTCCCGCACTCATATTACCACGAATATCGGTTTCACCCATTCCTACATAAATCACATTCGGATCCGAATCGGCAACATCAATGGCTCCTACCGATCCCGTTTTAAAATATCCATCCGAAATATTTAGCCAGGTTGTTCCACCGTCGGTAGTTTTGTACACTCCGCCTCCCGTAAATCCAGTATAAAAGGTATAGGGTTGATCATCGTGACCGGCCACGGCAACAGAGCGACCTGCGCGGAAAGGACCAATGTTTCTATAACTCAGTCCTTCTAACACCGATGGAGACACCGTAGGACTTGTAGTTTCACTTCCATGACCAAAAATAACTTCGCTCTCGGTTGCCGTGCGTGAGTTGCGCTGAGCCATCGTGTCTTGGACGGCTGCAAGCACTAGACCAAAACTCATAAGCGAAAAAAGAGTGACCCGTATACCTTTATATATAGGGTGTAATGATAGAATTTGAGCACTAAAATGGAGATTCATATCGACATGCAATTAGTTAGTGTGTTGAATGGCATAAGTACCGAAACACTACGCATAGATGCAATGCCTTATCTGGAATCCAAATGTTAAAGTGTATTTAATCCGGCGAAGAGGATTCCGAAGATACCCGTAATGCGTCCAAATTTGAAGTGGGGGTAAACCAGACGCCCGACTTTCTTAGTTCTTTTTCATCGGGTATGAGGCGGTAATCGGGTTTGTATATCTCAACCCCATTCCACCTAGATTTTGCCACAACATCCTGCCCGGTTATATGGGTTAAGGCGGATCCTACCAAAGGGTCCATGGGGTCGCCTAGCGGATAGGCATTAAATAGGTTTTCCTCCGCAGCAAGTGTAGCCTCAAGACCTTCTATGAAGTCCGTTTCTTCGTTGGCATTCAGATATTTTAAGGTCACTGGCAAGATTCCATAATAGACCGGGGGATCCTGGAAAGTTCCCGTAATCACAAATGAGCCATAGTATTTACCAAGGGTATTGGAACCAACGGTTACCACGTCCATGTAGGGTTTTAATCCATGTATGAGCAACTCACTGGCCGAAGCCGTTTGCTTACTGGTTAGTACATAGATTCGATCCAAGCCCAACGATACCGAGGCATCTTCAAAATATAAAAATAGGTTTTCCGAATCGGCGCCTTCATTGGTTTGATAATAATTTTCCAACAAGGTGTTGTACTCAAATTCCACAAACACCGATTTCTCGTCTATATAATCTTTTGGAACCAACAGATTCGCAAAATGAGACGCGGCGCCTATCCGCCCGCCCGGATTATATCTCAAGTCGATAATCAATTCATCGACTTGTTGATCCTTAAAAGATTGTATGGTTTCGGTAAGACGATTTAGAAAAATATCAGCGGTACCGGTTAAAAACTGCGCATAAAAGAGATAACCAATCGATTTCTCTCCTTCTTGAATCACCTTCGTAGTAATCACCGGATCCAATTGTAACTCTTTTTTCTGCACCGTAACCGAGGTATCTAGTTCGGTTATGGTAGCCGTTTCGGTTTCCGCATCATAATCATAACGCCCTAAACCATAGGTCACACTACCCTGTAGAGCGTTAAGCTCCTGATAATTGGTCACACTTAAGCGCTGGTTGTTGATACTCACAATGATATCGCCTCGTTTCAAACCTGCCTCGTCTGCTGGGCTATCGGGATACACGTATTTCACCACCATCACCAACAAATTCTGCCCCGTAATCTGGTAGAGGGCCGGGCTAAAACCCGAAGCATACTGACTCCCATTAAGTTCTTCTAAGAGGGTTTCGGCATCATCCGTGATGTAGGAAAACTCATCGAGATCGTACAAGATCTCTTCAAAAAACACCTCCGGTGGCATGTTTCCCGGCGACATTCTAGGAATCACATAGTTCCAGTAATAGTAGTTCGCCATCTGATTACGAATCCATGAATTCACATCCAGATATTCACTTCCAAAACCCGTAGGATCTTCGCTGCACTGAGTTAGTGCCCCCAGTCCTAAAAAGCTTCCTATCAACAGGTAAACAACATGCTTAATCATAGCACCTTAGTTTAGTATTTTTTCGGGTTGAACCGTACCTGCCCAACCTGCGCAGGCATCTGATTCATGAGTGTCTATTAATCAAAAACAAATCGGAAGGTAATGGTTCCCCATTGCGCTTGCTGGGGAACGCCACTCGGCAATCTCGAAAACCTCCACGATAGTAGGGTCCGCAGAACTTCGGTCTCCAACTCAGGGTTCATTTTTCTAAGCGGAATAATACGACCCACTGTTCCATTGGGTCTAACCTCGAAGCGAACCGTGATTACAGCTTCGGTATTGGCCACATTACTGGGCAAGGGCTGAACCATAGGGGCCCGCTCAATATCCCCTTCCCACTGCAATTCATAAGGCGCCGACTCATCGGTATCGGTTCCACTACCTTGATCCGAGTCTGTAGCTCCTCGGTTCCCATCGGGGTCACCGCTTTCCTCTGCTCCTTCGGACTGCTCTTCATCCATCTGCGCCTGAGGTGGAATCTCTATTTCTTCTTCCGCGACCTCTGAAGCATTTTGGGTAGGGTCAAGCACTTCCGTTTCAGGTGTCTCTACAGGATCCTCAAGTACCTCTTCAACCTCATCGGGTAAATCAACGGGTTTGGTGTTTTCTTGGGCCGTGGTTTCAGGAGTGGTTTCGGGCTCTGGGGAATCTTCCACAGGCTCTTCGGTTGGCGTTTCAGAAGGATTCTGCCGGGTCGCTAATTGTTCGTTTTGCTGTTCCGAGAACTCCGATAGCTGTCCCGACTGAAACTCACCAAACTCTACCTCAATAAAAGAGGGTCTCATGTTGCGATTCGTATCAATGGAATACCAAATCGAAAACAAAAGAAGCACTACAGCCGTAATCCCGCTAGTCGCTAAACCTCTTTTTTCATCGATACTTAAGGTGTCCAAATTCATACGCTTACCACTTGAAGATCTAATATGAGCTTTGCTCTGTTGCCATGACCAATTTAAGTTGCAAAGCTTTACCAATATTCAACACCCGAACCGCGTCATCTACCTTGGCGTCTTTATCGGCCCGCAGCACAATCATACCCTCTGGTTTGTTATTTCGCGCCTCTCGAATGGCCAAGGCCAATTCACCCTGAGCGGTTAACGCTCCATCCACATAAAATTGCCCCTCTTTGGTTATGGCTACCGAGATGTATTCCTGTTGGGTTACTGAGGACGTTTCGGCCTTAGGAATGTTTACTTGAATCCCAAAATTGCTTACAAAAGAGGAGGTAAGCAGAAAGAATATCAATAACAGCAGTACAATATCTGTCAATGAAGATTGAGAAAACAGAGAAAGTGGTGCTAATCGTTTATCACCGCGTCTAAAATCTCTAGCCATAATGGTTCCTATTTTTTAGGCGATGGGGTTTGTAACAAATCCATGAAATCGACCGATGCGTTTTCCAACTCGAATATGGATCGATTGATTTTGCCCAGCAAGAAGTTATAAAAACCAAAAGCAATAAGACCGACCATCAGACCTGCCGCTGTGGTAATCAAGGCCTCCCAAATACCACCCGCTAACGCGCTTGGGTTTACATTTCCCTGTAGAGATTGGATGTCCATGAAGGCTTCAATCATCCCGGTAACCGTACCGGTAAATCCTAGTAAGGGCGCCACACCGGCAATGGTGGCTAGCCAGTTCATTTTCTTTTCCAGATAAAAAATCTCTTTTTTACCCGCATTGTCAATGGCGTCTTCGATATCGCGAATAGGACGACCCAATCGTTTAATACCCGCTTTGATAATTCTAGCCAAAGGCTTGTCGAAAGAATCACAATATTCCATGGCCTCGTTTTGCTTTCCAGACTTCAAAAGATGTTCAATGGATACTAAAAAAGCTTCCGTGTCGGTATTGCTGCGTCCAATTGCACTCCATCGTTCCGCTATCACATAAATGGACAAGAAGAAAAGCACCAAAATAGGAATCATGAGGATGCCGCCTTCCACCATTAAATCAAAGAAACTTATGGATTCGGTCTCCATAGTGGCCATAAGCGTGTCAACGGCCATCGTATCTTGTAGTTGAAAGGCAAGCAATAAGGTTGCAAAGTAGGTCATAGCAATTCAATTAGATTTTGGTAATAAAATAGTCGTTAGAGAGATCATTTGGAAGTTCCGAGGCCGCGGATAACGCATCGTTTACCGTGGCAAATTGGCCTATGCTTACACGCCACATTAATCCGTACCGCTCCGAATTAACGGGCGAAATTAAACTTCGGTATCCTTGATCTTTGTAGAGTTGATATTTTTCCATGGCATTCTGCCGATTCGATAGAGAAAATAACACCAGCGTGTAGCCATCATTGGCTCGTGAATCAACGACGCCCATTAAGCCATACTTAGGCTGATCTGCCGGAATATTCTTAGCGCTGGTAACATTGAGGGGAGCACTTACGACGGTGTCTTTAACTTCCGGAACCTCCTCCTTGGTAGATGGTGGGAGGTCAGGAATCTCTACTAACAGTGAATCTTCATCGGATACTGTGGGGGCCACATTTTCGGAAGAACCCACCAAAACCGCCGGGTTTTGAACCACGGGTCTAAGATAAAACTGCCATCCTGCCACTATAGCCGCAATAACGATTACGCCTACACCCGCCCAAAGTGAGAGGTTGATTGATTTTTTTTCTTTTCGGGTCGAACGAAGCGCCGCTGTTCTCCTCGCTATTCGTTCTTTGGTCGCTTCGTCAAGTTCTTCAGGTTCTTCTGCAAGGTCCTCATCGTCGGTCTCATAGGGTTCAAAGT
>JAYPDB010000050.1:5009-6796 GCA_038125045.1 Bacteroidota bacterium
AGTTCTTCAGGTTCTTCTGCAAGGTCCTCATCGTCGGTCTCATAGGGTTCAAAGTCGTCGGCATCTCTCGATTCTTCGTCTTCCGGCTCCTGTTCTTCATCCGTTTCTTCCTCATCGTCAACTTCGCCCATTTCCGTTTCGACCTCCTCCTCCTTGTCGTCGACTTCGTCGTCATCGCCCGATTCTTCGCCGGCCTTTTCGACTTCAGCAGTCTCAGTAACCTCGTCTTCAGTAGTCTCAGCCGTCTCAGCAACCTCATCTTCAACCACCTCGGCAACCTCAAACTCCTCGTCTGCATCTACGATGGTCTCTTCCGTGTCCTCTACGGTATCTTCCCTAGAACCTTCCTCCAATTCATCGGCTTGAACTACTTCCTCATCCACGGTTTCGACCTCCGGGTCATCCTCCGCCTCGGGCTCTTTCAACCCGATATTAATATCATCTGAAACGACAATGGGTTTCATACCCAAATATCGATAGTTAACTTCCATCGCAAAGCCCGGATCCAATTCAAATTGAATCTTATCATCATCTAAAAGTAAGGTTCCAATGCCTGGTAGATTGGCCTTGCCACTAGTAGATAATTCCGAGCCAAGGTGCTGAATCCAGTCCGATACCATCCCTTGGGCTTCTTGCTTGTCAATCCCAAGTTTTTGGGCTAATAAGGAGATTAGATCGTTGGCGCTCATGAGTCTTCTCCCATTTCATTGGGGGTAAACTCGATGGTATCTTGTGGGGGATGTGCCACCGAGCGACCTTTTTCATCGGTCTCAAATCGTTGGGTATGATGTACCGGTTTGAAACTACCCAAGCCCCGTACGCTAACCTGTTCTCCGGCTAATAAGTGCTCTTTCAAAAGAGTTATGATATCCTGGAATGTTTCGTTATTCATAGATTACACCTCTATAACCGGAAATTTAATCCCCCAAAAAAATGCAGGGGGGGCTCTTGATAACCCTGCCACCACTCATAGCTCTGGGACAGCAGATTATTCAATGTCATGTATACACCAAAACGATCATTCATCGAATATTCGGCTCGTGCATTAAGCAGTAAAAAACCCTTTAACTCCTCTGCTTGCTGATTGGTCCTTGGACCTATCGCTAACGCGCTAAGAGATGTTCGGAACTTGGCAGAGGGCTTAAACACCAGACTCGCTTCGGTAGTAAAGGATTCTTCAAAAGGGATGTCGGCTCCTGTAGAAAGCTTTGGGGTAGAGAAATTGGCTTGGATATCTCCAATCAATTTATCCGATAACACAGACGCTCGGGCTCCTGCATAAAAGGTGAATCGATTGGCTTCGGCGTAATTGAGGGTATAAAACAGTGGTTGATCCGTCCCTGTGGTATTGCCTACCTCTCCCGATTCCCACAATCTTGGTCCCATCAATCCATATCGGTTCCAGCGATTGTACAGCAAGCCTGAATAGACTCGAGTTTGCCCGTTCACATTCCAGTACGCTTCGGTTTGAATCCCAAACACATAAGAATTACGCAAACTTACCGAAGGAAATAAAAACCGGTTCAACTGATGCCACTCAGATAAGTAGGGTTGATCAACTCTACCAAACACCCGCGCCATTCCACCTAACAGATCGTTGTGATTGTAGGCAAGTTGAATATCTGGAGTCACATAGACTGCAGACTCTGTGTCATCGTTGGCCAAGCTCAGTCCCAAGTTGGCGTCAAGAGCCCATGTATAATTAAATAAGCGGGCATATCCGGTACTTGCTGTAATACGATAACTTTGCTGAGCCACTAGCGGGGTATCGTGCTGCCTAAAATCAA
>JAYPDB010000050.1:6896-12980 GCA_038125045.1 Bacteroidota bacterium
GGGTTTCAATCGATAAGCAAGCTCAGAACCCCATACTCGATATCCACTTGCGTCGTCTAAATGTCCATTCGAAGATCGATAATCGGTAGCAAGTTCTACCTGACCGTTGCCAAGAGTGTGGATGTATTGCGCTCTTGCTTCTGGACTCACAAACCATCCCATACCCAAGGACGTCTGAACTTGAGGACGTATGGGTGTTTCCCATCGTAATTGCTCGGGCATGTTGGGGCGGTCTAGCTGAGTTACTTCGATACCCGCTACAGCGGCTTCCCGAGACTCTAGAAAGGGCATGCGATTGGGATCTATTTGAAATACCCTTGGCGTTGGATTAAATCCTAAAATGGGCTGTCGACGAAGACCTGGGAAATTCGCCTTAAACTCACTTCTAATTTCAATGTCTTGTGGGTTAATCTCTGGGAGTAGTGTGTTTTGAGTATTTTGAGCCCACAAATGATCAGAATTGGCGAAAAGAAGAACCATCGGTAGCAACACAAAAAGATACGGGCGCATCACAGCTGCCTGTAGAACCTCTTGAGCTCGTAAATTTCCTACACCGGTTGACAATGTTTTCATGGTACAAATGTACAAATTTTTAAGGCTTTTGTGCATGACCCTGATGCTTCATAATCCAATACTTATCAAAAGCTAAAGCGAGAGGAGTAATCAAGATAACAAGCACCAAGGTTGCTGCATGGGTAATGGTTGCAAACGCTAAGCCCGTGGCTTCTGGTATGGCAAAAAGAACCCCTAAGCTATAACTGATAAAGTAATGATAACTACCCATACCTCCGGGCGTCGGAATAGACAGGGCTACCGCTGATGCCATGGTCAATATGGCGGCTGAAGACCAATCAAGGCCATATTTCGCAGGCAAATCAAACATAAAAAAAGGCACATACATCATTGCGATGTAGCCCACCCAAATGAGCAAGGTATAGAGTATAAAAAGAGGAGCATTCTCAAGTTTTCGAATACTGATGAGCCCCTGGACAAATTGTTTCAGAATTCCAATGAATCCTTGAATCATAGCATCCCACTTGGGTGGAATATTCGATGTTTTTGACCACCTAAATAGGACATAGCCCATGAGTATCACCATGAGTAAACCAAAGCCTAAAATGGGTACTACCGACGAAATTAGACTCCTATACACCTCAGAATCGGTGATATCCACACCAAACAATCGATTCAGTAAACTCACATCAGATACCAAAAAATAAGCCACAAATGCCATGATAATAAGCATGCTAAGCACGTCGATAAGCCGTTCTAATACAATGGTGCCTATCATTTTTGAATTGCTCTCTTCGATTTGTTTGGCCACATACATGGGTCGAGAAATTTCACCTAGTCGAGGAAACGGTATATTAATCAAGTAGCCAAACATGACGCCAGCAAATAAGGTAGACCGTAAGGGTTGTTGGCTGGCATCATGTATAAGTAATCGCCATCGTTCGGCCCGTATGTAATGAGAAAAAATCAATATGAGGGTGAAAGGGAACACCCATGTCCACCGCATGCCTTGCATGGCTTCTGTAAGTTCCGAAAAAGAAACGCTAAAAAATGACAGCCAAAGTAACACCCCCGCAAAAACAATACTGAGACCATATTTTACGTATTTATTCATATCTCATATCTATGACTTCAGCATCTGCAGGAATCTGAAGTTGAAAAAAATTAGCGTCTAAGGGCTGATAACTAGAGGAGGAAAAGGTCATTTCAACCCGATTAGCACCCATATCTAGAGCGTTTATAAGCGTGGGATACCACTCCTTAGTTATTGTAATCTCGATACGTTCAAAGGCACTAAAAGAATCCGTACTCACCAAGCTAAACTCTTCTCTTTGGGACCTCTTTTTGGTCGATTCTATACGGTATTCCTCGCCCAACCCTCCCAGTATTTTAGAAGGCGCAAAGTCATCAAATTCAGCATCATATTCGCTTATTATGACCCGATTTCTGTTGGTATCCATTACCTTGGATGTCTGACCATCCACCACAATAATTTGACCTTCGGTTTCTATCCGGTACTGACCCCAACTCAGCCAAACACGCCCCGAATTAACCGACTCATCCATGGTATAGCCATCGGTGAACCTATGATCAAAATTGGCTACATATACGTAGCCTTCTTGTATTTTTTGCTGTACCCCCTCTAAATAATTTTCTTGAGCAATGAGCTTTGTTTGGGGTACGCTCACCACCCAAAAAAAGCTTATGGCAATGAGTAGAGCTCTTAGTGAATGATGAGGGTGATCAGATTTACAAGTCATTGAGGCCGTCCAATATCTCTTGAAGTTCTTCCTCCGTTTCAATCAAAACGTCACGTGCTGTACTTCCTTGATAGGGGCCCACTATACCTGCGTTAAATAATTGATCGATGATTCTTCCGGCGCGATTATATCCAATTTTAAGTTTTCGCTGGAGTAGTGAAACCGATCCCTGCTGGTGCAGTATGACGACTTTTGCAGCAGTCTCAAACATATCATCAATATCTTCTAGCGGATCGGGAACGCCTGTGCTTTCATCGTGAACAATAGGCAGGTGGAAGGGTTCTTTATAACCAGCCTGAGAGCCTATAAATCCGTTTATTCGTTCGACTTCTTCGGTGGATACAAAGGCATTTTGGATTCTTATCATCCCAGCGCCATTGGTAAACAGCATATCCCCCATACCTACCAATTGATCAGCCCCACCCGTGTCTAAAATGGTTCGGGAGTCTACCTTTGAGGCTACTTGATACGCCAATCTAGCAGGGAAGTTGGCTTTTATGGTGCCGGTAATCACATTCACAGAAGGTCTTTGGGTTGCCACGACCAAATGAATTCCAACCGCACGGGCTAATTGAGCAATACGAGCAATGGGCTCTTCTATCTGCTTACCTGCCGTCATCATAAGATCGGCCAATTCATCTATGATAACGACGATATAGGGAAGATGACGATGCCCCAGTTCCTCTTCTAAACCTTCTTCTTTAAACTTTTTATTGTAGGCCTTAATGTCTCGTACCATAGCCATTTTGAGCAAGTCGTAGCGCTCATCCATCTCCTTGGTCACACTATTTAAGGTATCCAAGGCCTTCGATGTATCCGTTATGATGGGTTCATCGGCATCGGGCAACATGGCCAAAAAGTGATTCTGAATGTTTCGATACAGTGATAACTCAATTTTTTTAGGATCGATCATCACAAACTTCAAATTATCGGGATGACACTTGTACAACAAACAGGTAATAATCGTATTAATACCCACCGATTTCCCCGAACCGGTTGCACCGGCTACCAAAAGGTGTGGCATCTTGGCTAGGTCCATGAGAAATACTTCGTTCTCAATGGTTTTCCCAAAAGCTACCGGTAGCGTCATGTCGGTTTCCACAAACTTCTTGGTCTTTATCACCTGTTTAATGTATACCGTTTCACGGGTGGTGTTCGGCACCTCGATTCCCACCGCGGACTTGCCAGGAATAGGGGCTAAAATCCGGAGACCTTTTGCTGCCGTAGCCATTTTTAGGTCGTTGGCATAGCTTTCAATCTTGCTAATTTTAACATCCGGCGCCGGCTGCAATTCATAGAGGGTTACCGTTGGTCCAACAATCGCATTGATTCCCAGTATATCAATCTTGTGCTGACTCAGCTTCTCCATGATAATACGCTTATTCTCTTGAATTTCGTCCATATCCACCTCATTGCCTTCATTGGGTGGAGTATTCAAAAGGTCTACTGTGGGAAACTGGTAGCGAATTACGGGGGCTTCTTTTGCCTTCTCCTGATTCTGTCGGTCTAACTCTTGATCATCGGCCTGTTCTTCTTCTTCACCCACAAATACCGATACTTCAACATCATCGGCAAGGGATGGTATCTCATCGTTCTTTTCAGGCTTTACCAGATCGGCACGAGGTCGAACATCTACTTTAGACTCTTCCTCTCGCTGTTGATCTAAACGTTTTTGGTCCTCAATCTTAGATTGCTCAATAATCTTATCGATATCGACAGGATCACTATCTTTTTTTGTGGTCTTAGGGCGTTTTGGCTCCTCCTGTACCCCCTTAACTTCCCGCTCTTTTTCAAGGGCCAATTCTGCCATCTTCTGGGCTACTCGCTCTTCTCGTTCCTCTTTCTTTTGTTGTTTTTCCGCTTCTTTCTCAATCCGCTTGTTCTGTTGTTCTTCGCGAAAACGAGACCACCAAAACTTTAGATTATCGATGGTTTTCTGTAAATCTCGATCGATAAACAACAAGGCATTAATCGCCAACAGAACCACCAGAATGAATACCGATCCAATACCGGTAATGTTTTGGAGAATTCTCGATAAGGCCAATCCCGAGGATCCGCTCCATACCGATGATTCTGGAAATCCCCAGTTCGAGTGGGTCCACCCTAAAAAGGTAGACAACAGTACCATGGCCCAAAGCGTAAGTGCAATGGTTTGGCTTCGTTCTTGGAGAGATCGCTGCCTAAAAATATGCCAGCCCGTGTAGCCTAGTATTCCCGCTATAAGTATGCTCATATACCCAAAAGCATAAAACACCAAAAGATGGGATAAAAATGCGCCCACAGGACCCAAGAAGTTTTGAATGAGACGAGCGGAAGTATCGGGTTGAAAAACATCACCAAACGATAAGCTTCGAACATATTGATAATCTTCAGGGGTGTAGGATACAATGGATAATCCCACGAGCACGGCAATGGCAATAAGTGAAATTCCTATAATTTCCACCTTTCGTGCGCTCGATAAGCCCGTGCCTGTAGATTCTTTTTTACCGAGTTTTTTGGCCATGTTTTTTAGTTCTTCTTCACCGAAATAATACCTTCTTTCATATAAGGGAGTACCTCATGGGTATTGGTCTGACAACAAAAACTAATATCGTCTTCCGAAACCATGTCCCGCAATCGGTAGGCATGATCACTATGAAAGACCGTATCTAACACAAAATCACCATACTGTTGATATAGGGCATACGCGATTTTAGCTCCATCCTTGAGTTTAGTGGGCGCCTTACCTGCACTTAATTCACTTAGAATAGCTCCAGCGCAAAGCGTGTCTTCAAGAGACTGCTTTCCCCTCCACCCCGAGCAAATTAAGACCACCTCATCCTCACATTCATGAATCATGTTTACAATTTGACTCATATTCAAGAATGTACCAATATAAATTTGGTTGGCCAAAGCCGCTTTTTTTATGGCCTTGGTGCCATTGGTCGTATTAAAAATAAGCGTTTTATTTTGAACCACTTCCTGGGTGTATTCCAGAGGTGAATTGCCTAGATGATAGCCATCTATTTTTACCCCGTCTTTTTCACCGCATAAAAGATAATCACCCGACTCCATGGTCTGAGCAATTCTACCGGCCGCAGCCATATCTTCTACGGGGATCACTTTTTGAGCTCCCTGATCAAGGGCTTGAATCATGGAAGAGCTGGCCCTTAAAACATCTATTATAACTACTGTTTTTCCACGAACATCATCTTCTTGAAATCCCTGGACTGAAAAGTAAACATCAATAATTCCTAATTTAGACATATCTATAAACGCGTTAATATACCCTACACGAAGGGGGGAGTGCACAGGGTAATTGGCACTTCTTTATTTCTTATTTGAATAACTAAACTTTTATTTTTTTCGATGGCTTGAACATCTACATAGGCCATTCCAATGCCTTTCTCTAGTGTAATAGACATTCCACCACTGGTCACATATCCTACTTCATTTTTTTCTTCATCGAATAGGCGATAATCTTTTCGAGGCAAGGCGCGTGCCTCATCAATGGTAAACCCCGTTAATTTCTTTTCAACACCCTTAGCTTTTATTTGAGTAAGCGCTTTTGAGCCAATAAAAAATCCTTTATCGAATTTAGTAATCCAAGCTAAGCGCGCTTCTAGGGGGTGGGTTTCTGCTGTGATGTCATTTCCGTATAATGCATAGCCTTTTTCTAGTCTAAGGGTGTCCCTTGCCCCAAGCCCACACAATTTAAGTCCATGGGAAGCTCCTGCCGCCATTAATTTGCGAAAGATTTCCGTTACCGGGTATTGCTTGGCATCAACATATAATTCAAAGCCTTTTTCACCGGTATAACCTGTGGCACTAA
>JAYPDB010000051.1:0-12844 GCA_038125045.1 Bacteroidota bacterium
GGTGTTTTGGTTGACTTGCACACAAGATGATGCCCAACAGCAATTCGAAGCCGAAGCCTATCAACCAGCAAGTGGATATACCAAAACAGACTTGCAACAAAACATTCTAGAAGCGGATAAACAGGATTGGAGAGTTTCTCCATTTTATGAGGGATTACTGCAAGTACTACCCCTATTTCCAAACCCTATCAATTATGGCGGAACCGCCTATATTGAATTAACTTTAAATGGCGCTCCTATTCAATCGTATTTAGAACTGGGGTATCTGAACTTTAATCAACGTTGGGTTCCTCTTCAACAAGAAATTGTAAACTCAGAATTCGAGTTGGTGACCTTTGTTATTGATACTCGCAACTTTGGAAGCAATGCCGAACTGGCGCGCGGTCTTCATAGGTTGTTATTGTATGATGGAAATCAACGGTTAATCACCTTTGGGGATCTCCTCATTCAATAGGTATGGTGAGTATGCGAAAACTTTATCCATCGGAAAAACAGATTCTTGCTCGTTTAATTTTTCCGGAACCCTACGAGGTGCTTCTTGAAGAAACTGGTTTACCTGCTGGGGCGTTACGCGATGACCTGATCACCCTTATCAATTTTAGGCTCATTGAAGTGTGGCAAACGGAATCAGTGGAAATTAACAGAGCAACTTCTTATGATTCAGACCACATTGAGTCCTATACCTTCCGAGCAACGGCTATGGGGTTAAAAAAGATGCGAAACGAATAACAGCTATGCACTACCGCGTTAGTTTTGAAGAATTAGACATCGATCTAGAATTAGATCCTGCTAATGCGTTGGCAAAGGTTCAAGGTGAAAGCTACCCCTATACCATTCAACACTACAATGGTAGGTATTATTTTCGTTATGGACACCAACAGTGGGTGGTTACGGATTTGAAAATAAACGGCCAAGAGGTGCAGTTTAGGGTGAATGGAAGAACCGTCACAACGGTCGTGAAAAATGAGGAAGCCCTCTTACTTGAGTCCCTAGGTATGAAAGCCGAGCAAGAACGCAACGATTCAAGTATAGTGGCGCCCATGCCGGGAAAAGTCCTATCGATTAAAGTAAAAACGGGCGATACGGTTCAAAAAGGAGAGACACTGATCGTATTGGAGGCCATGAAAATGGAGAATGAAATTAAATCTCCCAAAGATGGCGTTATTCAAAATATTCGGGTTCAAGTATCACAGACTGTGGAAAAACAAACCTTATTATTGGAGTTAAATTAGTTTGGATAAATTTATTGTAAAAGGAAAAACACCGCTACGTGGTGACATTTCAATTAGTGGCTCGAAAAATGCCGCCCTACCCCTTTTAGCTGCCGCCTTATTGACCGATGAACCTGTGCGTCTTTCAAATGTTCCAAGGCTTCAAGATATCTATACCTTCAACAATGTGTTGCGAGTGGTGGGTGCACAAGTTCAGTTTTTGGAGGATCAAAATGAGGTACATATCGATGCGAGTAATGTAAATTACTTAGAAGCACCTTATGATTTGGTTCGAAAGATGAGGGCCTCGTTTTATATGTTAGGAGCACTCGTAGGAAAACACGGGTATGCCAAAGTTTCAATGCCTGGGGGATGTGCATGGGGCCCTCGGCCTGTGGATCTCCATCTAAAAGGGCTGGAAACCATGGGTATTCAGATCACCTTGGACAAAGGATATGTGATCGCCAAAGCTGGACAGCAGGTTCCTGGCGGAAGCTTTCGATTAGAACCTAGCAGTGTGGGTGCTACCATTAACTTAATATTAGCGGCTGTTCTGAGGGCCAATTCTTTTCGGATTGAAAATGCCGCAAAAGAGCCCGATGTGGTTCAATTATGTAGGGTATTAAATGAAATGGGAGCTCGAATTGAAGGAGCTGGTACCGATACCATACACATTCGGAAAGTAGATAAACTTTCGGGTGGCTCGTTCAGAAATGACCCTGATCGCATAGAGGTAGGCACATTTATGATTGCCGCAGCTATGCATCCGGAGTCTCATCTACAGTTACTGGGCTGTAATGCCCATCATCTTGGTAACTTTCCTGAACTACTCCGGCAAACCGGTGCTCAGGTGGATATCGATGGAGAAATGATCGAAGTTAAGGCCCCTGAAGTGCTGCATCCGGTATCCATCACTACGGATATTTATCCCGGTTTTCCTACCGATCTACAAGCACAATGGGCGACCATGCTTACCCAAGCTAAAGGGGTTTCTACCGTTACCGATACGGTCTATTTTGATCGCTTCAGTTATGTTCCAGAACTCAATAGATTAGGAGCAAATCTAAAAGTCGAACAGAACAAAGTCACCATTCAAGGCCCTTGTGAACTCGAGGGGGCATCGGTCATGAGTACCGATTTACGAGCTAGCGTAAGTCTGGTATTGGCAGGTATGGTAGCAAAAAATAGTTCTGAAATTTTACGGATTTACCATCTCGACCGAGGGTATGAAAGCCTAGAAGGAAAATTAAATGCCGTAGGTGCAAAACTTACTCGCGCTCAAGAATAAGTTTACTTTAGTGACTTCTTAGGTGTATATTACCACCGAAGCAATTCAAGAGACTCCTGTGATTATTCAACTGACGCAGATGGACATACAGGGTCCAAAACACGAATATCTCTCAACATATGGTACGTTCCAACCTAATAAACATTAGCATTATTTCGCTACTTGTGCTGTTAGTTCACGCTCCGAAAAGCGTTGTGGACGTATTATATAGAATAAAGGCATTCGCAAAACAAAAGCCTTTTACTTCGGGCTATGAATCAAAAGAGCTCATTCAAAAACCGACAAATTTAACTCGGGTAGCTACCCAACCGACGATTACAACCTATCTATCATCGGATTCTACTAGCCATTTACTGCTGACTAAAGACGACTTGTGGCTTAAACTAGAACCTTTGGTTCATAAAGCTCGTTGGTGTTTAACAATGAATTTTGATGAAAAACCAAATTATCATACACTCTTCCGGCAAACAGACCCGGATAGCGCTTTTAGAAAATGGAGAACTAGCGCAGCTCTTTATAGAATCAGAGGAAAATCAACGCACCGTTGGCAACATTTATGTAGCCCAAGTTCATAAGGTGATGAGCGGCATACGAGCCGCGTTTATTGATATGGGAACGCCTAAGGACGCGTTTCTGCATTTTTCCGATGCTGGCGACCACCTAGATGAGTACATAAGTATGCTCAACGGTCCTAAGTCGATTCCTAAAAATCTTCATTCAACCTTGGCAAAAAAAGAGGATTTATCTAATTCAGATAAACAAATGCTTGCCGGGAAATTACTCAAGTCTGGACAAAAACTATTGGTTCAGATCGTAAAAGAACCTATTGGGTCTAAAGGACCGAGAGTATCCACCGATATCACCATTGCAGGTAGGTTTTTGGTACTCATTCCTATGGGCGATTATATCGCCGTTTCCAAAAGAATTAGTAACTACAAAGAACGAAGACGACTCAAAGGCATATTAAATGGGTTGGTCCCCGATGGCTTTGGAGTTATTGTACGTACGGTTGCTCAAAAACAAGACCAAGAAGCCATTGAGGAAGATTTAAGAACGGTGCTTAACAAGTGGGAAAAATTGGCTGGGCGATTAGAAGATGCCAAACCCCCTAGCCTACTCTATAAGGATCTAGATATGACCGAAAGTCTTATCCGAGATCTCTTTGCTAAGAATTATGACCGGGTATTGATCGATGATCCAAAGATGTTCAAACAGATTAAATCCTATGTGCAGCAAATTGCTCCACAAATGCTACCCAACGTAGAATTATTCAGAGGCAAAGAACATATTTTTGATCATGTAGGGATTAGTGAAGATGTAAATTCTATTTTCAGCCCGCGAGTGCGTATGAAAATGGGAGGCTATCTTATTTTTGAACAAACCGAAGCCATGTATGTGGTGGATGTGAACTCCGGTCCGTACGCGGCAAAACAAAAACAGGAGGATAACTCGCTTAAGACCAATCTTGAAGCTGCTAGAGAAATCGCAAAACAACTACGCCTGCGTGATATAGGGGGTATTATTGTGGTCGATTTCATTGACTTAAAAGACGAAAAGAATCGCAAAAAGATCTATGATGAATTAAAGAAGGAATTCCGAAAAGATCCTGCTAAGACCAACATCATAGGAATGAGTGATTTTGGTTTAATTCAAATTACAAGGCAGCGTATTCGCCCTTCGGTTGTTAATTCAGTTTCAAAAGTGTGTCCTATGTGTGGGGGCTCGGGTAACGTGGTAACCCAGGATACCATCCTGACCGACATCGAAAGTTGGTTGAGTAAATTTAAACATTCGACCAGCTATCGCGCCGTTGATTTATATGTAAATCCATACCTAAAAAGTTACTTAACCAAAGGACTGTTTAGCCGACAATGGAAATGGATGAGTAAGTACCATATTAAAGTATCTTTGGTGGGCGATGATAAGATTTCTCTGAACGAATTCCATGTTACTCTAGCTGGATCCGATATCGATATTACGGATGCGGTACTTCAAGGAGCTTCTCTTGATGATTTACTACACAAACAAGAGCTTGAGGAGATGAAAAGCGGTAAACATGATCCCAACAATCTTGAATACTCCAAAAAGGAGCAGTCTCAGAGTAAAAACAACCGTACATCTTCAACCCGAAACTCATCCAAACAGAATACGAGCCGCAGCAAATCGTCTACCTCTGAAAAGGATCATTCTTCAAGTACGCCAAAGAATGGTTCAAGGAATGCAAAAGGCAGTGTTACCGTTGTACTAAAGAAAGATCAGGTAGACTAGTTAACCATCAATAGCTCTTATACATTATGTCGAAACTAAAACTGCATGCCACCACCGTTGTGGGGATTATCCACAATGGTAAAGCGGCTATAGGAAGTGACGGTCAGGCAACCCTCGACAAAACCGTTATGAAATCAACGGTTAAAAAAGTTCGGAAAATAGGTCAAGGTACTATTTTGGCTGGATTTGCAGGATCCACAGCCGATGCCTTCACCCTGTTCGAACGTTACGAAGAAAAGTTGAGTGCCTATAACGAGAATATGCAACGGGCAGCTGTTGAACTTGCGAAAGACTGGAGGAAAGACAAATATCTTCAAAAACTCGAAGCACTCTTAGTGGTTATGAACAATGAACATGCGCTTATTATCTCGGGGCAAGGTGATGTGATAGAGCCCGATGATAATATAGTATGCATTGGTAGTGGCGGAAGCTATGCCCTGTCGGCAGCTCGAGCTATGGTTAAACACGCACCTAAAATGAGTGCAAAAGAAATGGTTGAGGAATCCCTGAGAATTGCAGCCGATATCGACATATATACCAATCACAACCGTACTATATTAGAACTATCATAGGATGAGTAAGACACCGCACTTGACGCCTCAACAAATAGTCGCCGAATTAGACCATTACATCATAGGTCAAAAAGCGGCGAAACGTTCGGTAGCCATAGCTCTACGTAATCGATGGAGACGCATGAACGCAGACCCTTCAATCCGTGAAGAAATTGTGCCAAACAACATTTTAATGATTGGTCCTACCGGGGTGGGAAAAACAGAAATTGCTCGCCGATTAGCAAAGTTAGCAATGGCGCCATTTATCAAGGTAGAAGCATCTAAGTTTACCGAGGTTGGGTATGTTGGTCGAGATGTAGAGTCTATGGTTAGGGATCTGACGGAATATGGCATAACCATGGTTAAATCGGAGATGCAAGAACGCGTGAAAGCGAAAGCCTTAGAGAATGCTCAAGAACGAATCTTGGATATCCTGATTCCCCCCATCAACACCAAGGGCTTAGGATTTCAATCTACTCGGTCGATCTCCAAGGGTGATGAGCTAAGTTCTACTAATAACTCAGCTTCAGCATCCTCCAGCAGTAGTTCAAGTACATCTGATGAGGAATTGAACCAAAGAACCCGGGAGCGTTTTCGAGAGAAGTTATTGGCGGGAGAATTGGATGAAAGAAAAATTGAAGTTGAAGTAAAAAAGTCCTCCCCTCCCACCATGCAGGTATTTGGCCCAGGAGGTATGGAAGAAATGGGAATTAATCTTCAAGAAATGCTGGGGAATCTGAGTGGCAAAGCCAAAACTAGTAAAAGAAAGATGCCTATAGCGGAAGCCAGAGAGCTACTCATCGATGAGGAAGCTGAAAAACTAATCAATCATGATGAAGCAATCCAAGAAGCCCTTGAACGAGTACAAAAACAGGGCATTATCTTCATTGATGAAATTGACAAAATAGCGGTTTCTAGTGCGGGAGGGGCCAAAGGTGGTCCAGACGTAAGCCGTCAAGGGGTTCAGCGTGATTTACTTCCCATCGTAGAGGGAAGTACCGTAAATACCAAGTACGGTTTGGTCAAAACCGATCATATTCTATTTATTGGTTCAGGTGCTTTTCATGTGGCAAAGCCATCGGACTTAATACCCGAATTGCAAGGTCGTTTTCCCATTCGGGTTGAACTAAATTCGCTTAGCGAAGAAGATTTTTACAGCATACTAAGTGAACCAAAAAACGCATTAACCAAGCAATATGAGGCGATGCTAGGAGCGGAGGGCATCACCATTTCTTATACGGATGAAGCCATAAGGGAATTGGCACGTATTGCTGCAGAAGTGAATCTTCAGGTTGAAAATATTGGTGCCCGTAGACTTCATACGGTTATGTCTTCTCTGTTTGATGAATTATTATTCGCCGTACCGGATGATATTAAAGAAGGTGAAATTAACATCGATAAAAATTATGTGGTCCAACAACTCGAAACTCTTGTGAAAGACAAGGATTTGAGCCAATATATACTTTAATTAAAGCTCATTTTTTTGTATTTAGACGACGTTAAATCTAGCAAATGAGCGTGATGTTGTGTAAGAAAAACCTATGATTCTAAAACATATTATTGTGCCTAATCTATTCATCAGTATTTTATTATTATTTCTAAGTCTCAGTGGGCTGGATCCTATTCTTCAACCCAAAGATGATCATACCAAGAACCTTCGTAAGTATGTAGAAGCTCAAAGTCGTGTTTTAGAAAATTATTTTGGAGAACCCGATCTCAATAAAATGATGGAAAGCAGTATTGAGTACATGGTAAATGAGCTTAATGATTCAACGCTTCAGATTATAGGAACTCCCATAGATACGGCTAGGGTATTTAATAACATCACCACATTACGTGAATCCTATGAGTATTTTGAACAAGCGTATTTGTATATAGCCAACACTGTTGATTCGGTTAATATGTATAAAATTACGGAGGAGGCATTACGAGGTATGTTCGCGACCTTAGACCCTCATTCCGTGTACATTGAACCAGAAATTAGTGCGGTAGATCAAGAGAATTTTGCTGGTAAATTTCAAGGCATAGGGGTGCAGTTTAACATTATTCAAGACACGATAACCGTTGTGTCTGCTATCGCTGGAGGTCCTAGTGACCAACTAGGTATACAGTCAGGTGATCGTATCATTGAAATAGAAGATAGTTCTGCCGTTGGTTTTGATAATGATATGGTTCAGAAAAAATTACGCGGTGAAAAAGGCACCAAAGTCAAGGTGGGTATTGTACGTCCCGGCATGGATGAAACACTCTATTTCACTATTACAAGAGATGATATTCCTATTTATACCGTAGACGCCTCCTACATGCTTGATGATCGAACAGGGTACATTAAAATCAACCGGTTCGCAGCCACTACGCATGATGAATTCATTGATGCCATGCTCAATCTACAATCGATGGGTATGGATCGATTGATGTTGGACTTAAGAGGAAATCCCGGTGGTTATTTGGGGCAAGCAGTAGCTATTGCAGAGGAATTTTTTCCGTCTAGAACACCTCTGTTATCGACGGTAAGTCGTCATGGTAGATTTAATCAAACTTATGCTTCCAGAAAAAATGGGGTATTTAAAGAAAAACCTGTGATCGTATTGGTCGACGAGGGATCTGCTTCGGCCAGTGAGATTGTTTCCGGCGCATTACAAGATCATGATCGCGCTCTCATTGTAGGCCGAAGAACCTTTGGTAAAGGACTGGTTCAACAACAATATGAGTTAGTAGATACCTCTATGATTCGAGTAACCATATCTCGGTATCTCACACCTTCTGGACGACTGATTCAGAAACCATTCACGGAAGGCGGTGGTGAAGAATACGCCTATGAAATCTACCGAAGAGATGATAGTGCAAAGAACGATGCCATTGAATTTGTAGATCACATACCAGATTCTCTTAAATACACTACCAAAGCAGGTAGAACCGTGTATGGCGGCGGCGGTATCGTGCCGGATTATATCATTGAACCTGATACCTCTCGATCCGCATATATGATAAATTTTGCCCTTCGCAAACGAGCGTCATTTGATTTTGTACGGGATTACCTAGATCGCCAAGGAGAAGAATTTAGAGGCGAATGGGAAGATAATTTTGAATTGTTTAGAACTGATTTTAGCTGGTCAGAATCTGAATTATCTAGCTTCAAATCACTACTACAGGATAAAGGTATGGTTGAAAAAGAAGGTCTGGTAGAACCCGAATTTAGAAATGATTCGCTTTTTATTTACCCTGGTTATTTCGAGGAAGTCGCTTGGATGGCCGAAGGTCGCATGAAAGCGGAACTTGCTAGGCAAGTATGGGGCTTACCTTATTTTTACCCTATTGTGAATGATGTTTTTGATACTACCCTAAAGGAAGCCAAAACCTTATGGGAAGCCGTAGATAACCTATCGAAATTAGCAGCAGGCACCCTAGATACCAGAACATCAGGGAAGATGTAATTTATTTTATGAGTGGCATTAGCTACGCATAGGACCTCAGGTTTTGTGAGTATCCACCATCCTAAATGCCCTTTCAAGGTATACTTGTTGTATATATTATAACAACCTGTGAGCTCCAAGGTAATTAGAATATCTTTAGAGTGTTCAATTGAATGCTTTTGATTTGACCTAATCTATCATTACATACCTACAAATAGCATGGCAGCAATACACTTAACCAAGCAAAGTTTTTTAGACAAAGTTTTCGACTACGAAAATAACACGGAATGGAAGTTCAAAGGAGATAAACCTTGTATCATAGATTTCTATGCCGACTGGTGCGGCCCATGTAAAATGGTTGCTCCTATTATGGAAGAACTTTCAAAGGAATATGACGGTGAAGTTGACATATACAAAATAGACACCGAAGCAGAGCAAGAACTTGCGGCAGTCTTTGGTATCCGAAGTATACCTTCTATACTCTTTGTTCCTATGGAGGAACAACCACAAATGGCCATGGGTGCTTTACCAAAGCACACATTCAAAGAAGTTATACGTGATAAGTTTGGAGTTGCAGAACCCTCAAACTAAGCTCTAGGATAACGAATAGATTCAACCATCTCCTGAACGTCTTCTGGTGGGTCAGGGAATACCATTCCTACGGCAAGAGAGACGATTAAATTGATGATCATTCCCAGGGTACCAATACCTTCAGGGGAAATTCCAAACCACCAATATTCTGGCGTATTGTACTCAGGAAACATGAGTTTGAAGAAAGCGATATAGCTTAAGGTAAATAGGAGACCTACAACCATTCCAGCTACAGCACCTTCCCTATTCATTTTCTTGTAAAAAATCCCCAAAATAATGGCTGGGAAAAAAGAAGCGGCAGCAAGACCAAATGCGATAGCCACCACTTGAGCCACAAAACCTGGTGGATTAATACCAAAATAACCGGCTACAATTACAGCAAAACCGGCCGCAATACGCGCATAAAGAAGTTCCTTCTTATCGGATATGTTGGGGTTAATTTGCTTTTTTATTAAATCGTGAGAGACGGAAGTAGATATTACAAGTAACAACCCGGCAGCGGTTGAAAGTGCGGCAGCTAAGCCTCCCGCCGCAACCAAAGCTGCAACCCAATTAGGAAGACCAGCAATTTCAGGATTGGCGAGCACCATGATGTCACGATCTACATACAACTCATTGTCGGTGTCTGTGACAGGGTTTAAAATTTTAACTTCGCCGCTATTCCCTCGAACAATTTCTCCATTTACTCGCTCAATTTCAGGACTTCCCACTATAGCGGCGCCTGGTGCATAGGTAATTTTACCATCCTCATTTTTATCTACCCAGTTCAACAAGGCCGTTTCTTCCCATGTATTAAACCATTCAGGCATAATTTCATAGGGTTGTTCACTCACTGTGGTTATGAGATTGGTTCGAGAGAATACGGCTATTGCAGGCGCCGTCGTATATAAAATGGCAATAAAAATGAGTGCATAACCCACTGAAATTCGAGCATCTTTCACCTTAGGAACGGTGAAAAAACGTACGATTACATGAGGTAACCCAGCCGTCCCAACCATTAATGCCACGGTGATGAAAAAGACATCTTGCATACTTTTGGTTCCGGAGGTGTATGCCGTGAAACCAAGTTCTGTATGTAATTGATCTAATTTATCTAGGAGAAACATACCAGAACCGTCGGCTAATCGTGATCCAAAACCTATTTGAGGAATAGGATTACCAGTAAGTTGTGCCGATATAAAGAATGCTGGTACCATAAAAGCAAAAATCAAAACACAATATTGGGCTACCTGTGTATAGGTAATCCCCTTCATGCCTCCAAGCACGGCATACATAAAAACGATAGCCATACCTATTATTACACCCCAAAAAATATCCACTTCAAGGAATTTTGAAAATACGAGTCCCACTCCTCTCATCTGTCCAGCCACATAGGTAAAGGATACAATTAGGGCACAAATAACAGCAACGGTTCGAGCCGTCTTGGAATAATATCGATCCCCAATAAAATCGGGAACCGTAAACTTCCCAAATTTTCTAAGATAAGGGGCTAAGGTTAATGCAAGAAGCACATAACCACCCGTCCACCCCATTAGGTACACCGCACCATCATACCCCATGAATGAAATAAGACCCGCCATGGATAAAAAACTAGCAGCCGACATCCAGTCTGCTGCCGTTGCCATCCCATTGGTTAAGGGGTTAACGGTCCCTTTGGCAACATAAAATTCAGAGGTTGTGGAAGCTTTTGACCAAATGGCTATTCCTATGTAGAGGCTAAAAGTGATTCCAACAAATATGTAGGTCCATAATTGTACGCTCATCACTCCACCTCCTCTTCTTGTACACCAAATCGAATGTCTAGTTTATTCATGAGGTACACATAAACAAAAATAAGCACGACAAAGACATAAATGGATCCCTGTTGTGCAAACCAAAATCCTAGTTTAAAACCACCAACTTGAATTTCATTAAGAAGTGGAGCTCCTAGAATTCCAAACCCAAATGAAACCAAAAACCAAATAGATACAAGTAAGAGCACATATCGGATATTTATGGCCCAATACTCCTTCAAATTATGTTTATTCATACAACCTTATTTCTAACTAAACCGTTAACTCGACAAGTATGCGGTATTTCTCCATGATTAGCAAACCAAATTAGACGGTATATAAAATAGTTTCCGAAAAGAACGTCAGAATGTACATAATTTTTAACCATTGATAACTATAGGTAATTTCAGTCTCACTTAACCCTGCGTAGAACCTTTAGTAGCTTACATGAAAACAATTATTGGCATTGTAATTTTACTTCTGTTTTGCCCTTTACATCAGGATACCATCCAAGGGCAAGATTCTCTAATTTTTGTTATTCGCGTAGACGATATTCTCTCCAGGAATACCAGTATTCTGCCCCGATCCATCGTCCCACTACAAGATACACTGGCTTCTCGTGGGGCTGTAGCCACTTGGGGATTTATGCCACACCGTCTATTTGAGGCTCCTAACGCTGATGGCATCCTAAAAAATGAACTCATCGAAACACAACGATTGGGTCATGAAGTATCTCAGCATGGCTATATTCATATCTGTCAAATTTGTGGTCAGAGTAGTCATGAAATGTATTGCACGTACTACAAGCGGCCCTTAACGGAGCAACAGCAGGAGAAATTGATTACAGATGGGATACAAATCATGAAAGATAGTTTGGGGTTTAAACCCACTAGCTTTATACCTCCCGGGCACGTATTTGATGAGACCACCTGGAAGGTATTGGAACGCCTGGGATTTCCTATAATTTCAACCGCGAGTAATGCCGGTTTTGTGTACGAACGGCTATATAATTTACCCATCACTGCGGAATATACTTGGGCATTAACAACCCAAAGTTATGAATCAAAATTAACCGAAGTTCTAGAAGAAATTGAAACCGAAAGACAAAGTGTGGGATATTATTCGTTGATGATGCATGACCCCTTCATTAGACAAGGGTATGAAAATGGAATTACTCTTCGTTGGATGGCTGAATTACTGGATAGTTTAAATTATAGGTATGGTGATCAGATAGTATATGCTACTATGACGGATGCAGCAAGAATGATGGAGCAAAACGTGAGTACTCAAAGCGAGAATTTCAATGAACTGGTTCATCAAAGAACTATGGAGTTGCATCCGAATTATCCCAATCCTTTTAACCCCACAACTAGAGTTTCCTTTGACCTACCATCTTCTGATAGGGTGGCGGTTTATCTTATCTCCATGAGCGGGCAAAAATTTATTATTCAACTTTCGCAATACTACAATAAAGGTACTCACCGTATGGATATCAATCTTTCCACCCTTGCTTCAGGGAATTATCTACTGGTCGTTGATGGAACTAAGAACAGTGCTAGTCGAATGATTACTTATGTAAAATAAAAACCCCGATTAGCGTTCAGCCAACCAGGGTTTATCCTGTTTCTCCATGAAAGAAAATCAGTAAAGAATGTTCGGTTCTGCTCAACTCTATTGAGCAAGCTCGAATGTATTAGCTACATCCAGAGGTAGAACCGCACGTTATACATTTAAGACAGGTACCATTGCG
>JAYPDB010000052.1:0-12781 GCA_038125045.1 Bacteroidota bacterium
TTTGAAGAAGTAAGCTTTGAAGGTTACGGTCCTGGCGGAATTGCCTATTTCATCGAAGCCACCACAGACAATAATAACCGAACAGTAGGTGAGATACGACACATTTTCACCAAGCATGGTGGGAATATGGGAACCAATGGTTCGGTATCCTTTCTATTCGAACAAAAAGGGATGATTCAGGTTCCTTCCGAAGGATTGGATGAGGAAGAATTTATGCTCCAAGCCATAGACGCAGGGGCCGAAGATGTAATTGTTGAGGAAGGTGCTCCCTTGTTTATGGTGGTTACTGAGCGAAGCTCGCTTTTTGCCGTTCGCAACAATTTAGAGGCCGCTGGATATACCATTGAGCAGGCCGAACTCGTTAGAGAAGCCACTACGGAAACCAAAGTGGATGCCGAAACAGCAAAGGCTAATTTCATTATGATCGACAAGTTTGAAGAAAACGATGATGTCACCAATGTATTCACCAATCTACTCATGGACGATGAAACCATGGAGGCCATTGACTCATAAGGGCTAAAGAAGCGTTCGATGAAATTCTTTATATGGCATATCATGATACTTTTTTTCCTTGGATTTGGTAACCCCGAAGCCCGAAAAGGGAATGAATCGTTTAAAAAAGGGGATTATGAGGCGGCAAAGGATTGGTATTATCAAGCCCTAGAAAAAGACCCTGAAAATGCACAGGTCCTATTCAACCTGGGAAATACACTTTTTGAATTAGGTGAAATTGAAGAATCCATTAAGGTCTTAATGCAAGCTCAGTCGCTTGGTGAAGATTCAGAAATTAAGTCTAAAGCTGATTATAATATTGGTACAATTCTAGCAAAAACGGAACAGTGGAAGCCGGCGGTCAAACATCTTAGATCGGCACTTGAAAAAAACCCTAGCGATACCGACGCGCAATTCAACTATGAACTTGCGCTTCGCAAGGTGCAAGAAGAAGAAAATGAGCAGCAACAGAATGATCAAAACCAAGATCAAGAGCCACCACCCAATCCAAGCGCCTACGCGATGGCCATCAAAGAACAAGCCGATGCTCTAGTTGAACAATCTCGTTACCAAGAAGCTCAAACATTAATGCAAGAGGCCCTTGAAGTAGATGAAACGGTTCGATACTATGAGTCGTTTATGAATCGTATTGGGGCCGTAAATGAGATTGATAAAAAGGGAGGAAGCAACGAATGACACATATTCATAAAAGCTTGACGATTTCTTACAAAATGCTTTTATGTGGGTTGTTTTTGGCGGTTATGCAACCACATGATAACGCCGTTCTAGCACAGGTAACCTCATCCGCTCAATCGACCAATGATGAGACGCAACGCCTAAATAATCCATCTCAAACTCTTCAACCCTCCGACTATTTTCATGAGGGGGCGCAACAATTTATCTACAACCAGTTGGATAAAGCCATTCAAACTGTGGAAGAAGGTTTAAGGAACTACCCCAACGATTCAAAACTCCAAGAACTATACGATCGGTTATTAGAGCAGCAGGAACAACAAAATAACCAGGAGAATAGCCAAGAAAATCAGGATAGTCAGAATCAAGAGGGTGAAAACGACCAGCAGGATTCTAACGAACAGCAGAATCAGGAAGAAAATCAACAGGAAGAAAACTCCGAGAACCAAGAGAGTGAATCAGAAGAAGACCAAGAGGAAAATAGTAATCCTGAAAGTGGTCAAGAAGAAAATGAACCCAATGACTCAGAATCAGAGGGTCAACCAAGCCCTGAGGAATTAAAGGATTTATCCAAAGAAGAAGCCCAGAAGATTCTTCAAGCACTTGCCCAAAAAGAAAAAGAACTCCTAAAAGAATTTAAGAAAGCGAAAACCACTGGTTCTAAAACCCATGAAAAAGACTGGTAAGTTGAAACTTTTTTATGTACTCCTCACGAGTTTTCTAGCCCTTTCATTATTGGCCGTTCCTCAACAGGCCCTCGCACAAAACACAGACATTCAGGTCGAAGCTCGTCTTTCCGAGACCAATATCTACAATGGCGAATCGGTATTACTCGAATTCGTAATATCGGGTAGATCACTCAATAGCATCGACCGGCCCCGGGTTTTGGATGTGCCCGGCCTCCGATGGATTAGCGGGTCGAACCGTCAAGGTCAAAGCATCCAGTATGTAAATGGACGCCCCAGTGTTACCTATACCTATGGCTATCAATTTGTGGCTACCGATGTTGGATCGCACACCCTACCCTCTTTCACCCTCACTGTTAATAACCAGGCGTATAAAACAGAACCTATTCAGTTTCGAGTCCTAGATCCTGCGCAAGTGAGTGCGAATAACGTAGCGAGCAATCCTGAAATTTTTGTTCGGCTCGAACCAAATAAAACCACCGCATATCTAGGTGAACAAATCATTGTGGATGTGGTTTTATACTTTAAAAACTCCATCGAGGTTCGCTCGTATCAAGCAAGTCCAGGTTGGAAAGCAGAAGGGTTTTGGAAAGAGGAGTTGGCGAATGCACAACAAACTCGCGCCAACTCTACTTTGGTAAATGGCGAGCGATATCAAAGAGCACGCCTGCTTCAATATGCACTATTTCCCAGTAAGCGGGGCGTCTTAGAATTAAGTCCTTTTGAGGTTACTGTACTCATACAACAAAAAAACAGACGACAAGATATCTTTAGTTTTGGCCTAGGTCAGGAGCGGAAAAATATTCAAACCCTACCGGTCCAAATGACCATTGAATCTCCGGATGAACCGAGTTTAACCGACCATGAGTTGCTGATTGGCGCTGTAGGTACTTTTACCATCACCAGAAGCGTAAGCCACCGAGATGCCCTAGTTGGAGAAAGCCTCGAAATAACCACTCAAATAAAAGGCACGGGGAACCTACCTTTGATTCAGGCACCCAAATACACCTACCCCGAAGAGTTGGAGCAATACAATCCGCAGGAAAATACCGTAATCGAGAGAAGCCAATCCAAAATTTCAGGTACTAAAACCTTTACCGACATTGTGATTGCCAGAAACGAAGGGTCCTACCAAATTCCTTCTGCGACTATTTATTATTTCGATGCCGAAAAAAATAGCTATACATCCGTGGAATTACCCGAACTAAACCTAAGCGTTGAGCGAGATCAAAACGCAGGTATTGAACCTACTGAACTCCTTAGATTTGACATAAAACCGATCACAGGTTTGGTGAATTGGAATCAGTATTCCACAAAATCACTTGGGCAACATCCACTGATATATTTCATTTGGATGCTCCCCTTTCTATTGTTCTTGACAGGCTGGATGTACAAAAGATATTACGATCGCATGAAGAACGATGGCCTTTTCGCACGAAAAAAACAAGCTCGCAAAACAGCTCTAGAACAAATGGAGCAGCTTCAAAAGCGAGCCGAAGAACATTTGGGCAGTTCGGCCTCTGTAAAGGAATACTATCATGATCTCTATGGACTACTCACGAGATATATTGCCGATAAATGCGGGCTTCCACCGGCAGGCTGGTCTACCGAAGAATTGGTAGATTATCTCTCTGAGTCCATGAAAAGTTCCAACAGGGATCTGAAAAAAAACATCCATAGTTTTTTGACGAAATGTGATACCATCGCCTATGCACCGGTTACAAGTTCTGCTGATGTGTTAAAGGATTTAGCCTTAGTTCTTGAGTGTATTAACCAGCTTGAAAAGGAGCTATCATCATGAGTTTCTTCTCACATACCTTCGCGGCACTCTTAATGTGTACGGTATTTCTTACGGGGACTTTAAGCGCTCAAGATACCGCCGACCCATCACTTTTTTCTGTAGCACAAGCTCAATTCGACTTTGAGGCGGCCAATACACTTTTAGAACAGGGCCAATTCAAAGAAGCACTAAAGAGTTATGGCCGCATACAAGATACAGGCCTGTATTCTGGTGGATTGTATTTGAATATGGCTATTGCGGCCGTTGAATTAGATTCTCTCGGACTCGCCAAATTCTATCTTCAAAAAGCCTTGCAAGATGAAACCACACGGCAAGCTGCCGAAACCGGCCTCATGTATGTTGAAACTCAATTCAGTAGACAATCGGCCACCCTCCCCCCTCTTCCATGGGAGCAATTCTTTGATTTTCTAGAACTTCGCATAGGTGCCTTCCTACTGTATTGGTTCAGCTTTATCCTCATAGTGCTCACGGTACTCTTGCTTCTTATGAGCTGGTTTATGAAGGAATGGAGGTTAGCTTCAACCCGAAAAATAACCGCCCTAGGAGTAAGCATTGGACTCGTCATCTTAGCCTTGAGTCTATTTATAGATGATCGAACCACTCGATATCAAGATGCGATTATTGTGGATACCGAAGCTACGGTGTATTCAGAAGCCAATCCTAGCTCGCCTGCTATTGCCACAGGATACGAAGGCTACATGTGCCGCATAGACTTCTCGGTTGAATCAAACAGCAATTGGCATTACATCCGACTGGGGAATGGGCAAATGGGCTGGATTGCTCGAACAGCCTTGCGCATCCATTAAGCCGATTATCACATCGTTTCGTTGCTCGCCACTTTACAGACTTTTATTAGAGAATAAAGTCACAATCGAGTACCTTTCCAAGGTCTAATCAACGATCTAACTTTTGAATTGGCTATGAAAGCAAACGAATTTATTGATGCGCATAAAGAAGAATTTCTGGATGAATTATTTGAATTCCTGCGAATACCCTCGGTGAGCACGGATTCTTCTCGTAAAGATCAGATTGAGGAGGCCGCAAATTTTTTAGTGGCTCAACTCGAGTCACTCAAGTTAGCGCGAGTAGAACGCTTCGAAACCCCAGGGCATCCCATAGTCTACGGCGAGCACTGCCCCTATCCCGATCGACCAACGGTTCTAGTCTATGGTCATTATGACGTACAACCCTCTGACCCCGATCACTTGTGGGATACGCCCGCCTTTGATCCAACGGTTAAGGATGGCAAAATCTATGCCCGTGGCGCCAGTGATGATAAGGGGCAATCCTTTACGCATGTAAAAGCCTTGCAAAGTCTTCTCGCCGCCGACGGTGCCTTACCCGTTAACGTAAAACTTTTACTAGAAGGTGAAGAAGAAATTGGATCGCCCAACCTAGTTCCCTTTTTAGAAACACATGCCGATATGTTGGCCTGTGACATGGTGCTCATTTCCGACACCTCCATGTTTGGCCTCGATCAACCCTCGATAACCTTCGGACTTCGAGGGCTCGTCTATATGGAAGTTGAGGTGGTTGGGCCTAATAGAGATTTACATTCGGGTGTGTACGGAGGTGCGGTTGAAAATCCGCTCAATGTTCTGTGTGAAATCATTGCCAAGTTGAAAGATGAAAATGGCGTCATTCAAATACCGGGATTTTACGACAAAGTTCAAGCGTTAAGTCCCGAAGATCGCGAAGCTATGGCCGAGTTACCCTTCGATGAAGAAGCCTACAAAGCATCCTTGCAAGTGGAGGCCCTTCACGGTGAAGAAGGATACACCACCTTAGAACGTGCTTCGGCCCGCCCTACCTTAGATGTAAATGGTATTTGGGGAGGCTATCAGGGTGAAGGCGCAAAGACGGTACTTCCCTCGAAAGCAAATGCAAAAATTTCCATGCGCTTGGTTCCTCACCAAGACCCCAAAGAAATTGCCCAACTATTTAAACAATACGTAGAATCACTAGCTCCTGATACCGTTCGCGTATCGGTGAGTGAACATCACGGTGGGCATGCCTCTCGCACCGATTTAGGATTTTACGGGTTGAAGGCGGCCGCTCAGGCGTTCGAAGAAGTTTATCAAACCCCCGTGCTCTTTTCCATGGAAGGGGGATCTATTCCCATAGTTGCTGATTTCAAGCGTGTTTTAGGAAGCGAATCTATTCTTATGGGCTTTGGAGTGACCAGTGATGCCATTCACTCCCCTAACGAATCCTTTCATATCAAAGATTTTTATCGAGGCATCAAAACCTCGGCTCGTTTTTTTCAGATATTAGCTGAACAATAATCCTCTTATTCTAACCTAATCTACTTTTTACTATGAAACATCTCATACTTCTGCTTTTTGCCTTTGTTCCAGTAGCCTTGATGGCACAAATGCCCGATGCCCCTGATAGAACCGAAGGCGGAGGCCCTTATGATCGCTTAATCATTCGTGGGGTACTTCTTATCGATGGCACCGGTTCACCGGCTACAGGCCCTGTTGATGTGGTGGTTGAGGGCAATGTGATTACCAGTATTCGAACCGTAGGATACCCAGGTCTACCCATTAATGAACGCAGAAGACCGGCTGCCGACGAGAATACCGAAGTATTAGACGCTACTGGGATGTATATGCTACCTGGTTTTTTTGATATGCATGCACATACCGGTGGTGGAGCTCAAGGTACCACCCCTGAATATGTGTATAAGCTTTGGTTAGCCCATGGTATCACCAGCATACGAGAACCTGGATCAGGAAATGGTACGGAATGGACCATACGTCATAAGGCCAGAAGCGAAAAAAATGAAATTACCGCTCCGAGAATTTCAGCTTGGATTGGATTTGGCAATGGCTTTGGGCGCGCTATCATTACCCCAGAAGATGCACGTGAATGGGTCAAGATGATTGACGAGCAGGGCGCCGACGGCATTAAATTTTTCGGTGCGAGTCCTGAGGTCTACGCGGCGGCTATAGACGAAGCCAACAATCGAGGCTTAGGTACCATGACCCACCATGCCCAAACACGTGTGGTGTATAATAACGCTCTTCGATCGGCTCAATTAGGGTTAACCAGTATGACGCATTGGTATGGATTGCCTGAAGCCCTATTCGAAGACCGAATCATTCAGGATTACCCTCTTGATTATAACTACAATAACGAACAGCATCGCTTTGAAGAAGCGGGGAAACTTTGGGCTCAAGCGGCCAAGCCTCACTCGGAAAAATGGAATGCGGTTATGAATGAAATGTTGGAATTAGATTTCACCCTCAACCCAACGTTCACCATCTACGAAGCCAACCGTAGCTTAATGACCCAACGCCGTGCCGAGTGGCATGAGCGCTATACCCTTCCTTCTCTGTGGCGTTTTTATGAACCCAGTAGAATTTCTCATGGGTCCTATTGGTTGGATTGGGGTACCGAACAAGAGATAGCCTGGAAGGAAAATTTCCGCCTTTGGATGGAATTTGTGAACGAATATAAAAACCGAGGAGGTCGTGTGACCTTGGGATCGGATGCCGGATACATCTATAAACTATATGGCTTTGGCTACATACAAGAAATGGAAATGCTAAGAGAAGCTGGATTTCATCCACTTGAAATATTTCAGTCTGCTTCCCTAAAAGCAGCTGAGGTGTTAGGGGTCGATGATCGTTTAGGTACCATAGAAGTTGGCAAGCTAGCCGATATGGTGATCGTAAATGCCAATCCAATGGCTAATTTGAAGGTGCTCTACGGAACAGGATCCATTTTGGTGGATGAGAGTAATCAGGTGACTCGGCATGGGGGAGTGGCCTACACCATCAAAGACGGTATTGTGTACGATGCGAAGGCCTTACTAAAGGATGTCGAAGAAATGGTGAAAAAAGCCAAGTCGGAAGAAGGCTTCGAAATTACTCAACCCGGATTGGATTACTAATCTTCTCTAGATCGAATAGGCTTTTACCGAATCCTTGTATTTTAAAAATCGGTACTATATAAGATAGGCTCGTTTTGTTCGAAATCGAATAGGGTGAGCCTTCTTAGATTGTAATATCCAGTCCAGTACGATCTTAGGGATTGAATATAATTTCTTCGAGCACCATCCTTTTCGTTTTGCGCGATAAACAAATTGGTGACATCGATACGGCCAATCAAATATCTATTTTTTGATACATCGTATCGACGCGTTGCAATTTCATCGGAAATACGGGCCAATTCTACCTGATCTCTAAGCTGTGGAAATTCCCTTACCGTACTTTTTATACTTAGCTCAAATTGGCGTTTTTGATACGCAATGGTGTTAGCAGTTTCCATCTGATCGTTTCGGGCCGATTTAATTTCGGCCTGATTTTTACCCCAGTTAAACACTGGAATTTCAAAGCCCACGCTAAAAAACTGACGATTTTGCGGATCTTCGTAGAGGGTATTAAAATCAGTAGAGGTTTGGTTCAAACCGAAGCTAGCTTGAAGGGTAGCCGACAAACCTGTACTCTTTCTAGCTTGATCGTAGGTTTGATCGGCCAGTAGTTCGTTAAGCTCGAACTGTAAGGCGGTGGAATTGTTTTCTCGGGCTAATTCATAAGCTTTTTCTACATCTAGTTCGAATGATGGAGCTACACTGGGAACAATGATTTCGATTTCTTCGTCGTCATCCAATCCAAGTAACGCTTTGAATTCCTCTTCGATCCGTAAATAATTAATTCGTGCTGTAGTAAGAGAATTTCGTGCATTTCTAAATTCCAGTTCACTTTGGAGAAGCTCGTTTTCAGCGATGCTTCCAACCTGAAATCGGCCTTGAGAAATATTATAAATGGAGTCGTTTACCGTCACATTAAATTCGGCTACTTCCACGTTGATTTTCGCTAATAATAAATCGAAAAAGTTTTGAGTCACCGTAAAGGCCAAATTCTCCATGTCTTCTACAAATTGTTTCTGTGCAATTTGAAACCGAAGAGGTTCGGTCATGGCACGCCACTTAAGGCTGTTAAACTGATTCAAGGGCTGACGATAACTAGCCACGAGAGGGGTGCTCTGCCACAGATAGGTATTTTCATTTTGAAAAATCCCCAAGCGGGTTAACCCAGAGGAGAGAGATAGACGACCACCTGTGGGCATTATATTCTGATCAATAGACACACCTAGCGAAGCTTCGGATTGGGTTCGTGAAGAAAAAGTAACCGTTCCGTCGTCCAGAGTATTCGAAAATATGGACTTATTGTAATTAGGCGCATCCCCATTTAGGCTAAAACTGGGTAATAAATCGGCCCGAAAACTTTTGTATCGCCACTTTGCCGATAAAAGAGCAAAACGTGCTGCTCGAGACAGAGGGCTGTTTAGCTTCGCGTATTCGATACTCTGCTCTAGTCCAAAAATTCGGGTAGAGAAGTCTGCACGTTGAGTCGATGAACTCGGGGAATATACCGACTGGGCTTCGGAAATTGGTTGGAGTTCTTGCGCGTAGGCTTTGGGATTCCATAAGGGGCCTAGAAAAAGTGCCGCTAATAGAACGGGTAATGTAATGCGTTTATTCATGGCGTAATGCGTGTACAGGATCTTGTTGAGCTGCTCGTCTTGCCGGGACATATCCAAATACAACCCCGATGACCAAGGCGACTCCAAACGAAATAATGATAGAAAACGGGCTAACTAAGGTTGCAATTTCAGCAGTCCATTCAATAGCAAAACTGAAGAGGATACCTAAAAATATTCCCACTAGACCGCCCCCAATACTGAGCGCTAGAGATTCCGTTAAAAACTGAAGTTCAATATCTCTCTTCTGTGCCCCGACTGCTAAACGCAGACCGATTTCTTTGTAACGTTCAACCACCGATGCCAACATAATATTCATGATCCCTATTCCCCCTACGATAAGTGAGATGGAAGCAATAGAGGAAAGCACAATGTTGAAAATTCGTTTGGTTCGCTGCTCCTGCTGTAGTAATTGTTCGGGAACAATAATTTCATAATCGACCACCCCATTATGGCGACGCTTTAACATTCTAGAAAGGACTTCGGCAATGGAAACACTAAACTGTGAGTCGGAAACTCTCACGATCACTTTATCGAGTTGATGGTAATTGACCATTCCCGTCTCCTCTTCATCACTAGAGGAGGAACCACCCGTGATAACCACCATCCCACCCCCGCGAAACATACTTCCACCCCCGCCTGCTTCAATATCGTCTTTGGTGACCAATGCTCTATTTTTAAAACGAAGCAGCACCGTGGTTACTGGTGCAAAGATGTCTAGGTTATAATTGCGAATCCCTAAACGTTCAATATTCTCTGTACTTAACTCCTTTTTGTTTAATACGCCAACAACGGTAAGCCAGAGATTACCCACTTTAATTTTCTTACCAATGGGATTTTCACCAGGAAAAAATTTCGTCTTTACATCGTAGCCGATTACACATACCGGTTCGGCGCGATCGATGTGTGTTTGATTAAAGTTTTGACCTTCGACCACATCAAAGCTATTGATGTTAAAATAATCTTCATTAACCCCCACAATCTTGCCGCTTCGCATGCGAGCACTTCGGATAAAGTTACTTTCAAAAATGATTTCAGGGCTGATGTATTCCACCTCAGGAACCTGATTTCGAATGCTTTCAATATCGTGTAGGGTTAAGCCAGGTGAGTACTTATTGGATTCTGAATCGCCGTCATCTTGTCCCACAAGACCTTCGACCTGTTCAAGGGTAGGCTGAATAATCACATTATTGGTGCCGAGCAATTCCATCTGGCTTAATACCTCTTGTTGAGCTCCGCTACCAATAGCCAACATAGCTATCACCGACGCTACCCCAAAAATAATTCCAAGGGATGTGAGTAAGGCACGTAGTTTGTTTCTTTGAATAGCCTCTAAGGCGATATCAAAGTTGTAGAGTAATTTTTGAGTGTTCATTCCCCGTCGATTTGGGCGAGTCTTCTTCGTTCAATGCCTGAAGTATCGGAGGGAAGGCTCAAATAGAGTTCATCGGTTACCTCTAAACCCCGCTCGATGATGGCCTCATTTTCATTTACCAATCCTAATTCAACTTCTTGCAAAACAGTCGTTAAACCTTCACGTTTGTACACAAAGGTCAACGAGTCAGCAGCATGAATACTCTCTAAAGGAACCGATAGAGCATTTTGAACCGAAGCTATTTTGATTTGATTACTCGTAGTCATGGCTGGTCGAAGTAAGCTGTCGGATTCATTGACTTCAATGACTACTTCAAATACCTTAGAATCATAATTTTTACGTTGTTCCCCAATGTTAGCCACGCTAGTCACGGTTCCGGTTAATCGTTTGTCCGGTACGGCATCAAGCCCAATCAAAACCTCTTGACCCACTTCCACCTTTTGAATATCAACCTCATTAACGTAGGTAATGGATTCCATTACGGTAAAATCTGGGAGCTCGGCAACCACAGGGCTCCAAGCACTGATCTGCTCCCCTTCGGTAACTTTGGACCCATCCCAGTTTCTACGATAAATCACCATACCCTGGTCGGGAGCAAAAATGGTAAACTGCTGCATAAGTTCACGTATCTTCACAATTTCATTTCGCTTTTTCTGAAGCTCTGTTTCAACCTCTCTTAGTTGAGCTTCGGACTGCTTCACTTTGGTTTGGTAGTTTTTGGTTTCCTGAGCAAGTTGTCTTCGAGCTCGATCCAATTCAATTTCGGCTTGCCGTTGAACTGCTGGTGATTCATACTTGGATTGTTCTACTTCAATTTCTCGCTCTTCCAATGCAAATCGTAAGTTGATCAAATTATCTCTGGCCTGTGAAAGCGTTAAAGTCGTATCTAACTGAGCTTGTATCACTTGTGATTCGGCCTGCTGTACATCCAATTGAGCATCCTGTAATTTCCCCATGATTTCTGAGCGATCTAACTCGGCCACAAAATCACCTTTTTTAACCACCGTACCCTCAGCTATCAAACGCTGGATACGGATGTTATTCACCCTAAAATCTCGGGCTCCTTGAGGACCTTTTATTTCAGTAGAATTTTTAGCTCGTAACTCTCCGGTGGTCGTCACATCAACATCAAAATTTCCCAATCGGGGAGAGGTATATAAGTCAACATAATCGGTGGCTTCGGACCGATTAAAAATCCAAAGAGCCAAAATAAGCACTACTAATGCGCCTGGTATAATGATTCGCTTTTTCATGAAATTAGATGGATAAACAAGGTTATTAATAAACTTACGCAAGCATTCGGTAAACGGTTACATTGAATATATTATTTTACATTTGGCCATAAGATGAAAAGGCCGTCTTTCCCGGATAAAGGAAGGCTTTTAAAGCTCGCCTAGCAGCTCATTATTCTTCGCGTAATCCCGTTTCTAAACTATAAGAAGTTGCCGGCATAGAATAATTAAACTGAGATTTTATCTCATTCTGTTCGTCGACCACCACCACCCTAGGGGTATGCGATTTCGCCTCCTCTGGAGTCATTTCAGCATAGGCTATGACAATAATACGATCGCCTATTTGGGTGAGTCGAGCAGCTGCGCCGTTTAAGCAACACACTTTAGAACCTCGTTCACCAGGAATGGTATAGGTTTCTAAGCGCTGCCCATTCGTAATGTTGAGCACTTGCACTTTCTCATAGGGAAGTAAATCCGCCGCATCCAGTAAGTCTTGATCAATGGTAATACTTCCCTCATACATGAGGTTAGCTTCCGTAACCACCATCTGATGTAATTTGGATTTAAACATGGTTAATTTCATCACAAATCTCCTAGACCAAGCTATTTACGTACTATAATATTATCAATTAATCGAGCTTTTCCTAGATACGCGGCAATAGCCAAAACATATTCCGTATCCTTTTCCATCCGAATCACAGGTTGAAGACGATCGGCGCTATAAACCCCAAAATAATCGTTTCGAAAGCCTGCCATGCGTAATTCTTCCTGCAAATCCATTAACAAGCTTGTCACATTATCCATTCCTTTACCAATAGCCTCCTGCGCGGTTTCAAGTGCCTTGTACAGCATCGGGGCTTTTGCTCGTTCTTCTGGTGATAAATAGGCATTTCGACTACTCAACGCCAAGCCATCGTGATCTCGTTCAATAGGGGCCATGAGTAGCTTCAACCCGTTATTAAATTCCCTGACCATCGCCTCAATCACTTTGAACTGCTGGTAATCTTTCTGT
>JAYPDB010000053.1:0-12603 GCA_038125045.1 Bacteroidota bacterium
TCCCACTCTGAAGACATCATTCCGATACCAAAAGATGCCAATGGAACTGGATTACCGCTGTTAATAAAAGCTTTTCTTACGAGTGTTTTATCTTTTGTTCCAGCTGTAACACCAGCAACGTCCCATCCACTACCTGGATCTTCTTCTGTGGTCCCAAACATATCTATTATAGTAGAATCTGTTCCATCAATATGTACAAGAGCACGAGCATCATCACCGTTAAATACGGTGATAAATGAGGACCCGCCAGAAAAGGGATTTTGAACTAGGGAGTCGGCTACATCAGTTATTGCAGCATTCGCATTGGCATGAGCGACTACAAACACATCCATAGATTCGAGAATGGTACCCATTGGAAAGCGAAGGGTATCATTAAAAGGATTACCGTTGTAATTCCCTAACACGATATAATTACCTAAATCTACCGCTGCATCGGTTGGGTTGTAAATTTCAAATGCTTTGTTATCTCCTCCTCCTTCAATGTATTCAGAGAAAAACAAACTTTGCTGTGCTAGGGCCGAGCCTGCACTTACTAATACCACAAGCATTGCGAGCAATCCTTGCTTAAACATGTTATTTGAAGCCTTTTTCATATTACTTAGGGTTATTTTATGATTACTAATTTACCTGTTTGCACCTCTCCTGATGCTAGGTTTTTAACGGAATACAGGTACAATCCCGTTGTTAAGATCTGATTTGCCGATGACTGCAAGTCCCAGGCATGCTCTCCTCCTGCCATGATCCGTGGTTCATCACTGTAGTTTTGAAACCAATCAATGTCTCCACTATAGGTTTCCGCATTGTGATTGAACTCTGCAATGATGTCTCCAGCTATGGTATAAATTCTAAGCTCAGATTGAGCGGGTAAATTGTAAAAGTATAACTTACGATCACCTTCCGATAGTCCATCCCAAGCTGCATTGAGTCGATACGGATTAGGATATACCCCAACCTGATATTGGGCATCATCGCTTCCAAATTGTTCATTAGCTGGCGTACCTGGAAATACTCGAATCGCATTGATGTTGGCACTACTCTCTAATCCTTCGATCCCAAACTCATCACTTCCCCGATCAAAGGCCGTTACCGATAGTTGATATTGCCAGCCACTGAGAAGGTTATTCAATTCATAGGCATAATAATAGGTAGTGGTATCGTCAGGGAACTGAACGGGTTCGGCCAAGGCCACCTCATGGAATCCCGTGTTAAAGCCTACGGCATTATCTGGGTGATCAAACTCACGAATGAGTCTAGGGCGAGGGTTAATGTCTTCTCCCAATTCGGAACGATAAATTCGATAACCTTCAAAATCCTGTTCTCCGGATACGCGGTCTCTTGAACGCTCAGCTGTTTTATCCCAATAAAGGGTCACCTTTCCGGCATCTAATTGGACCCGTACCTTAGGATGATCGGGCGGAGTAGGGAATAAATAGCGGGTTAGCTGGCCATTCCCATCGGTATCCTCACCTTGGTCAAGTACTCCATTGTTGTTTTTATCTTCACCCTGAAAAACCTTGTTAACCGCATTCAATGTCTGATATAGTGGGGCTCTAGAGTCTTCATTATCAAAGGATTTACCCACAAGTCCCTGAAACTGATCGGGCTTTAAAGCGGCTGAAAAGGCATAGTAGACCGAGATGGTTTCTCCTGGTTCTACCTGATTGAATGGGCCCATAGACAACATCGAAATATAGTTTCCATTTCCTGTCTGCCCATCGGTTCGCAATTGCTCCCGAACCGTTTCACCCAAAATTACGGAGTCCATTGGAAAGGGTCGAGCCATTCGATCGTATCGCTGCTGATCATCGGCAGGACGCACATAGAGGCCAGTTCCGGATGAGAACAACCAATAACTTGGCGTCACAAAAGGAGCGCGATATCCTTTTTCTTCTAGATACTCGGCATTGGAGGGGTGAAAATACTCTCCTCTATAACTCGCACCAATAATGGACATGGCGCCGTAGGTATTGATCGAAGGATTATCAGGAGAACCGGCGTCAAATACGTAGGCCGTATATAAAGAATCTAAGTAGCCTACACCGTTTTTATTGAAAAATGCACCTCCGGTTTCCGTTGCAGAATTCACATTTCGAACCACCAAATCGGCATACATACCCACAAAAACACTATCCCAAGTGGCAGGCGCTGCATATTGGTCACTGTTGTTGGTAATGTCGTAGCGTAGAATGGTGAAGTTTTCGGTAAAGGGAAAACTCCAGTTATAACTTTCGAGACGAACATCTGCGTAAAGTGGCGTATCATGACCACTAATGGGAGTCCCGTTAATATCCCGACGTTTGTCCGAAAATTCGGCTATGATGTCTTGCTCACCTACGGAAAATGGGGAGAAATACTGATCGTTGGGATTCGTACTCCGCTGCGTGAGAGGAGCGTCTGCCGTAAACTCAAAACCCGCTCCACCTCTGGCGTAGCCCCCACTGGTGGTTACCGAGGCGGTCGAAACCCGTAGCTGAGATTGATTATAGAGTGCTCCAATCCATATTCCAGCCTCAAAAAGATGTTCGGTTCCCGTGTTGGTGGGGTAACGCATACTAAAACCACCCTCAGGATTGGTTCGCACATCGGGCTTCCCTAAGGTTCCAAAATTGGTTATAGAAAGCCCAAAAACACCTGCATCGGTTTCTAGGCGTTCAAAAGAAGCTTGAGCAAAAGCTGAATGCGTGCTAATTGCAAGGATTAGCAGGGTCAGGTAAAACTTCAAAAAAAGAGGGTTATCTAATTACTAACAGATTCATAACATACAGATTATTTTAACCGGTATCAGTTCAAGCTTTGTAAATTAACACAGAGGTAATACTGACTTGGGGATGTTGCTAACTTATTTTTACGGTCATCCCATCTCGTGCCAATTCGACCACTTGATTGTACGTTCCCGCCATTTCATGTATCTGATCACTTCTTTGTTTTAAATACTCATCGGAATGGTCGGGATCATGGTGAGTGAAATATACTTGTTTAATCTGAGATTCCCTTATCACCTCTAACACTTTTTCCCAATTCGAGTGCCCCCAACCTTGCCGTGATTGATATTCCTCGTAGTTGTACTGAGCATCATGGATGAGTACATCTACCCCATGAACAAAGGACTTAAACTCCTCGATGTAAGCGAGTGATTCGTCGCTATCGTCATGAGGTAGCTCATTATCGGGGGCAAAAACAATGGTCTTCCCATCGATCGTTATCTTAAAGATTCCAGTTGGTATGGTATGTCTGCCCCACATCATGTTTACCTGATACCCTTCAAAAGAATGTGCGCCCTGCTCAATACTAGAGCAGCTTAATTCGGCAGATAACATATCCAGGGTCACCGGGAAAAAGGTATTGGAAAAATGACCTTGCAGAATATCGTTGCAACTCATGCCCTCTTGGGGTGGAAGGTGAACCTTGAATTTTCCCTTGGGATGGTAAAAAGGCTTGAAAAAGGCGAATCCCTGCAAGTGATCCCAGTGAGGGTGGGTTAAAAAAATGTTGCCTGTGAGGGAGTCCTCATGATCGATCAACTGATTGCCAAGGTTACGAATACCCGTTCCACAGTCCAGAATGAGAAGCTCGTGCAAATCAGGAGAGCAAATTTGAACACAAGTTGTATTTCCACCAAAGCCCATATTTTCACTATTGGCGCAAGGCGTAGATCCTCTGACTCCCCAAAATTTTATTGTGACCATGAACTCCAATTCTATTTGGTTCTAACGGATTGTACGACCGATACTTAAGTAATTCTAATCCGTACGTCTAAGAGTATAAGAAATGAGGACCTTTATTCCGAACTCTTATTTTTTAATAAATCAATACTCTTTTTCAACTCGAAAACCTCCCCATGTAGGGCGTCTACTTTGGTTTTAGCTGCCAAGATCTTTGCATCCAAATCATCCAAAAGTGCATTCCCTTTATTGGTTGGTTTGAAATAGGTTTTAGCTTCTTGATACTGAATAATTTCAGCTTCTAGCTCACTTACCTTTTTATTAGCGGCATCTAATTTCTTTTGGGCTTTTATCACTTCTTTTCGGGTCGAAGGATCCAGTCCCTCAGAGGCTAGCTGCTTCTCCATTCCCAAATCGGTGCCCGATGCTCGATAATTGCCATACACCTGATCACAAACTTCTCGGTAATCTTTCCAAACCTTATTTTTAAGCTTAATGGGAACATGTCCAATTTGCTTAAAGGCATCCTGAATCTTCTTTGCTTCTTGAACAGCTATGGCAGGATCCTCATGATCTACCAATGCCCTCAACTGTTCAATTAATTCATTTTTCTTCTTCAGGTTTTCTTTGTGCTCTTTTCTAACATCCTTAAAATGTTCGCGACGCTGGTCGTAAAAAGCATCCATTACCTCCTTGAACTGCTTCCAGATTTTGGATGATTTTTTTCGTGGTACAGGACCAATCTTTTTCCACTGCGCCATTAAATCCTGCATCTTCTGATGACCGTTCTCTTCGTCTTCGGCATCGCGGATTTGAATCGCTCTCTCTACTAAGGCTTTTTTTAACTCATAATTCTGCTGTTCAATCATCCGTAATTCATCCAAATTATTGGACTTCTTGTCATTGAACTCATCAGTGGCTGATTTAAATTTTTCCCACAGTTCGTTCTCTTCTTTCTGTGGTAAGTTGCCTGTTTTTTTCCAAAGCTTATGGAGCTTATTCACCCGCCTGGCCGCTTCTGCAATGTCATCATCATCCATCAAGGACTCTGCTTCTTTGATGAGTTTCTGCTTTTTTTCAAGGGCTTTTTCAACAGAATTACGATAGGAGACATCATGTTTATAACGCAACTCATTGAAGGTATCTAAAGCTGCGTAATATTGGTCCCATGTAGCCTGATTCCGGTCCAGTGGTACCCGACCTACCTTTCTCCATTGCGCTTGGAGATCATTCAGTTCGTCATTGAGCGCCTTAAAGTCACTACCTTTGGCATCGGCTTTTTTGTTGAGGTCTTGAATTTTTTCAAGCAACAGTAATTTTAAGGTGAGGTTTTCTTCTTCTTTTTGAAGTTTTTTCACCAGCCGATCTACTTTATGATTCTCAAACTCTTCAATAAGCCCCTCAAAACGATCATTTAAGCTATTTACTTCTGCAGCAGGTACAAGTTTAATTGCCTCCCATTGATGCTGAAGTGATCGAACTTCTTTGGTAGCCGACCACTTTTTCTCGGCAATCAGATCGGAAAGTTGCTTCAGAAGTGCTTTTTTCTTTTCAAGATTTTGAGCTTTTTTATCATTGAGCTCTTGATAGTGTGCTCGTTTTCGCTCTTCAAATTCGTCTCGTAATGTTTGAAAAGCGGCTATAGCTTGCTTAGCGGTTTCACTACTTGGATCAGGACCCTCCGACAATTTTAATGCTAAATTGGAGAGTTCATTTGAAACAAATGACCAATCGGGTTGAAGGATGAACTCCTCAGCTTTGCGAGTAATTTGCTGATAGTAGTCCTCATCAGATGGCTCCTCTGAGATTTCTGAATCTTCAGTAGGCTCAACCTTCGTTTCTAGCTCCACAGAATCTTCAACAACTTCGTCCACAGCGACTTCAGACTCCACTTCCGACGCAACGTTTTCAACAACAGGCTCCACTTCCGACGCAACGTTCACTTCTGCATCAACCCCTGTTGATTCTTCAGATGTGACTTCTTCCATGGCTTCGGTAGATTCCTTTGAATCGGTAGACTCCGTTTCTACGATAATTTGATCTTTTTCTTTTTCTTGGTCCATCATATCAGCATTGCTCCAGGTCCATACTTGACCTTCTTGTTCCTATAGTTCATAATTACGCAAATACAAGTTGTTTTTGCTACAGTTGGCCTAAGATTAGCTAATTTTATTAAAAAATGAAAAAACTCAGGGCTTATAAATACGAATATCAGTCTGTGGAAATGGTATGTTCAACCCGTTTTTTTCAAATTCTCTATAAACCTGTTCAACCAATTGTTGCTTGACGGAAAAGAAATCACCCGATGCTACCCATGCACGGACGGTAATGTTTACGGAACTATCGGCCAATTCCATGAGGCCAATATAGGGCTCTGGCTCTGCTAATATGCGTTCGTCTTTCCCCAACAAGTGTCCTAGCAGCTCATAGGCCTTATCCAAATCGTCACCATAGGCAATTCCTATAATCCACTCAATTCTACGAGTGGGTTGCGTAGAGTAGTTAATCAACGAACCTGTTGCTAGAGGCCCATTGGGGATGTAGATAGTTTTGTTATCAGAAGAAGTTAAGACGGTTACAAAAATTTGAATCTCTTTAACGGTACCTGCATAGCCTTGAGCTTCTATGAAATCACCTACTCGGTATGGTTTGAACAGAAGAATCATTACACCCCCTGCAAAATTCTGAAGCGTACCCGAGAGCGCCATACCAATCGCAAGACCAGCAGCACCAAGAATTGCAATAAATGAAGTCATTTCTACACCCAACATCCCCAAGGCTGTGATGTAGACCATAATCTTTAGTAAGATACTGACTAAACTTCGAAGAAATCCTTTAAGAGAGTCATCGACCTCGGAACGATCGAGTACCGTAACAAGCAATTTGGTGGAAATCCTGACCGCCCACAGACCAACGACCAATACAAGTATGGCTTTTAGCAGATTTAAGCCATATTCGAGGGCTAGCACATAGCCTTGATCGAGGAGGTCACTACTAAGCATCTATGTCGTAGACCTCTTTCAAAATAGCACGGGCATTGGCATCATTTCCTTGCATAACACGGTGCTGCAAGTTGGTAATGATTTCTGCCTGAGCTTTTTCAAAGGCATCTTCTTTAGCCTGCTTTTCAGAGTTGGTACGAATAAGCTCATAAATTTCATCGGCACGAACAATGCTATAGATTTTATCATCATTAAAGGCGTGTGACCTGAGGTCTTCAAACTCTTTGAATACCCTTGGAAAATCATCGTTTGAATCGGCTTTTGTTACGATTTCAACATCGGAAGGGCTTTCCGCGCTCAATGGTGTTTTGCAAAGAAAGAAGAAATTCTGAGTGTAGTTCATATAATTTTTAGATGGTTCATTATGCTGAGATGAATGAACTAATAATAGCTAATTCAACACTTCAATGCTAACCGTTGCTTAGGGCTTATGAAGGGAGTTTAGACCAAAGCTTTTTTGGTGCTAATAGGGAGAGTAGAACCCCGCGAAATACCATGAATGCCAACATAGAAATCCAAATTGAATGCATCGCAAAGAGAGGTTCTAACGTCACATGCAGAGGAACAAATACTACAAAAGTGGCTAATAACATGGTATTACGAAGTGGTTTTGTGGTTGAAGTACCCATATAAATCCCATCCCAGATAAAACATACACTATTGACCAATGGACCTAAGATCGTGTAGACGATCACCTGTTTTGCTTGAATGATAAGCTGTTGATTTGTGGTAAATAGTTCAATCAATTCCTCATGATACGCGGCATAAACCACACTAAATAAACCGCCTAAACCCAGGCCCCACTGCATGGTACTTCGCACAATAGCTTGGAACGCGCTCCTATCCCGTGAACCCCAGTACTTCCCCGACAAACTTTCCGCAGCATAGGCAAATCCATCGATACCATACGAACTGATATACCACAACTGAAGGAGCACGGTATTGGTTGCCAAAATAAGATCGCCTGAGCGCGCCGAAACGGTGGTGAAATAGGCATAAGCCCCAATTAAACAGAGAGTTCGTATAAAAATATCTCGGTTGACCGATAACCAATCCACCCAGTGATCCAAGGCCCAAAAATGTTTTTTTCGCCAAACTAACCACCAATCGGATGACCAGGTGCTCGAGTAGGTAGAGATAAACAGAACAAAAGCCACCATAAAACCCAGATAGCTTGCAATGACACTTCCTAAAGCCACTCCTGCCACATTCCACTCTAAGACCAATACAAAATAGATATTCAACACAAGGTTGCTAAGATTCAAAAAAATAGTCACTATCATAGGGTATCGAGCATTTTGCATGCCGAGAAACCATCCGTTCAACCCGTATAATAATAAGGTAGCAGGTGCGGCCCATATTCTTATTTGGATATATTCAAAGGCTAAGGCATACACCGCTTCACTCGGACTAACCAAGGCAAGTGCCCCATAGGCGATGGGGGTTTTGAGCAAGATAAGTGCACACCCTGTTCCGAGACCCACAACCAGTACTCGTACCAATAAATCTTGAATACCTTGGTCATCAGATGCTCCGAAGGCCTGCGCAACTAAGCCTGTGGTTCCCATTCTCAAAAATCCAAAACCCCAAAAAATAAAATCAAACACTAGGCTACCTACCGCAATCGCTCCCAAGTAGTAAAGTCCATCTAATCGTCCAATAATTGCCGTATCCACAGCTCCCAATAAGGGTACAGAAATATTACTCAGAATATTGGGAAGCGCTAAACGAAGTATTTTGGAATGGTATGAATTCGTGGCCGTCACCGGTTGCATATAAAAAGGTGTGAATGTATTTTGGAATGGTTATTTTTAAATGGAAATTGATTCACTAATTAATCGATCTGTCGTCCCATGAACATAGATACTCGTAATAAGATACTAAGTGTTGTATTCGGAGTTACCATCCTTTTTCTTTCCTGGTTACTGTACGATTCAATCGTAACCCCTTATAAAGTGGTAGAAGAGCGAAAAGCTGAAACAGAACGTGTTCGAACGCGAATGCTCAGCCTGAAGGATGCCATCGTTAACTACGAGGCTCGCTATGGTCATTTTCCTCCAACCGAGGGTGGACTCGACAGTGTTGTAACTTATCTTTCGACCGATAGTCTTATGATAGCTATGGGTGATTCACTTTTCCGTCAGATGCCTCCATTGACGTATTCACCTGAGAGTATTATTGTAAGCCCTAGGGAATCTGCAGCCACCTTCCTCTACACAAGAAATGATACCATTCGCCCACCTCTCTATCTCTTAGAAGACCCTGATACCGATGATGCGGTAGGTAGTCTTTCAAGAACCACTATGAGGAACGCTCCTAACTGGAACTAATGGAACGTGGGGTCTCCAATTTAGGAGTCTGTTTTTTTGGTGGTCGCATGCTCTATAGTGTGGCCGAAAAGGGGGAAACTCATTCCGTACAGCGTATAGGCTCATACGAGTTCAGCTTTGACGTGATGGATGCCCTACTGGATCCTGGATCAGATGCTGGAACACAACTAAAGGCCGTGTTCAAAGACTTAGAAGATGAGTTTTCACTCGAGAGTATTCGAATGCTCAGTTACCCTGCCCATGAGTGTTGGACCGCTTTGCCTAAGGTTGTGTTCGATGATTCTGAGGAACGCGAACAACATATGGCCATACTTATGAAGGGTGTTCCAAGAGAAGATATCGAGGTTACGTGGCATGCAGTAAGCAAAACCCAGTTCAAGTTCTTATGTCTACGAAGAGCACACCTAATGAATAACTATCGCACTTTTAGTGACCAAGTGGCCATCAACGAGTGTTGCAGTGACTTTGAAATCGGCGGCATTTGGTCATCCTATCATCGGCCGGGTGGTTCTTTTTTGCTCATTGGTTGCCACAAAAACACAGTATCTATTTCTTCGTATTTGCTCGGTAGTTTCAGGGCTGCCACCTATATATCCTATGAAGACCCAGAAGATCTACCCTATCTCTGGCTTCAGCATGCCGAACACTCGTCATGGCTTCGTGGTCTTCATGAGCATATCTATTATTTTGGAGAAGACTGTCATGACATTGCACTTCGACTACGAAGTTTTATTGACCACAGTTCGTCTCAGATTATTCTAAATTCCTTAGAGTCTATGGGTATTGATGCCGAAGAAGAAACCTATGGATTTGATCTGGCATCGGCTTTTCCCGCTATTATGATGAGTTTAGATTTCGATTAAGCTAACCCGTATGCTATGAGAATAATTACAGGCAAATTAAAGGGTCGCCGTTTTGAAATCCCAAAAGGTTTAGAGGTTCGGCCAACTACCGACCGAACTAAAGAAAGTATGTTCAACAAAATTGAAGCCTATACCTTTATTCAGGGATCTCGGGTGTTGGATTTGTTCGCGGGTTCTGGAAATCTGGGCTTTGAAGCTATTTCACGTGGTGCCCAAAGTGTGTTAGCGGTAGATTTAGATTCGAACAACCTAAAACTAATCGATAAGATTGCCCGTAATTGGGACATAGACCATCACATCCAGACCGTTTGCAGTGATGTCCAGCGATTTTTAGATCAACCGGCGCAATCCTTTGATTACATCTTCTGTGATCCTCCCTACCACTATGAGTGGATGGATCAAATGATCGAACAAATTTTGGAGAATGGGTGGTTGTCGGATAAGGGTTGGTTCTTACTAGAACATGACAAATATCACAACTACAAAGAGCATAAACACTGCTTCTTTAGTAAAGCATATGGGCGTACAACGGTTAGTATTTTTCAGGCACAACCAGTAGATTCCGAGTTATGAAACACATTGCTTTATACCCAGGTTCTTTTGATCCCTTCACCAATGGGCACCTAGATATTCTTCATCGCGCTACCAATTTATTTGAAAAAGTGGTGGTCACGGTGGCGGTGAATAACGAAAAAAAATCGGTCTTTTCTGGAGACGAACGAGTCCACCTTATTCAAGAATGTTTAGCGGGAACAGATTGGGGAGCCCGAGTTCAAATCACTCAGTTTACTGGACTCTTGGTTGATCATGCTAAAAAAATGGGGGCTCACACCCTAATTAAAGGCGTTCGTCAGATCTCCGATTTTGAATATGAATTTCGAATGGCACTCACCAACAAACGTTTGGCGCCGGCAATTGATACCGTTTTTCTAATGCCGGATGAGCAGCTCACTTTTATCTCGGCCTCTTTAGTTAAAGAAGTCGCCTATTGGGGCGGAGATCTAAGCTCTTTTGTTCCCAAGCATGTTGAAATTGCCCTAAAAAATAAACTACATCCCTCATCAACTTAAGTACCAACATTCACTCATGATTTCATCACGCGCACTGGAACTACAACCATCGGCTACCCTAAAAGTAACGGGCCGAGCGAAAGAATTACAACGAGAAGGCCGATCCATCGTCTCATTAAGTGCTGGAGAGCCGGATTTCAAGACCCCAAACTTCATCTGTGATGCGGCTATTGAAGCGATTCGAGATGGGGCTCATGGGTACACCATGAACACGGGGACTCCCGAACTTCGAGAAGCTATTTGTGCGAAGCTTAAGAGAGACAATGATCTCGATTATCTCCCATCTCAAATTATCTGCTCCAATGGAGCCAAACAATCGGTAGGCTTTGCATTACTAGCCATGGTAAATCCTGGCGATGAAGTGATTATTCCGGCACCCTACTGGGTTTCGTATCCCGCCATGACCCAACTAGCCGAGGGTATTCCGGTAACCGTTCGAACATCGTTTGAAAATAACTACAGACTCACTCCAGAACAATTAGAAGAGGCCATCACTGATCGTACTCGAGTACTCATTTTGTGTTCCCCCTCGAATCCAACAGGATCTTGTTACAGCCGAGAAGACCTGGAAGGGCTAGCAGAAGTACTTAGAAAATATCCTCAGGTATCCGTGATATCCGATGAAATCTATGAGTACATCGTATTTGATCACGAGCATGTAAGTTTGTTGAATGTAGCGCCGGATTTAAAAGATCGAGTAGCTTTAATCAATGGTTTTTCCAAGGGATTTGCCATGACCGGGTGGAGATTGGGGTATTTAGCAGGTCCGGAAGAATTGGTGAAAGCCGTCTCAAAAATCCAAAGTCAGGAAACCTCCGCGCCCTCTACCATCTCTCAAGCAGCCGGACTAGCCGCCTATTCCGGAACTCTTGAGGAAGTTTTGAAAATGAGAGCCTCCTTTAAAGAGCGGCGAGACTTTATGGTTCAGGAATTAAACCGTATCGATGGGGTCAGTTGCTTTAGCCCTGGAGGAGCATTTTATGTATTCCCTGATATATCTAGCTACTTAGGGCGAAAAACTCCTGATGGAACCGTCATTACAGATTCTACTGGTTTGTGCTTGTACCTTTTAGATGCTTGTGGATTGGCGGTTGTTCCGGGAGACGCCTTTGGTGAACCCAACGGGTTACGTATGAGTTACGCTGCTGGCATGGATGATCTGCAAGAGGCACTTCAACGCTTCAAGCAAGGTCTGCATCAACTGGTTTAGTTTCGGGTTGAAAAAGCCCCTATGCATACCAAGGGGCTTTCTTGAACTCAATAGGTTGAAAGCTTTTCTACCCCCGCGGCTACCCAATTGACTTTACCACCCGATACAAGAAATTCTTTTTTCGTGCAATCCGTGCAGCCCTGTATGGAGGGAAATTTTTTAGTAGCCGATTCAATGGAGGTTTCCGCATAGGCTTTGAGTTGATTACTAGGTAACTCATCTGCAAAGTGATGTAGTAGTAAAGACATTAATTCGGCATTTGGATTGCCATATTTGGTCAGCAGTTCAGCAGCATACTTGAGTAGTTCTATCTCTTTAAAGCCTAAGTCTACTTGTTCATATTCTTCTAGAGCCTCATAGTTAGTTAAGGCTGGAAAGACCAGTTCTGTTAAGGTATAAGCTGTTAGCTGTTCGGCTACAAAAAGCTCTGGTCGGTCCGCATGCTTTGCAAACCTTTCTTGAATCT
>JAYPDB010000054.1:0-6764 GCA_038125045.1 Bacteroidota bacterium
CAGCGGCACTCGATCCTGATGGTACAAGTAGTAGAGAGGGTATGAATTTCATTGATGATCCTCTAGGTGAACACCTCGATGTAATTGGTATAAATTATTATTGTGGATGGTATGGAGGAACTCCAGAGTCATGTAGAACAATCAAGTGGGATACAAAATACGATAAACCCATGATTATGAGTGAATTTGGAGGCGGTGCTCTTCAAGGGTTACACGGGGAAGAAAACGAGCGTTGGACAGAGGAATATCAATCAGCCGTTTACCGCAATAACATCGAAATGCTTAAAAACATCGAATTTTTAGCGGGTACGTCGCCTTGGATTTTGATGGATTTTCGTTCGCATCGTAGACACCTGAAACGAATTCAAGCAGACTTTAACCGGAAAGGTCTTATCTCTGATCAAGGCTTTAAAAAAGAGTCATTTTATATCATGCAAGAGTATTATAATAGTATCGAATATTAATGAAATACTCGGGATGAAGTCTCCTTTCGTCTACCTGGTCTTCGCTTTAGGTGTAATGGCCGGGTGCACCAATCACCAAAATACACTACAAAATACTCAGCATCACCTCTCAGCCGAGGCCATATCAGAGAACACCCAAAACGCGGGTGTGTTGGTACACATTCTGGGAGTCGCTCAAGATGCGGGCTTCCCTCAAATCGGCTGCGAAAAAGAACAATGTCAGAAGTATTGGGATGGTTTGGTGGTCAAAGGTCGTGTAAGCAGTATTGGACTTGTTGATCAGAGCTCCAATCAATACTGGATTTTTGATGCGACCCCTGATTTTCCGAGCCAGCTCCAAGACCTAAAAACCCAATATCCGAGTAGTTCACTGGGGGGTATCTTTCTGACCCATGCTCACATTGGCCATTATACGGGACTCATGTATTTAGGTCATGAGGCTATGGGGGCTCAGGAGGTTCCCGTATATATGATGCCTAAAATGAGAGATTTTATATCGACCAATGGGCCATGGAGCCAACTGGTTAATTACCAAAATATCAACCCGCAAAACCTAATGGCAGATCAAGCGGTTTCATTAGGCCAAAACATCAAGATTGTCCCCCTGTTGGTTCCCCATCGAGACGAGTATTCCGAAACGGTAGGCTATAAAATTGTGGGCCCTCAAAAGTCCTTATTCTTTATCCCGGATATCAATAAATGGGAGGTCTGGGATCGCTCTATTGTAGAAGAGATCTCAAAGGTAGATTATGCCCTGCTCGATGCTACGTTTTATGATGCCAATGAACTCCCGGGCCGAAATATGGCCGATATTCCACATCCTTTTGTGCAGGAGAGTATGCAACTCTTTCAGAATCTGAGTGAAACAGAACGAGCCAAAATAATCTTCATACATTTCAATCACACCAATCCCTTACTTCTTGATTCACCAGAGCGAGAACATGTAATAAAGCAAGGATTTCAGGTTGCTTCGGAAGGACTACGGCTCGATTTATAGGTGTTGGGCATTCGAAGGGCTATGATGCATGCCGAAGCTAAGGTAAGCAAACCAACACCGAAGATGGCTACCTTCAACCCGAATACATCTGCGAGTATACCTGAAAGTAGCGCGCCAAACACATATCCTAAATCGCGCCATAATCGAAATACGCCCAGGCTCTCAGCCCGTTGTAAGGGTTGAGTATGGCTCGCGATTACATGTAAAAAAGTAGGATAAACCAAGGCAGTGCCTAGTCCAAGGAGTGCAGATAAAAGCCCTAAGATTATGGCCTCACGAGTGGAGATCACGATAAGAATCGCGACTCCTTGTAGTAGCATCCCCCAAAGCAATAATTTTTTCGGGTTGAAGTGGTCCGACATCTTACCCGTCACAAGTTGCCCTATTCCCCAAACACTTGGGTAAATGGCGCTAAGCAATGCTACAAGTTCTAGAGAAAAATCGAGTCCGAGGAGTAGAAGGGGGAACAGACCCCAAATCATACCGTCGTTTAAATTGTTCACTAGGCCAGCCTGGGTTACCGTACTAAGCGTTTTATGCGTAAAGGTGGTTTCTTTAAAAACGTTGGTTAGGGGCTCAATCGGATCGTCTTGAGATTCTATTACCGCAAACTGATGGGTTTCTTTAACACAAAGAGCCGAGCTCATCCAACCTACTACAGCGATCCCAGCACCGATATAAAAAGGGTAGGGGTGTACTCCAAAGCGATTTCCCACATAACCCGTGATAAAAGCCATAAGACCTACCGAAAAGTAGCCCGCAAATTCGTTGAGCCCCATAGCAAATCCACGGTGTTTTGGACCAACCAAGTCAATTTTCATAACGATGGTGGCGCTCCAGGAGAATCCCTGGCTTAGCCCGAGCAGAATATTGGTAGCTACTACCCAATTCCAGCTAGGTGCCCAAATAAGTAACCATGGGATAGGCAGGGCTAGGGTCCAACCGAGTAGGAGCACTTTTTTGCGCCCTAGTGAATTCATGATACGACCCGTAAGGTAATTGCCTATGGCTTTTGCGAAACCGAATGCGAGAATGAAGCTTAGAATGGCAGTGGCCGATTCTACACCAAATCGTTCATTGGCAAAGCTTGGGAAAATGCTTCTCTCGAGTCCGACCATGGCCCCTACAAAGCCGTTGATCAAGACAAGTAGTGAGAATTGTTGCCAATTTTGGCGCAATCCTAATTCATGGTTTAGATCCAAAAAAGAAAAGACTTAGTATGCTGTTGCTTTGAAAAGATACCAATCTTACGATTGAATTATAATCTTACCTTTATGCAAACAGATTTTCTTTTCTAGTTCTAATTTTTTTAAAAGTCTGGATATAACTACACGAGTGGTTCCTATTGAATACGCTAACTTCTGATGGGTCATTTTTATCGTATCTGTTTTGTTTAGAAGTGCCTGCTTATGTAAGAACTTTTCAATACGGACTTCTACACGATCAAAGGTCATTGATTCGAGTGAATCAACCAATTCACAATATCTATCCATAAATGCATCCAATACAAAAGCCGTCCATTCAGGATTTTCTAGTCCCCATTTATTTATTAAAGAAACCGGAATAAATACTAGCTCTGAATCTACACACGTGCTAGCTTCAACTTTACTTTTTGTTCCTCTAATACTTGAGACAATAGACATAAAACATGTTTGAGCAGCACGTACATGATACAATAACAGCTCTCTTTCGCTGTCTTTATCTTCCTTATAGACTCGGACTCTACCATTAATTACAAATGGTATTTTGGTCAGTTTATCGCCCTCGGAAACTAAAAGTGTTTTTGCAGGAACACTAATGAATTCAGCCTGCGCTTGAAATTCTTTGTGAATACTATTTGGTAGTGAATCTAAAATGTTTTTCATTTATCTAAATAAGTAAAAAAACGTAAACAAATTGTAACTAAAGTTACAAATGTATGTCAGCGGACTTTGTAGATTACCTAAAACAGCTAATGTCTTTTAAGTACCTCTCAGCAGCTTCGAATACATCTTTTTCCACTGAATAGAATGCAGAACGATCGTCTTCGGTGAAGGGCATGCCAATTCCGTTGGTGATAAATGTGATTCGGATTTCTTGCTGGGGATCAAAATACGCGGAACTAACCAAGCCATAAGCCAGGCCCGAGTGACCAAACATCCGTTCCGATGAGCTTAGAAGTATGTCGTTTCCCTCGGTGGCTGTTAGGGTATGAACTCCTAAACCCCAAGCTCGAAACAGACCGTGGTAATCGTCGCCCTGATCGGTATCTGCCGACCATTGGATTCCCACCATGTCTTCAATCGTTTGGGTATGTAACCAGTTTTCAGGTGAGTAACCAGAGCTGAGGGCTTGCTGCATAGCCAAGAGAATGCGCATGAGGTCTTCTGCTGAAATCCGAAGGCTACCTTGTGGCCCGTAGGGAATAGCATTGATGCCTATCGAAACATTATCTCGTTTTGATGGGTATTTTTCTCCATCCTGAGGTGTGCCTTCTGATGGACGTCCATCGGCTTGAACCTTCCAAACACCCCCAGGTTTTCTGTACAGTGTTGCTGGCCACTGGTCATAGCTACGGGTATAAGAACTAAAACCTGCTTGTATACCGAGGGGCAAAAATACATGTTCTTTAATGAAGACATCGAAGGCCTGATTCGAAACGGCTTCAACCAGAGTGCCTAAGATTCCATAATTCAAATTGGAGTATTGAAACCAGTTTCCGGGTGCTTCGGAGCCAAAGAGTTCTTCGGAGTAATAAGCTCCATCTGGAGTAAGCAGTGATCTCAAAGATGGGGGTTCGGCGCTGGAATAACTCAAACTAAGGAACCGGTTATAGGCCTCCCCATCTCGAATAGATGATTGATGACTTAAGAGTTGCCGGGTGGTTATGGGTTCGTCCGGGTGTTTAGGGTTTCTAATGGGATATCCAAAATAGACCTCGAGCGGTGCATCTAGGTCGATGGCATCTTCTTGAACCAATTTCATGACTCCTAATGCGGTAATCATTTTTGATATACTCGCAATCCGAAAAGGGGTTTGTGGCGTAATGGGTACTTGGCTCATGTAATCGGAAACTCCTAATGGGAAAAACTCAGGCTCAGACTCTTGGCATCCCAAAACAAGTATACCCCCCATCATATCGTAGGTGTTGGTGATGGAATCTAGCCTGGATTCGAGAATTTGAAGGGCAGGTAACTTTCTGACGGTATCTTCAGCTATATGAGTGAAGGGATTGGGGTCTACAAACGATTTAGCTGTGTTGTTTGCCAATAATTTTGATGATGTGGGTAGTATCAATAAACTTATAATGAAGAGAGCTCTATGAAGGATCATAGTGGTTAAGGATGGATTAAGTGGCGGTTAAAACCGAAGGTTGGTAGTTGAGAGATAAATAGATATACTCCAAAAACAAGAAAAAAGAAATCCCTGTGAAATCAAATAATCGATTACTTTACGGAATAATTCTTACGGTTTTAGTCCTGTGGGCATCATCGGCTGGTGTGATTATCTTAACCCTTGATGACTGGTCTTCGAGAGGGACCTTTGGTGATTTGTTTGGTGCCATTAACTCTCTTTTTTCGGGATTAGCTCTCGCTGGATTGGTCTATTCCCTCTATCGGAGTCGAGAAGAGTTAGGCTTACAAAGAGAAGAGATTGAACTTAATAGAAAAGAGCTAATTAAGTCACGTAAGACCCAGGAAAAATCCGAAAAGGCATTAGAAGAGCAGGCTAGACAATTACGTGCGGCTTCAAAAATTAACGGTTTAAAAATACTCATCGACTACTATACAGGTATTTTGGCTGATGCGCAGAAGCCTGAGGACATTAAAGAGCAGGCGAGGACCCGAAGAAGAGAATTAATCAAAGAAGTCGATTCTTTAATCGATCGGTTGAGTGACGATGAATTGGAATAATCTTCAGTTTGGAGAATAAAACAGGATTTGCTCGGTATCAGAAGATGTATCCAAACATTGAAACCCCATGAGCTCATAGAAGTGCTGCAAATTCAGCTCTTCTATGCAAAGCCAGATACCTCGATTCTTGTAATGTGCTTTGATTGTATCTAACCAGTATCGAGCACGCGACTGTAAACGATATTCTGGAAGGGTGTACAAATATCCAAGATACACATGACTCTGAAACAATGAAGCATACTCCTGTTCATAGGTACTTAATTGAGGAGTGCGACCTTCGAATAGGATACCCATGCAATGTACAGCATCTATGCTGCATAATGCGTAAACGGGTGAGCTTTGTTTTAGTTGAACCCACTGTGGAAATAATTCCTCCTTCCAGTCGTCCGGTAAAAAAGAAAAAAATTCTGCTTCAACATCTTCTAAAATGAGCATTTTTAGGGGACTTATTTTATCCAAACCATTGTGAGTGTCGATTATTGGGATGGTGGTAACTTTTTTGGACCATTGAGTAATCCCATTCATCTATAAATACCCCCAGGATAATAATTTATCTGAGTCTTCGGCCCACCGATTTCCAATGTCATTTCGATAATAGCTATTGTTTATGATGATATTCGATATCCGGTTATACATATTTTTTTGGGCGTCTTTAATGGTTAAGCCACCACCGGTAACCAATACCACGATGCCCGAATCCCCGGTGACAAGCCATTGGTCATTAATTTTTTTGACTTGAACGGGATGAATCCCCTCCCTGTTCGGTGTTTTAAAGACAACCACGGAGTCTTTAGAGAATAGACGAAAACTCTTGGGGTCATTAAAAGGAAAGGGAGGAACAACCATATAGGCTCCTACCTGAAATCCCTTTTTCACATGAATAGTTTTTTTAGTGCCATTAGCCACGCCCCAAAGAAGCTCTCCAAAATTTTCTGAAATGGCATCTTTCTGAATGTAAACTTGAGGATAGCCGAATCGCGAAGTAAACTCGAGTGGATAAATTCCATGACCATTTACGATAGCATTGATGTCTAAATGACCATGGAACCGATAGGATGCGAGGGTTTTCTCGAGTTTTAACAATGTTTTTTCGGCAAGCATGGATTGGCTTGACCAATACATCGAAGTCCCCATTTCACCGGTTGAAACACCAAGTTCATTTGGAAATAACTTTTTATGCTCAAAGTTGATGTTGAATGGGCGTAAAAAATGTTGCCCATTGAAGAAACCTGATATGGCAATTTCAACCCCTTTTACTTTTCGCTGTATTTGAAAGCTTCCAAATTCAACGCCCCATGTCTTTTCATAGGCTTTTAACATGTGAATGACATCTTTTCCTTCATCATCTTGCCCAACAAACAGGAGTTGTTTAAGCTCTTGAGTTTCGCCACAAGGCTTTATAACGTAAGC
>JAYPDB010000054.1:6864-9999 GCA_038125045.1 Bacteroidota bacterium
GGTTGGTTTTTTGTACAAAACCGAATCCAATTTCTCGGTTGGCTTTGTCTTGAATGTACATTTTCACTTCATGCCCTTCTTTTCCAAGCTGGTAGGCAATATCCAGCGAGTCCCCCCATTTAGAGACCAGTAGTATTTTCATAGATGTCGATTAGTATGTAATCTATTTGAGCGTTAGAGAACGTTGTTTAGCGGGCCCATAAAGTGAAGCGTATCGGCCTATTCACACTCGTTTAAACATCAAATATCAAAACAATGGTACGCTTTTTTTCAATCCGAAGGTATAGATTTTTAAATGAAATATGAGTTTATTTGCAAGGTTAACTAATCAACGGAATTGAACAAAAAACAACGTTATCTCTCCCTCTTAGAGCAAATACATTTCCCCCTCTGGATCATCAAAGATTTTTCATGGTTCATTGCTCTCAATTACGAAGCCACGGCATCCTATTTTAAGTACTTTTCGCTACTGTTTGCGATCCCAACCATTAGCATATCACTTTATTTGATCTTTACTGAAAAACGGACCTTTTTTCTGTTTGGGCATATACTTTTGGCCGTCTGGTTGCTGGCCAATACGCTTTGGATGGTGACAGAGCTTTTTTATCATGAGGTTAAAATCTTTTCACTTTTATTTTTTTCAATGGGAGCTATTCTCATTCCATTTTTCACCGTGATGGTGGTGAAGGATTTCAAAAAAACCTCACAACATCCTTCAGAGTAATCGAGCTGGCTACTCGTTATCGTACTCCAAGATGCGTTCCCAATACCCTACATCAATCCACTGATTAAATTTGAATCCGGTTTCTTTGAAGTGAGCCACTTGGCTAAAACCCATGGATTCATGAAAAGCTACGCTTGCGGGGTTAGGGAGGGTAATCCCCGCTAACACCGCATGAATTTGTCTCTTTTTTAACCGGAATAACAACTCTTGGTAGAGTGATCGTGCAATTCCTTTTCTGTGATGCTCAGGATCAACATATACACTGATTTCCATGGTATATCGATAGGCCGAACGTTCTTTCCAAGCTTTTGCATAAGCGAAGGCAATAATGGTAGATTCGTGTTCGAAGACCAACCAGTGATTCGGGTCATGAGCTTCGATGCGCCGGATCATTTCTGAACCATCTACAACGACCTCTTCAAAAGTGACGGTACTTTCTATAATATAATGATTGTAGATGCGAGCAAGGTCTAGGGCATCTTCTCTGCGTACGTTGCGAATCATATTTTCTTAAAAGTATAGCTACATCACATACCCCAGTCAATGCTTTTAATTATGTTTGATAATGGTTTTATTATGGGCTCATCGATAAATCTTAGCCATTGAATCCAGCCAACTATGAAATTATTGCAACGACTATTCTTTGTTCTCTTGTTATCCTTACCCACCTCACTCTTTGCCCAAGGTGTTTTGAGCTTTGAGGACGTGATGAAATTCGAAGATATCACCAGTTCTGCCATCTCGAATAAAGGGAATTGGATCATGTATTCGGTAGCTCCTGACCGCGGCGATGGACATGTGGTTGCTCAATCGATTAATGGTTCCACTAGCTACACGCTTTCCACCGCATCTAGGCCCATGATTTCTTCCAATGAGCAGTGGGTCGCTGCCCGCCGAGATGTGGCATTGGCGGTGCAACTCAAGGATCCTAAAAAAGCCCCAAAAGCAGGCTTGTATCTTCTCTCATTAGGAGATGGTTCAGTAGTAGAATACGATAGTGTTTCGTCTTATGAGTTCTCTAACGATGGCAAGTGGTTGGCTTTTCGTCAGCTTCAAACCGAAAAGGTGCAAAACCTAAAGTCTAAAAATCGCTTGTTAGGGACCCCGTTACATCTCAAAGATTTGAGCAGTGGAGACGTGCATACTCTATCCTTTGTTACCGATTTTGCCTTTGATAGCCTCTCCAATTACATGGCCTATACCGTGGTTGATACCTCAGATTCTGAGAATGGAATCTATGTGATGGATTTGGCATCCAAACAGTTTCAACCCGTGGAAAATAGGGAGCGTGGGGTATTTTCGAACATCACGTGGGAGCCCAAGTCATCGGATTTGGCCTTCACGGTGGCTACCTACGATCAGCAGTATATTCGAAGTGATGCCGATCTGAAGCTTTGGGACTCGAGTCGAGAGTCGTTACGCACACTGGTTTCGGTTGAGGATATTGCCGATGGATATGCCTTACGAACTCGAAATCGATTGGTGTTTACTCATGATGGGCAGCGCCTTTTCTTCGGCCTTCGCGATCGTGATATGGTGGACTTGGAAACCAATGATAATTCCAATGGCGATGCTTCAAAATCCGAACCCGATGCGTCTGATGACGCCATCGATATCTACGATGTGGATGCGATTGTAGGGGATCGCGGCTTGGATATTTGGCATGGCGAGGATCCCTTAATTAAAACGCAGGAGATCGTGACCTGGAATCGCCGAAAGAATCACTTGTACACCGCTGTGGTTCATCTTGGACGCAAGGAAAGCTGGATGCAATTGGCCGACAAAAGTATGCCCAATATCTCCATTTCGCATAATCAGGGGCATGTTCTTGGCTCGAATGATCAGCCCTATCAACGCGAAATCACCTGGGATGGAAGTTACAGTGACTGGTATTTGGTCGATCTCAAAACGGCAGAACGAACACCGCTATTGAGCCGATATGGTTCGCGTCCACAGCTTTCGCCCACGGGTGCATTCGTAGCTTGGTACTCAGATAAACATTGGAATTTATTTCGGGTTGAAGGGGGGGGCTCTCAAAATTTAACGGCTTCTTTAGAGGTGCCGTTTTATAACGAAGACCATGATTACCCTTCCGATGTTCCCGGTTATGGGATTGCAGGTTGGACCCAAAATGATGCGCATATTCTTATTTATGACAAGTACGATATCTGGAGTTTTGACACCAAGAGTGGTGCGGCTTCTTCCTTAACGGCAGGGGAAGGTCGGGCGGAAAAGCGAATATTCCGTGTGCTCGATTTAGATCGAGAGAATGCTTCTTTTACTTCTGGGGCATCGGTGGTGTTGAGTTCGTACCATGATCTGAAGAAGAACTTTGGATTCTACTCGGCAATCATTGGTTCTCAGGGAGTGAAGGTGTTACGAGAGGAAGACAAGAAATTTACCTTTGTGGC
>JAYPDB010000054.1:10099-12558 GCA_038125045.1 Bacteroidota bacterium
ATGACCTATTATTACCGGTTTTTCACCGATCGACTGCACGATTTCAACGAACCAAAAACCAATCATCGCCCAGTCTTTGCGCAGTATGTAAGTGATGATTATGTGGTGTTTTTGCCCGATGTCCGCTTCGAGATAGGTCGACCTGGTTTTGCAGCCACCAAAAGTATTGTTCCAGGAATTCAAAAATTAGTGGAGTTGGGCATTGCCGATCCCGATAAGTTAGGATTGCATGGGCATTCGTGGAGTGGGTATCAAACCGCGTTTATTGTGACTCAAACCGATATTTTTGATGCTGCGGTGTCCGGGGCACCCGTAAGTAACATGACCAGTGCATACGGTGGTATTCGATGGGCGTCAGGGATGGCAAGAAGTTTTCAGTACGAAAAAACCCAATCTCGAATTGGTAAAACACTGGTGGAAGCTCCATTGATGTACCTGGAAAATTCACCGGTATTTTATGCCGATAAGATCACCACTCCTATGCTTATTCAACATGGGGATGATGATGGTGCGGTACCCTGGTATCAGAGTATTGAAATGTACCTAGCCATGCGGCGCTACAATAAAGATGTCATCTTCTTACAGTATCATGGCGAGCCTCATCACCTGCAGCGTTATGAGAATAAACTCGATTATGCTATCAGGATGAAGGAATATTTCGATTATTACCTAAAGGGGGAAGGCGAACCGGAGTGGATCATCAGTGGCGAGGCCTATCAGGGGAGATAATTATGAAATCGAATGTGGAAAAAAAACGAATCAATTATATGTTTAGAGATAAATACTTGGCAGCTTTTTTTCTGTTCATCTGGATCGTTAGTGGAACCCTTAGTCTTGAGGCGCAAACCCTTACTGATATAGACAAACAACAATATATAGAACAGTTAGATGCTTTTTTAAGCCTTCCCAATAATGGGCTTTATCGAGAGCATATTGATCCAAACATAGACTGGCTCATCGAGGAGTTTGAAGCTTTCGGCTGGGAGACTTATCGGTTAGAACATGAAGGACAACCCTTGTTCTTTTCTCAATATAGAGTCGATGAAGACTTGCCAACCGTATTGTTTTACATGCATTTGGATGGACAATCTGTTGATAGTACGGCGTGGAATCAGCCCAATCCCTATGAACCGGTATATAAGAGCCGTGGTGAAATGGGTGATTGGATCATTCGAACCCAAGATATACCCACTCCTCCTTATGACGATGAATGGAGAATATTTGCACGTTCAGCCTCTGATGACAAAGGTCCCATTGTGATGCTCTTAGCCGCATTAAATGAACTAAAACAAGAAAATAAGATACCAGCATTCAATATTAAGGTGATTCTAGACTCCGAAGAAGAGAGAGGCTCACCCAATCTTCCAGGGGCAGTAAAACAGTACCGTGATTTATTGGCTTCGGATTATTTAGTGGTATCAGATGGACCTATGCATGACTCGGGACTTCCAACCTTAACCTATGGGGTACGGGGTATTACTAGAATTACAATGGAGATATATGGCCCATCAAAACCACAGCATAGTGGTCACTTTGGTAATTATGCTCCTAATCCTGTTTTTCGTGCTGCGCATTTACTGGCCTCTATGAAAGATGAGGACGGGCGAGTTTTAATACCCGGATATTACGATGGGGTGGTCTTTGACGAATCGGCTCTTCAGGCTATGGCACAAGTTCCTGACGATGAAGCGGCTATACAAGCTAGAGCAGGTTTTAAGACCCCTGAAAAAGTAGGAGCTAATTATCAGGAGGCGATGCAGTATCCTTCATTAAATGTGCGTGGTATACGTGCGGCATGGGTGGGAAGCGATGCCAGAACCATTGTTCCCGACAAGATAATTATCGAAATAGACATTAGAACTGTTCCGAACACCGACGGAGAAGGTCTGGTTGAAGCTGTAAAGAAACATATCGTTACCCAAGGCTTTACACTACTAGATGCCGTTCCGACACAAGAAGAGATGATGAACATTGAAAAACCCATGTTTTTTCGCCATCAAGTAGCTATGGAACCTTTTCGTACACCATTGGATTCCGACCTGGGATTATGGCTCGAAAAAGCTCTAGAAGAGGCACATAGTAACGAAGTTGTTCAAATTAGAATGTTAGGAGGTAGCTTACCACTCACTACCTTTATCAATGAATTAAATATACCTGCTGTGTTGGTTCCATTGGTAAATGCCGACAATAATCAGCATAGCCCGAACGAAAACCTAAGACTCGGTAATTTTTTTGAAGGTATTCATACCTTTAAAACCATCTTATTAACTCCAATTCCAGAGATCAATGAATAGATTTTTACGCCTCAAAACAAGCATTGTGCACACATCAAGTGCGCGTATAGTATCAGTAATTGGACTAGCTTTTTTCTTGAGCTGTACCTCTTCGCCAAGTATCGAAGAAAAAGTAGCCCAAGCGGACGAGCTCGTTCAGGGTACACTAGAGGAACATCATCTTCC
>JAYPDB010000055.1:0-1846 GCA_038125045.1 Bacteroidota bacterium
TCGGCTACAAAAAGCTCTGGTCGGTCCGCATGCTTTGCAAACCTTTCTTGAATCTCAGCTAAATGGTTAAAGGTGGCTTCCAGGTTGCCTTTGATATAGCTCGTGTTAAGTTATGCGGCTAATACTACCCCTAATAGGTACTACTGTGGGTCATACCTTTGCTCGTTTGTCTCGGATGAGGAGGAGCCTTCCAAAGAATGGTTAGAATCACCAGATAGAACCTGATGAATGTCATCACTGAAATAATAAGGGATTCCTGAAGGAGTTGTTTGATTGAGCAGTTTACCCTCTGCTTGCTCTAAATTATGTGAAGTTTCACCGACCGAACAGTTGGTGACTACAAAAAGAAACAAGACCAAATAAATTGTGTAACGTGATTTCATAGCTAAATTATTTTGTTAACGGTCATAGTTTAATAAAAGCGTACCGGTGCCCAATAAGAACCGCCTGGACATCCTTCTTGTCCGTTGCTCTCTTGATCGGGTAAGCTTACCGATTCACCGCCACAGGTAACCCATGTATAAATCAATGTTCCGTTATTATACCATGACCAAGAGCATCCCTCAGGAGAGTCCCACGTACACAGCCAAGCAATGGTAACCCCTACCTGGCTATAGGCATGGGGAATAGTGGTGCTAAGGAATATAATTATTAGAAAATAGGCGACAACTTTTTTAAACATATCCATCTTAGTTAGTGTTGAGGGTACACTAAAAAAGAGTGGATAGGTGCTTATTTGTTACAAAAAAAATACCGCATTACTAATCAAAAGCTTTCCATTGTGCCAAAATCCCCGGAAAAATGGATTATCGACCATATAGATGATCTCTCCTCGTCCCAATGATTGTACCCCGTAGGATAGGGACTGGGCTATAGATTCCTGTGCTTTATGTCCTACAAAGCCGCTGCGAGGTGCACCGTCCATAACCACTCCTACATTCCAACCATTTTCAAGAAACTCATAGGCAGTAGATCCCAATTTAAGGGACATATACTGTTCACCATATCCAAACGCTAAAGGATGAGTTGGATCCATGTGAAGCGGATAAATGGCTCCTGCGTTAAAGTTAACTACCGATTCCCGTTCGGCATCCGCATAGCGCCGCAGACGATCTTCATGATCCTCGTCCTCATCTGAATCGCTAGATTTGCGCTGCAGCGAAAATCCATCTTTTCCCGCAAAGAACCCATTGGCTCCCTCAACAGCGATGAGACTACCTCCCGAGCGAACCCACTGTCGAATATCGGATAGTTGACTATCTGTAAGTCCATAGCCATAGGATCCTGAAGGCATGATGATGACATCAAATTCGGACCAATCCATGCGACTTAATTGGTCTACTGGAATCATGGTGACCGGGTAGTTCAACTGCTGATCAAAAAAGTGCCAAATATGACCGACCATATTACTTGAGGTTCCTTCACCTGCAAGTACGCCCACCCGCGGAGCTTCAATGAATTGAACCGAAGAAGAACCAAAATCTTTTCCTTGTGTAACTAGGCCAGAAGTGACCGGAACCAAGTTTCGATTAAATACCAAGGCTGCATCTTTCAAAATAGCATCGAAACGATTGCTTAATTTTTCATTGCCTTTTCGAGTAATGATTAGGGTACCCGCATCATAATTTTTACCCTGAATACTAAACGATTCCTCGGCATATCGCGCTCGAATACCCTGTTTAAATAGATGAGCCAAAAATTGGGCGTCATCAAAAGATTTCCATTCAACCAGATAGGCATAAGGATCACTAACCACCGGAGTGAGCTCCGATTTGGTGTCAAAACTAATGGGTTGAACTTCCACCTGTCCCTGTATGGCAAAGCCCTCGACTCCAAATGAATAATG
>JAYPDB010000055.1:1946-12535 GCA_038125045.1 Bacteroidota bacterium
CCATTATTTCTAGTGGTGTCAAAATACTTTTGAAACTCTTCCAAAACGCGTTCCTTCTCATTCACTATGGTCTCTACAGTAGACAATCCTGAAGTAGCATGATGAATCATGCGATCGTAGAGGGTTAGGGTATCGCCCTCTTCGGTTAACACACCCAAACCAGCAAAACTGTGCCCGGCTTGCTCATAGGTCATTCCAATGGCGCCATTAAAGGTGGGCCAGGTGTCCCCATAACTTGGGTAAAAGAGATCAAAAACCTCACGAGTAAAATACAACCAGTTATTTTGATCGAAATAAGACGCATGATTCTGACCAATCATGGTTTGAAGCTCACGCTGCCAATCGGTAATGGCATAGTGATACGGCTCTGCAGCAGGAGCAAAATAATACGGAGAGTTGTATCCTTGCTCATGAAAATCGACATGCACCATTGGCATCCATTCCAAATAGACCTGAATACGCTGCTGGGTTTCGGTCTGTGTCTGCCACGCCCAATCTCTGTTCAAATCGAACATATAGTGATTGGTTCTCCCCCCTGGCCATGGTTCGTGATGCTCCATAGCCTCATGATTCGGGTTGAATTGTGCCCCTGTCGCTGTTTTATTCCAATACACATACCGATCTCTCCCATCGGGATTAATCATGGGGTCTATTATCACCACCACATCGTCAAGCCACTCCGCATATTGCGTCACCAAGGCATGCATGGTATAAAGGGCGGCTTCACTTGAGGAAGTTTCGTTGCCGTGAACGTTGTAGCTTAACCAGACAATGGGCTTCGCCAAATCCGTAGCTTCGCCCGCCTCAAGCCCAATGCGTTTAAGGTTATTCGTACGAATTTCATCAATGGATTTCTGATTGTCTTCGGAGCTGATAACCATATAGACCAACTCACGCCCTTCATAGGTAGTACCATAATCAAAAGCAGTTACCATTTCGGATTGATCTGCCAAATACTGTACATAATCCATCACCTTATAGTGCGGCGTCCATTGCGTTCCCAATTCATAACCCAAGAAGTCGGAAGGACTATGGATATTAGTGGAAGAAATTGTTTGGGCCTGAGTTCCATAACTCAAAAAACTGAGAACCCATAGTAGTAAAAGTGGTCGGAAATTGAATGATAGATACCGCATAAACAGGATATTCCTTTTAAAAGGTTTATATTTGGAATAGGTTTAATGTACAGAAACCTACCAACCTACTCAATGAGATTTATTTGTTATGATCACCAATAAAGATGTTGCAGAGCAACTGGATTTAGTCTTTCAACTGATGCAGTTGGCGGGGGAAAATCGCTTCAAAGCAATTGCTTTTGATCGCGCCTCACAAACCATTCGAGGACTTGAAGAGGATATACAGACCTACATCGAACAAAAAAATCTTACCGACATTAAAGGAATTGGCTCGTCCATTGCGAAGGATATTTACACCTATGCCGAAACGGGGAGTATGCCTGTACTAGAAGCCTTCAAAGAGAAGGTTCCTCTTGGTCTTATACAGTGGTTGGAAATTTCAGGTTTAGGCCCAAAAAATATTCTAAAAATACATGAGACCTTCGGCATCAGCACTCTGGAAGAGTTAAAAGCGTGTATTGAAGCTGGGGATTTAGCAGGACTGCCTGGTTTGGGTGCTAAATCTGTTGAAAAAATTAAGAAATCCATCGAATGGATGGAGTTGTATGAAGAGCGATGCCGATTAAATGAAGCCGATACCATCGCAACAGAAATAAAAAAATCATTAGCCGAACTTCCCGGTGTTGAGGCCATTGAAATTGCTGGTTCCCTACGCAGGTCCAAAGAAACCATTGGGGATATTGATCTTCTAATCGCAGCTGAACCCAAACACATCCAGGCCATTTTTGATGCCTTTACCAGCCATAAACGAGTAGTTGAAATACTGGGTCGGGGAGATACCAAAAGTTCTGTTAGGAGCGAAGAAGGCCGACAGATTGATCTACGAATCGTAGCACCCAAAGAATTTGGAGCTGCCTTAATGTATTTCACCGGCAGCAAGGAACACAATGTGGTCATGCGATCCAGAGCGCGCGAACGAGGAATGAGCCTTAACGAATATGGACTCTTTAAGCTGAACGATCAGGGGGAAACCGAGTGGAACAGCCCCATTGCCTCAAAAGAAGAATCTGAAATCTTTCGAGAACTAGGCCTATCATGGATTCCGCCAGAACTCCGAGAAGACCGAGGTGAATTCGATTGGTTTGAAAAAGAAACCACCATGGACCTGGTTCAAAACCACCATATAAAAGGCGTTATACACACCCATAGTACATGGAGTGATGGAAAATACAGCATTCAAGAGATGGCCGAGGCCTGCATCGCCAGAGGGTATGAATACTTAGGAATTAGCGACCACTCCAAATCGGCCGGTTACGCAGGAGGACTTTCGGCGGACCGAGTTTGTAAACAATGGGATGAAATTGACGGGTTGAATGCATCCTTCGCACAGCAGGGTATATCTTTTCATATTCTCAAAGGCATTGAATCCGACATCCTTTCCAACGGAGACCTGGACTATGAAGAAGACATACTTGAGGGTTTTGATTTTATTGTAGCCAGCGTTCATCAACAATTGGATATGCCCCTTGAAACCATGATGAATCGGTTTCAGAGAGCCATTGAGAATCCATATACCACTATGATTGGACATCCCACCGGTCGTTTATTACTCAAGCGAGGAGAAAGTGCCCTGAATATGAATGAGCTTATTGATCAGGCTGCACAGAACCATACCGCCATCGAAATCAATGCCTCACCATGGCGTTTGGATTTGGATTGGACGTGGGGAAACAAAGCCCTTCAAGCCGGTTTATATACCTCTATCAATCCTGATGCCCATAGTATTGAAGGCATCGACGATATCGACTTCGGAGTTCGAATTGCACGAAAGGCCAAATTCAACCCGAAAAGAGTGCTCAATACTATGAGTTGTGCCGCGTTCAAGGAATGGGCACAACAGTCAAGGGAACGTAAAAAGGCGAATTAACGGTCTAAAAACGCTCTATTATAGTACCGTCTGGGGCAATGGTCATCGTTTGGATGCGAACGGTCATGGATATGTCTTCGGCAGGTCGATCGCCAAAGCCAGTTCGTACCTCGGCGATGCTATCTACCAGAGCTAAGCCCTCAATGATCTCACCAAATACCGTGTAAGAGCCATCTAGATACGGAACGCCACCCTGATTCATGTAAATTTCACGCTCTTCAGGAGAATAGCTTAAGGGTTCAAAATCCTCTACGGCCAATGGGGTAATCTCTCGTACAATATCGCTCACAACACCACTATTTCCATTCATCATTGCATCATCAATGCGAGCTTTTACATCCGCATTTTTGGGGTCTTCTACGTAGGCGGTAATCAATCCTTGTTTAATATTGTTATTGGCCTGATCCAAGAGTTGATTCACATCTCGTTCGGTCCGTGTACGTCCATGAACCAAATAAAATTGCGACCCACTGGAGCGTTTCTCAGGATTTACCTGATCGCCCATGCGAGCGGCTGCAATCGCACCTTTCTTATGAATGTACCCACCTACAATCTCGGCAGGTAGCGTATAACCAGGACCGCCCTGTCCGTCATTTCTGATATCATCGTCTTTAGAATTGGGATCTCCACCTTGAATCATGAAGCCTTCAATAACTCGGTGAAAGGTAGTAGAATCATAGTAACCTTCTTTGGCTAGCTTGATAAAATTAGCTTTATGCTCTGGGGTTTGGTCGTAAAACCGAATGACCATATCACCATAGGAAGTGGACAGTACCGCAACTTCTTCGGTACGGGTTTCTGTGGGGAATAAGGGCTCATTGCTTGATTCTGCCTCTTGCTCTTGAGGGGCACATCCGAGGGTTATCAATGCAATTATACAAAGTTTTACTAGGGAAGATGCGTTCATTTGATGCTCAATCTTTAGTTTAGAAATCGACGGTTTAGATCTGTACTTTGCGTATGGATTAGGATGTAAGATCCTAAGGTTCGCGGTTAAAAAGTACAACATTTTAAGATACAATGGAAAACACAAAGGCTCCCTTATCGGTTCCAACAAACTGGATATTAGATCATATCGGCATTGCCGTTCATAACCTGGACCAAGCCATTCGCTGCTACGAAGGCTTATTTCAGACCGGTCATTATTGCAGAGAAGTGGTTCCATCACAGGGGGTTGAAGTGGCCTTTTTGGATGTGCAACAAGGGCGAATAGAACTTCTTAGCGCAATACGTGAGGACTCCTCTGTTTCAAAATTTTTAAGCAAACAGGGTGAAGGCATGCATCATACCGCCTACCGAGTTCCATCGGTACGCGATGAATTAGAACGTCTTGCAGGTTTAGGTTGGGAATTGATTCACAAGGAGCCCATTATGGGTGCAAATGGTAAAAAAATCGCCTTTTTACATCCTAAATCGGCACATGGTGTGTTAATAGAACTATGCGAAAAAGTAGATTAGTTTTTTTAGGGATAATGTTTAGCTGTGTTTTTTGGGGCGGATGTTCGAATCCTGCACAGGTACCCCAAGAAACTGAAAGCCCAACCATCGATACTCCTATCGCTGTCATGGACATTGATACCAGAGGAATTCCCATTCCGAAAAATCCTAAAATGATGTCGACGCTGCGGGTATATATTCAAGATGAGTTAGTTCAAACCCAACCAATAGGGATTGAAACCATCGGTATAGGATTTACCGAGGCCCTTGAAAAACCATCCTATGGCTTGGAAAGCTGGACCGAAAATGGATTGGATATGGATGTGAGTTTGCTGTCCTTACCGGAAGAAGAGGATTGGATTCTCTATGGCATTCATCATGATAAAAGTCTCATCAGGCATGCATTACTCATGGATTTATGGAGAGATTTAGGGTATTATGCTCCGCGTTACGACTTTGTTGAACTGCGTATCAACGGCGGATATAAAGGGGTTTATATTTTTTCAGAAAAAATAAAACGAGACAATCTGCGCTTAGATTTATTTGATTTGTCTCCAGATGAAAATGATGATGCTTCCATTAGTGGGGGGTATATACTTGCCATAGATGATCCAAAAGGTGATCGGGGAAATCGTTTAGAAGGAGATCTGATTAGCTTCAACCCGGAAGAAAGTTTTCGGTCTAGTTTTGGAGTCGATCAGCAGGTATTGGATTATCCTGCCTTTGGCACTAAACAAGGAGACGAGATGTATTATCTGTATGAAGACCCCGCGGGTGATGCCATATCAGAGGCCCAAAAAAATTACATCGGCACGTATCTCCAACAATTTGAAGCGGCGCTTATCGAGGAAGCTATGACTGGGAGTGACCGGAAGTATACGCAATACATAGATAGGGCAACCTTTGTGGATTATTTTCTTATTCAGGAGTTTTCGGCCAATCCCGATGCCTATCGTTTTCACAGCTTTGTGCATAAGGATAGAAATGCACCCTTGAGAATGGGACCCATTTGGATGGGGAATCTGAGTTTTGGAAACGGGACCTTAAGCCAGACTCAGGGATGGAGATATCTATACAATGATGCCTCTCCTGGCGATCAATGGTTGGTTCCCTTTTGGTGGGAACGGCTTCTTGATGATCCACAGTTTGTTTCAGCTTTGAAAAGCAGATGGAAAGAATTACGCGCCGAACAATGGACCGAAGGAAAGCTGCACGATCGCGCAGATGTTCACCATACTCGGCTTAAACTATCGGGGGCTGCGTCTCGAAATTTTGATCAATGGCCGATATTTGGCCAATCGTTTGACAACTCTCAATTACAGGGTGCTAGCCATGAAGAAGAAATAGCGTATGTGAAACAGTGGATTAGTCAGAGACTAGCCTGGATGGATGGCGCTATCGATCAATGGTAAGTGATAGACCTTAAGCTGAGATCTTGGAAGCGTCGTACCAAAGCTTAAACATCATAAAAACAACGAAAATAAGTCCGGCATAGAGTCCTAATTCTAGAACATCTCCAAGCCATACCCAAAAAATGTCAATCTTAAATCCTAGCATTGTCGTGTAATTAAAGGTCTATTACTTAGTTAGTAGTCAATTTCTAACCAAGAGTTGTATTAGCAAATTAACTTAATGATATAAGATACAATTTTTTAGAGCCTTCAGGGATATTTTTTACCTTGATTGACAAATCAGTTACGTTTGTTTGAAGTATGAATCCAAAAACCCCCGTAGATTTTAGTCTGGATCCGAAAATTAAGCTCCTATTGGATATAGTAGGAAAGTTTAACTCTAGCTTAGATCCTGCTCGCTTACTGCACGAAATCATTGAGTCTACTAAAGCTATGGTGGAAGCAGAAGCCAGTTCCTTATTCTTATTGACCGATGATGGTGCTAGTTTAGAGCTCACCATTCCAACGGGTCCGGCGACCGCACAGGTTTCGGGTAAAAAAATTCCTGCCGACCATGGAATTAGTGGGTGGGTCGTTCAGAATCAAGAACCCGTGATTATTGAGGATGTTCAAAAAGACGCCCGCTTCAAAGGTGAGCTCTTAAAAAAGCCCACCTTTCAATCCAACAATATGATGTGTGTACCTCTAAACAATAACAAAGGTACTACCATTGGGGTTCTTCAGGTTATTAATGTAGATAGTGGTTATCTCACCAAAGAGATGTTGACCCTAATCCAGACCTTAGCCAATCAGGCGGCTACGGCATTGGAAAATGTAAAGGTGAAACAACAGCAGCTCGCATCAGAACTGTTGAATAAAGAGTTAGAAGTAGCCACACGAATTCAAGCAGGCTTTTTCCCTCAAAGTATTCCTGAGATTGCGGGCTATGAAGTTGCGGGTTGCAGTATCCCAGCAAAAGATGTAGGGGGCGATTACTATGATATTATTGTACAACCCGAACATCAACAATGTGGGTTTGTAGTGGCCGATGTAACAGGAAAGGGAGTGCCCGCTTCCTTGCTAATGGCTACCATGCGGGCATCTCTTCGTGCGAATATTCAAAATAATCCAACGGACTTGGTCACGGCCATGCAGCACGTTAATCAAGACATTTTTAGGGATTCGCCTTCCGACAAATTTATCACTTCGGTGTATCTAACCCTTCATTACGAACAGCATTGGGTGGAATATGTAAATTCAGGGCATAATCCACCTTATCTGGTTAAGGACCAAATAAGCACCCTGGATGAAAGCGGGCTTATGTTGGGGATTATGGATCCCATAGATTTTCCGAGTGCAAGGGTTTCTATGGAGGCCGGTGATGTACTCGTGCTGTTTTCCGATGGAGTGACCGAAGCGACCAATCCAGCGGGAGAACTCTACTCAGAAGAGCGGTTTGAACAATGGCTCATTCAGCACAGAAAATTGAATGTTGAGCAGTTAAAAGAGGCCCTCTTAAACGAAATAAAATTATTTGCCGATGGCGCAGAACAAAGTGATGACATTACCTTTATTCTGTTGAAACGACTCTCTTAATCTCATCCAAATTCTCATAGGATGACGGCTTAGGGTATATTTCATTTAGATACCCTTGAATCACACGAAGTACATCGGGATTGGGTGTACCTTTCATATCGTCATTCAAGCAATAAAATTCAGGCCTCCGATTTTTGAGATGCTCAATCATGCGACGCTGCTTTTTTAGTTCATTGGTTAATTTATAGAATTGATGATAGCCCAATAAGGTAACAACAGGTACCGGTTCACATATTTCCCGGTGATATTTGAGTAGATAGTACCTATAAAGTTTGAGAGGAAAAAAATCGGTTTTAGCACGAAATTTTGACTGACGAGTCTGCTGAGTTTTCTCTGGAAACAATCCAAAGGCCTCTCTCCAAAAATGCTTATTAATAAAGATAGGATTGTGCTCTATGAGACCAAGTCCAACAATATCACGGTATCCATCATAAAGTCTCCAACTCAAATTTTCACCAAAAAAGGTATTGTATACCTGATAAAGATTCTCTTTGTAAAAGCGATCTAGTGAACATGGAGCCCCAAATAAATGATCGTCATTTAAATACAGAAAATGATCCGTTATTCCCGGGATGTTATGCAAAAAACTCTCAATAACATTGGAGTTAAAGGTGGGTAAATACTCCGCATCAATGATCTGATCATGATGAATCAAATGCACCCGTTCATTGCTTAGATTTAGCCAGGCTGGTACTTGAGGCCTAGCTGTCACGATATAAATATTCCGGTAGTATGGGAAATAGAGCTCCAAGGATCGAATGCTGTATCGAAGAAGTTCAAAACTATCCCGGTATCGTTCTGGATTCCGATCTTTTTTTCGCTTAGAATAGGCATTCCAAGTATCGATATATTGTAGATCGGATCCGTTGACCCATGTATAGACAATATCAATTTCCATTCAATCTAATGGTGTGCTCTCGTTAGTCTTTTACCATATTCGAAGAACAAAAGAATATCTTCACAGAATGTATGTGAGTAGTCCTCTTCATCAGGAAAGCAAACAACACATTCTCGAAAAACTCTTTTTTGAAAGTAATCGTTTTTTAGGAGAGTTAGGGGTAGAATATTGGTTGAATTACGGAACTCTACTCGGGTATTATCGCTCAAAGTCACTCATTCCACATGATATTGATATCGATTTTGGTGCAAGAGAGAATGATGTAGAACGTATCTGGGAGCACCGAAATAAGCTCCCCAAAGGCTTCACCATGTACGATTCTTCAAACCGCCATTATGGACCAAAATTATACATTAGTTACAAAGGTTTTGATGCGGATATTTACTTTTATAATGAACAAGAGACCTTTTTTGAGCCCTACGAAAAAACCCATTGGAAAAATTACCGAATACCCATTCCTCGATCGTGCATCATTCCTCTGGAACCCGTAACGTTTTTGGGTCAGCCAACCTACATCCCAAAGGAACCCCTCACCTATTTACGAACCTTTTATGGAAGCTTAGCCGAGGATGCGGTACGTAATCCAGACAGCGGGCTGTGGGAAAAAAACGAATGAACTCAGTAGGAGAGTTTAGGCAAGACATGCTCTAAGGCGTAGCTTAAATGCTCGTCATGATCAATTTCACACCATGCAATTCCTTGGCTATGGTACACATAAATGGGTAACTGGTACCTTGAAAATTCGGCAAGCATCACCTCATAATCACGGGTATAGGCTTCGGGTTGAAGAGAACAGTAGCTAGAAAAATGCCCTAATAACCCAGCTTCGAGAATCCAGATACCTGTCATTACGCCTTCGGCAAGATGAGTAGGCAGCTTTTTGGAAAGTTCTACAAGCCGCCCTTGAGTAGCGCGGTAATATACATTGTCGTCTATTTCTAAAGGTGGAGTGCAAAGTATGAGGCTTTCGGTTTCAAATTGCTCAGCTAAACACTCTAAAGCTTTCACCTCATAAAGTAAATCCCCTTCCAGTACCCAGGTGGCGTCGGAAATCTCCTCTTTGAACATCTCGAGAGTATACAGTGATGAGCGGGATTCATAGTAAGGATTATAGCTCAGGCGAACAGCCTCGTAGTCTGTTTCCAGATAAGCAAAAGCCTCCTTATGAAATCCACATCCTATATGGATCTGCTCCACTCCCAAGGAAAGTAAGTTTCGGATGGAATGTTCAATCAGTGGAAGGCCATTGATGGGGTACAAAGGTTTGGGCACCTCAGAACCCGTAGACTCGCTAAAACGGGTCCCCTTACCTGCCGCTAAAATAATGGCATGTTTAGGATTCATCGGTGATAGACCTCCAATATTCTTTCGCTTATACGGTCCCAAGTATATTCTTGAGCCAAACCATACCCTTTGTGGACTAAGGATTCAAATTTCTGTGGATGTAGGACCTGCTGCTTCATCAACCCAGCCAACGCTAGATAATCACCAGGGGGTACAAAACATCCCTCGTCGTACTTGCGTCCAAGGGTTAGATAACCCTTATTAGCGTAACCGATAAGCTTGAGTTTGTGGATCATAGCTTCCAAGAGAACAATGCCAAAACTCTCTCCGTAAATAGAAGGCGCAATGAGTACGTCCGCCTCATACATTCGTTGAGATTTTTCTTTATTGGTGAGCTCACCAAGGAGTTCAATATTGGGAAGGGAATGTTTGGTCATGTAATTTTGGACATCCTCAAGCAACGGGCCCTTACCAATGACGTGAAGTCGGATGGGAAGAGGTAATTCGCTCTGGCAACATTCCCTGTAGGCTTTTAACAAATCCATAACCCCCTTTCTGGCTTCCAACCTTCCTATGAATAAATAATTAAAAGCATTCTTCGCCTTTGTTTCATGAATGATTGAATCATCACTCTGCGGTAAGGCCACTCCATTAGGGATCACATGCATATTAGCCGGTAAAGTACCTTCGTAACCCATGGCCGCAGCCTGTGAGAGCGAAACCGAAACGATCTGGTTCAACCCGGGAAAAAAATAACGAACGGCCCCTTTCATCAGGGGAGCTCCGATCCATTTTCCCACGCCCCGGTCGGGTGGGGTATCATGAAAAGTACCCACTTTTTTGGTCTCAACCGGCAGTGTTTTGAAGAGCTGATACTGAAAGAATGGATTCCAGATGGTATGAAAATGAACCACATCGAATTGTTCGTTGTTTATCCATTGCAAAAGTTTGGATCGCTCCGATGAATTAAGATAAGATAC
>JAYPDB010000056.1:0-12512 GCA_038125045.1 Bacteroidota bacterium
GCCCCGAACCTCGCATTTGATTGGGAAACATTTCACCCAACATGACCCACATGACAGGGCCCCATGATCCGTTAAAAAAGGCAACATAGAGGTTAGCTGCAATCAAAGCAATTGTGCCATAAGGGGCAGGTAAACTAATTTGTCCTTCTGCATTGGTATAAGCATTTGAGAAAGCAATACTCATAATTGTAAGCGTAATCACCATCCCAATAGAGCCCCACCAAAGTAATGGTTTGCGCCCTATTTTGTCTACCAAAGCAATAGATATAGCAACAGCGCCAATACTTACGGCTCCTGAAATGACATTGATCATAAGGGCATCATTTTCGGAAAATCCAACCGATTGCCATAAAACGGCACCATAATAAAACACCACATTGATGCCTACGAGCTGTTGAAAGGTTGCCAAACCTAAGGCAACCCAAACGATAGGATGTATTTTTTTAGTGCCTTGGACTATAAGATCGGAAAGAGATGGAGCTTTTTGTTCTTTTAAGGATTCTTTGATTTTGTCCAATTTTTGATCTAATTCTTCAGGAGAGAATAATTTAGAGAGTACTTTTTTCGCTTCATCTATTTTTCCAACTAAGACAAAATATCTTGGGCTCTCTGGAATGAAAAAGAGTAGTAAAAAGAAAAGTATAGCAGGAATTAATTCCATCCAAAACATCCACCGCCAGGTGGCAAAGCCAAGCCAAAATTCGGCTTGGGTAGATCCGGCTACCTCCGCCAAAAAGTAATTACTTACAAAAGCAAGAAATAGACCTATGATGATGGCTACTTGTTGGATTGAGGATAACCTACCACGTAGATGCGCGGGAGCAATTTCACTGATGTAAGCTGGTGAAAGTACCGATGCTGCTCCCACCGCTAAACCACCAATAATTCGGTAGATTACGAACTCAAGGGAAGCCTTTGCAATCCCACTGCCAAAAGCTGAAATGATGAAAAACACAGCCGCCACTATTAAAATGCTTCTGCGACCAAAGCGATCGGCCATTCGTCCGGAAAAAAATGCACCAACCGCACACCCTAGTAGCATCGATGCTACATTAAAGCCTGTCCCAGCACTAGTTGAATTAAAACTGGCTTGAAGTCCATCAACTGTGCCATTGATAACTCCGCTATCAAAGCCAAATAATAAGCCTCCTAAAGTAGCTACTAAGGTGATAGCTGCTACATAAAACGATTGATTTTTCTCCATAATGATGAGTGTGTGATTAGTCGTAGTGAATCTAAAAAGTGAAAAAATCCCTTATTGTTGCTCAATAATAATCAAACAGGGGCATAAAGTACACAACTATGTCCAATACCCTACTAAATCCAATACCTGGCAATATTAAAGCCATCCCCACTTAGTATATCACTCAATAATTCATCACTTTTCATGGCGATGATGGATCTTGGTAATTTTGATAGGAGTGGATGCTCAGAATTTTCAAGTTCAACATAGATAGGAGAGTGGGAATTTTTTCTCATAATTCTACTCACTACATGAAGAGTTTTTACATCTGGGTCGGTATATCTGATGTTTGAAAAGACAAAAATAGCTTTTGCTTCCGAGAGGTTGGATTTATCCAATACTTCAGGGCTTACAGGTACGCCACGAATAAAATGACAGTCTGGATAAGGTCGAGTTTCTATAAGGGAACCTATAACCACACGATCCAATTCTTTAGTAGATTCAAATTGGCGAAGCTGATGAATGAGTTCATCAGCATACGCTGTATATTCACAAATTACAATATGATCACTTCCTTTATAGGGTACCAAACCACGCTCTTCTCGAACAAATCGTGCTTTTACCCACTCAAGAATAAGTGAAATGGTATGGGTATAGCCAAAAATTCCAATGACTATGGCGACAATTCCAGCTATGCGACCCAAATCGGTTGAGGGAGTAATATCACCATAGCCTACCGTAGTAGATGTGACGACCCACCACCATACCACATCGGTGTAATGCTCTAAACCATCCGAGCCTCCCTCGGCATACCAAAATAGAAGGGTAGTTCCGACAAAACTCAATAAAAAGAGTCGAAATAGAAAATATATTTCATGGCCAAGTAATGATCTTAGCCCCTGTGTTTTGGGTAGTTTCAAACCGTAATTATTTGTTCCTTAAAAAGTACAAAATATATATTTATTCACAAGGGATGACAGAAATTGACACCTCACCTTAGTACCTTATCACTGAATATAACTTTAAAGTACTCTTATGGATTCTCTAACCCTTATACTTGTTACCATTCTGGTTATTCAACTTGGCCTCTTGTTTTTACTTTGGAAAAACAGGACTGGAAACAAGGGTGTGAATGCATCAGATGTGATGCAACCCCTAACAGAAAAATTAGAGCACTATGAGAAAGTGCTCAGAGATGAGTTTTCACGAATTCGCGGGGAAAACACACAATCGGCTCAAGTACAGCGAAGTGAAATCAATGATCGGTTAGAAAAATTTGAACAGACACAAAAGCAAAATCTCAGTGATCAGAATACCCAACTTCGAGATCGACTTGCGGAAGTCATTGTCAAGCAAGAGAAATTAAACGAAGATGCCGAAAAGAGAATAAAGGAAGTTAAACTAACGGTAGAAGGCCAGCTCAAAGAAATTCGTGACGACAATAGTAAGCGTTTAGAAGAAATGCGAAAAACGGTAGATGAAAAGTTAGAGGATACACTTCAAAAACGCTTAGGTGAATCATTTAAATTGGTTTCTGAGCGATTAGAACTCGTGCACAAAGGTCTAGGGGAAATGCAACAGCTGGCTACAGGAGTGGGTGATCTAAAAAAAGTGCTGGATAATGTTAAGACCCGGGGAGTTCTAGGTGAGTATCAACTTGAAAATATATTAGAGCAATTGTTAACACCTGAACAATACGATAAAAATGTGGCAACCAAAAAAGATAGCCAAGCCCATGTAGAGTTTGCTGTACGGCTACCAGGTAAGAATACCGATGAACCGGTGTGGATGCCCATTGACTCAAAGTTCCCTATACAGGGTTACGAAGCCTTGTTAAATGCATATGATGTCGGGGATCCAAAAGAAATTGATGCTGCTCAGAAACATTTGCTACGGACCATTGAAAGCTTTGCAAAGAGTATTTCGGAAAAATACATTAATCCTCCATTTACCACTGATTTTGCCATTTTATTTCTCCCCATAGAAAGTTTGTATGCCGAAGTTTTACGTCACCCAGGCTTATTTGAGTCGTTGCAACGCAAATACAGAATAACGGTTACCGGTCCTACTACACTATCTGCCTTATTGAATAGTTTGCATATGGGGTTCAGAACACTACAAGTACAAGAACGAAGTAGTGAGGTTTGGAAAATATTAGAATCGGTAAAATCTGAATTTGGTAAGTTCGCTGCTCACTTAGAAAAAGTGGATAAAGATTTTGCAAAGGCTCACAAAAGTTTGCAGACCTTACGAAATACGCGGACCAATGTTCTTGAACGCAAGTTGCAAAACATTGCACAACTGGATGAACCTAGCTCTGGAGCCCCGATACTTACAGGCACAAGTGGAGCCCAAGAGCCAGAGTCTTACGATGAAGGTTTGGATGAAGAAGAATAGGTTTTAGTTATTTTAAAAAACGTGTTCTAACGGTCGATGCTTTTTCACCCCAATCGGTCCATGCGACCAAAAGTCCATCGTTATAGGTCGTCATTTGTGGGAAGCCACTTCGCCTAGAGGCATCTATGGCGTCGAGTACCAAATCTTGCACAACGGTTCCATCCCGCTGTATTTGCTGGATACGCAGCTGCGCGGTCTCTTCATTACGCTCTACAAAACTTATCCATGCAGAATTATTATCCCTCATCACTAAATCTACTCTTCCGAGAGTACTTCCCTCATTCACAATGATAGGTTCAGAAAAGGATTCTCCATAATCATCCGAAAACGAGAGCTTGACCCTAGCTTTTTGTTCGGCACCTGTAAACCAGGCAACTGCGGTAACACCATTGTTAAATTCGACCTGTGGACCATTGACCGGACAAGCGGCAATTTTCCAGCCATCATTATGTACGGCTTTTGGAGTACTCCATATACCATCTTCATATCTGCTGATGTAGATGTCTCTAATTTCCTCTGCACTTCGATTCCGGTATACGGAAATCAAACCTTGATCAGTTGTGGTTAAAGAAGTGTTGCAGCAATCACATACTGAAGCATCAATTTCACTCTCTTCTACCAGTTTACCCTGGGTAGTTATGAGTGCCCCTCGTAGGGTCATTGCCGTTTGTAATGGATCCTGAGTGCTACCCTCTAAGGTAGGTGAGGATGAATGATCGGTCATTTCATGATTTCCACTATCATGATCCATCCCAGATTTTGTATTTCTGCCATCTAACCACACCGCATAGAAGTGAGTACTATCTATCGCTTGCATGCTCACAAAACCATGCTCAGTGGCGGTACCATCAGTATGCGGGACAAAAGAAGGAACGGCAAAATCGTTTGCTTTGCGCAAATCATTGTCTTCATAAGAGACTATTGAATCGTCATTGTTGAAGCTTTGTATGCGGACATCATACGAGTAGGTATGTCCGGGTACCTTGCTGAGCCAATGACTAGCCATGGGTTTTCCGTTATAGCCAATAATGGAAGGAAAGTCGGCCCAATTAATAAACCAGTTATCCGATGCCGCAACCTTCAATGGAGTAGACCATACTCCTGTAGGGTTTTCTGTACCAGGTGTAATACTACTAACATACAATTCAGCTACCTCATCTACTTGATGAATCCAACTCATATGTATGACACCTGCATTATCGGTATACAATCGAGGATATTTGCTATTTAATGATGAGGGATTCTCAGTTGGGTACTCTTGGATGTCATTAGATGTACAAGCTATACAAAGCAAGAATGCTAATGAACCAATTAGTGTAAGGTGTTTCATAGTTTGGTTACTAAAGGTTTTCTTAAAAAATGTTATTAAAGGGACAAAAATTCAAATTAAAGCTGTTCTATGGTCTCCCCACATCTAAGCATCATATCTCCGTAATAAGGGTTACGAATCTCGGATTTCTCACTTAACCAATACGCACCATCACCTGCATTTGCCATAGGACAAAATTGAATATAACGTGTGTTTTTTAAGGGGTATTGTTTGGCTAAATGAACCAAAGCATTAGAAACATCAACAAAATAAGTTCGAATGCCGGTTAGATCGGAAGCCTCCGCTAAAAGTTGTAAGGAAGTATGTAAGGATGCTAGATCTGTTTTACTCACTTCATTCAATTCAGCCATGTCCAGATTTTTATTCACGAGGCCTAAGAATGAATTGCCGGTGTCAACAGCTTTGGTAAGCTCACCAATAACCAGGTAATTTTTTAGTTCTAAATATTCATCCACCAGTTCTTCCACATCTAAGGTGTCTTTGAAACGAGTTGCTAGATCGTTGTTTTGGATCATGCTGGGTTTATTGGATAATTGAGCCGCAGCATCTACCATAAAAGTCCCTTGAGAAACTACACGTTCACCCTCTGATAGGCCCTCGAAGATAACCACTTGACCATCGGTATGAGGACCAGTAACCACTTCTCGTAACTCATAATAGCTCCCGGAGTCCATTTCTTTGCTCACATAAACAAAAGATTTTTCGCCTGTCCACATAATAGACGAGTAGGGTATGGTTAACACTTGGGCGTCATCGAAAGGAACCTGTAGATGCCCGACGAGTAATTGATTGGGTCGTACGTTTGCTGAAAGGTTGTCCAAGGTAAGCCGCACAGCAGCGGTTTGTGTTGCAGTGGAAAGCTCTGGTGAAATATATTCAATACTGCCTGATAAGAGTTCATCGTGGCTATCGTTCATCAAACTATTGGAGTTGTGTTGAGTGAACTCCCAGCTAATTTGTTGACCAACTTTTAAATAGGGTAGTTGGTGTTCATATGCTTCTACAACCAGCCAAAGTTGGCGATGATCGTTGATTAAGAATAAGGATTCACCTCGCTGCATGTATTGCTCTGGTAATACCTTTAACCCATGTACATACCCACTAGAGGGGGCACGTAATGGAATGGTTTCCATGATAACTCCAGTATTCTTTATGGCCTCGATATCTTCATCACTCATACCCAATCGCTGAAGCTTTATCATGGATGAGCGTATCAATCCCTCGCGAACAGGAATGCTATTACTAAGGGTAATGAGTTCTTGTTGAGCGTTAATCATTTCAGGGGAATAAATGGTTGCTACGATATCTCCTTTATCTACATAAGCCCCTTCAAAGTTGATGAATAATTCGTCCAATCTACCTTCCACATAAGAAGACATTCGAACCGATCTTCTAGGATCTAACTCGACTCTACCTGGTAGTTTGAAATCTAATTCAAATAAACTCGCTTTTACAACATCGGTTTCTAACTCTAGATTACGGACGTTATGCGATGCCAAAAACACCCTATCCTCCCGGCCGATCTGGGCATTGCTGGACTGTGAATCAGGGTCATGATTATTTTCATCATGGTCATGGCTGCCCTCATGATCATCCTCCGTTTGGGGCTCGTCGCTTGGTTTTATCACTAAATCCATCCCGCAGATAGGGCAGTTGCCGGGCAAGGCTTGTTGAACATCGGGGTGCATGCTACAGTAATAGACATCTTGGGTGATGGATTCATTCTTTGGTTCTATCTGATGTTCGCCAGGATGCTGTTCATGGGCATCTTTACCACATGCCAAAGTGATGAAAAGTAGGCATGAGAATAGTATTCTGTATGGTGTCATAATGGTCATCGTTAGGTTATTTATTACTTTGTTCTAAATTCTTAAGTAGTGGCGCTATTTCTGGATCGGTTAATCGCTTCTTCTGTTTCTCTAGAAGAAATATTTGCTTTTGTTCTTCTAAGACAGAGATTTGTAATGCGATTTTTCTATCTAGGGTGTCAAAAAAGCTTTTTAAATCCCCATTTTCCGTCTCAAGTTCTCGTTGGGTTAATTCAAGTAGTTCGTCCATCAAGCGTATTTGAATACCCAGACGCTTAATGTTTTCGGTGTGTATGAGGTGTTCGCTGCTTAGTTTTTCGAGCCTATCTTCCATATCTAGAAGAACATCTTTGTAGGAAATCTCTGCGGATTTGCGTTTTTGTTCAGTGGCCAGTACCACCGAGTTCTTTTGCGTTTGCCAAAGAGGGACACTCATCGACAGTCTTGCAATTACGGCATCATTTCCATTGCCTGAGATTGGGTTGATTGAATTTCTGGGATCTACCACAATGTAGTCGATGCCTAAACTTATCTTAGGAAGTCGTTGGTAGGCAGCCCATTCAGTTTCATAGGCTAGGAACTCTAGTTTTTCTCGCGCCATTGATAGACTTGGATATCCTTCGTCTACGGTAATGGGTGTTATTTCGCCTTCTTCCTTGCTCAAAAGTGTATCGGCGCCCACTAGTCGTGATGGGATATATATAGCGTCCTGAGGATCCACATTACGGAGTCTGTTAAAGGAAGACCGAGATTGTCTCAAATCTACATCAAACTCCATGATGCGAAATTCAATGGATTCAAGGCGAATTTGAGCTTCTATAAGAGCTTGTTGAGATGCCAAACCTTCCTGATTTAAGGTGTTTAAAAGTTCAATCATCTCCTGAAGAATCCTTTTTTGTTCATTGAGCAATAGGATACCTTGACTCTTTACATAAAGCTCAGACCAAAGGAGTTCCATCTGTTCAAAATGATCCAGAGCACTGAGTGCTAATTCCAGCCGGGCCTGTTCTTTGCGTGAGTAAATTTTAGAACGTTGTATGTGAAACTCTCTGGGCAAAGGCAGCGCTTGATTGATCGTATAACGTGCCTTTTGAGCACCTAATGCGGTTTCAACAGGTTTCACAAACACGCCAATTGCTACACTTGGATCTACTAGGCCTATAGAATTTGCCTCCGAGTTATAAGATTCCAACAAGGTGCGTTGCGACTGAAAACTTGGATAATTCGCCAATGCTTGCTCTTTGTAGGTAGCTAGCCAGTATTCGCTATTTTTTTTCTCGGGTTGAACCATTTCCGTCCTTTCTACGCTCTGTTGAGCAAAACCCAGTTGAGTGCTTAAACCAAGAATACACAGCATGGGGAGGAAACGGAATAGCTTAGTCCATCTCTTTTGAGGGTTCTTGGTTTGCATTAATTTTTTGATACGGGCTTCTTCAACCCATGCAAATAATACAGGTACAATGATGAGGGTAATAAGCTGCACAAACATACCTCCAAGAGTTGGAATGGCCATTGGAATCATAATTTCAGAACCTTTTCCTTGGCTAGTGAATAGTGGAATGAGTGCCACAATAGTTGTAGCGGTTGTTATGAGTGTGGGGCGAATGCGCTCGGTGCCGGCGGCTACTATTTTTTCTCTAATGATTGCTACCTTGTCTTGGTAGGAAGTTTTTTGATCGACAGATGAAGTAAGCCCCAAGTTCGAATTTGGTCTAAGTTCTAGTCGTTGTTGTAGTATGGTGGCCATAACTACACCTCCATCCGTAGCAATGCCAAAAAGTGCCAAAAACCCTACCCATACAGCAATACTCAGCGAAATGGGCTCTAGTTTAAAGAGTTCTAATAGGCTTAAAGCACCTCCAGTTAAGGTGGCAAAACCATCCCAAACAAACACGCTTAGCAATAAGAACCCTCCTGACCATGCCACAAAGACTCCAATGAAAATGATAGCGCTTATGACTAGTGATCGAAACTGAAGATATAGAATGATTAAAATTAGCAGCAGCGTCAAGGGCAGTATAATTCGGAGTCTTTGTTCGGCTCGCACCTGATTTTCAAAACTACCCGTGTAAGTCAGCTGAATTCCTTCAGGTATGATCAAATCTTCGCTTTGACGTGCATCCGCAATGTAGGTAGCAAGCTTGTCAACAGCCTCTGTGTAGGAAACCTTGTTGGGAACATCAAAGGATACATAACTAACTTTAAAAGACTGTTCACTTTTAATGGCCTGAGGTCCTAGACGGTAGTTAATAGAAGCTAGGGTTGAAAGTGGGACTCGGGCACCCTGTGGTGTATCTACTAATAGATTTGCTAGACTTTGAGGATCGTTGCGATACTCCTTGGCTAATCTAAAGCGAATGTTGAAGCGTTCTCTTCCCAACTGAACTTCACCTGCTATTAAGCCAGCAATACTCATCATGGCCCATTCTTGGGCTTGAGATACGCTCATATTATAACGTGCTAGTTCCTCTCGATCCCAAAGAATCTCCAAGTAAGGTTTGCTGGCATTTCTCTCGGCGAAGACCGTTTCAGGCCGAATAAAATCAAGCTTTTTTAGTGCTTTTTCTAAGATTTGACCACTTTGTTGTAAATCTTGAATGTCTTCTCCTTGTAATCGAATCCCTAAGGGTGCCCGGAGTCCTGTTTGAAGCATGAGTATTCGGGTCTCAATGGGTTGAAGTTTTGGAGCAGAGGTTAATGCGGGATGAGAGCTAACACGAATGATTTCACTCCAAATATCATCACTAGTTTGAATATGATTTCTCCATTGTCTGAAGGCTTTACCTTTCGTGTCTGGTATAAGCTGCCCATCAGAATCTCGTAAAAATGTGCCCTCATCAGATGTTTTGAACCGTAGAATTTCTCCTTTTTCATTTTCAATATATTCGGTCTTATAACGTATAATATGTTCAAACATAGTTAGTGGAGCAGGGTCTAAAGCCGATTCTACTCGCCCCATTTTTCCAACGACTTGTTCAATTTCTGGAATGGTAGAGATGGCCTTATCCAAAAATTGCATGAGTTCTAGACTTTGTTCAACACCGGCACTTGGAATGGTGGTTGGCATGTACAAAAACGCTCCCTCATCTAGACTGGGCATAAATTCAGTAGGTAAACCAGGATATTCTTGTTCCATGTGTTGCCACCATAAGGTACTGCTCACTGGTATTCCAAGCCGTTCTAGTGTTGTTGATAGGGGAGAAAAAAACCTTCCAAAACCCAACCAAACATAAAGACCCATAAGGATAATGATGATAGGAATACTCAAAAACCTTTTCTTGTAGATAAGTGCCCATGCGAGCCACCTTGGGTAACGCCTTATAATGTGTTGAACACTGAAGACCAGAATGAGTAGTAGTAAGCCTACGAATAGAAACTGCAGTAAGGCAGTGTGTTGAACGCCAAGTGGTTGCCAAGCGGCGGCAAGTAGATAAACCACCCAAAAGATGAGCGCGTACATCGCTAACTTTTTTAGCTGAGACACTCGGCTATGAAAAGCACCTGGTGATAGGTAGCTTTGAAGAGTTGCTATTTGGGTTTTTAACGAGCGAATAACCCATTCAAACCGACCAAACAACATATAAGATAGGATCGGAAGTAGACTTAAAGCCACCAAAATTGAACTAATTAGGACGAAGGTTTTGGTAAAGGCTAGGGGCTTAAATAGTTTACCTTCTGCCTCGATCATGGTAAATACAGGAAGAAAACTAATGACCGTGGTCGTAATAGCCGTTACGATGGCGCCCGCAACTTCTTGAGTGGCTTCTATTATGAGTTTTAACCGTGCCTTTAGAAAGTTTTTTCGGTTGTTGGGTTGAGGGACTACTCCTTGCTGGTCTAATTTTTGTAAAATGGTGTCTGTAAGTATAACGCCCATATCTACAACGGTGCCTATGGCAATTGCTATCCCTGAAAGTGCAACCACGTTGGCATCAATGGTCGCTAATTTCATAGCAACAAAGGTTAGCAGAACAGATATGGGAAGCATAATGGAAATAAGAAGGGCCATGCGAAGCCTTCGTAAAATCAAGAGCACAATGGCGATAGTAATCAAAATTTGTAGCCATAATGCGTGCTCTAATGTGCCAATGGTTTCGTTAATGACTTCAGATCGATCGTAAAATGGAATAATTTTCAGCTGTACATTACGGCCGTCATCAAGTGTTTTTGAAGGAAGAGAGGAGGACAGTTCATTAATTTTTTTATGAATGTTATCGATCACTTCTTTAGGATTGGCACCATATTGAGCAACAATAACACCTCCAACCGCTTCATTTCCAGCGACATCTAAGGCACCACGTCGATCCGTTGGGCCATACTGTAATAGAGCAATATCCCCGAGATAGAGAGGAGTTTGATTCACACTTGCTAAGGGTATGCGCGCTAAATCTTCCAATTGTTCTATGGATGCCACACCACGTATCAGGTATTCACTTCTGTTGAACTCAAGTGTTTTAAGGCCTCCTTCTGCCTGTGCCTGCTCTAAGCGGCGGAATACTTGCTGGATGGTGAGTCCATATTGCTGCAGTACCAGAGGATCTATGTAGACCTGGAATTCCTTAACAAAACCTCCAATTGAGGCTACTTCAGATACTCCCGAAACCGAAGATAGGGCGGTTTTGATGTAGAAATCTTGAAGACTCCGTTTCTCCTCTAGACTCCATCCACCAACTTCGGTGCCTTCCTTATCTACCCCTTCAAGGTAATACCAGAAAATTTGCCCTAAGCCAGTTGCATCGGGCCCTAATGAGGGTTGTACTCCTTCGGGTAAGGTTCCCCGTGGAAGGGAATTGATTCTTTCAATAATTCGACTTCTGCTCCAGTAAAAATCGATGTCTTCCTCAAAAATAATGTACAGAGTAGATCGCCCCGTAATGGACAAGCCACGTACATCTTTCACACCTGCAAGAGTTAAAAAGTAATTACTCAGTGGATAGGTGATTTGGTCTTCTATATCCTCAGGAGACTGCCCATTCCAATCGGTATATACGATTTGCTGATTTTCTCCTAGATCCGGTATAGCATCTATGGGTACAGGATTACTCTTATATGGGTAATTCCAGTCGAATGGAGCTACACTTAAGCCCCAGGCGATGAGAAGACCAAAAAGCAAAAAAGGGAGTAATGGTTGTTGTAAGGAGTAATTGTAATGATTCTTTAGCATAACATATTAGTTGAAAGGTGCGGTATTTTAATGGAGTCCGCATTCATGAAATCGACTAAGGCATTGGTTGCTTAGACGACCCTACAACTAATTCGTTATAGTAACCATTGATCGAAGGCTAAAAAGAGCGCTTCGTAGTAGTAAGGAGTTGAGATAGGTGATATAGTTCGAAGAGCATCCACGAGCGGTGGGGCTCTGCTTAGAACTACAGTATCGGGGACGTAAGCCGGCGTCGATGTAGCTACAAAAACGTGATGAACAGTTGAATCGAGTGGAATATTGCATTGACATATACGTAGCTGACCACAATCTGCTCTATCTTTACAGCAGTTATGTGTAGCATGAGTACCTCTCATATCGTTTTTGTGAGTAGTATCTACGCTGTTTGTTCTACTAGCATGGGCTACGGTTAGGCTTTTCTCTTGGATGACTTCCTTAGCATCTTTGCTGAGGGTACTCGTATCATTGTAAGAAGGCTGTGCCGTATCGTTCATGTGATGACACGCATAGGCCTTTGATGTAAGAAATACACTAATTCCAGCAACTAGGAATAGTCCAAAAAACACGCTTATGACGCGGCTTTTAAATGGGATATGTGTTTTATAGCCTTTAAACATCACCATAAAATAC
>JAYPDB010000057.1:0-1525 GCA_038125045.1 Bacteroidota bacterium
AAGGAGGGAGCGATTCTTAAGGAGCTCCAATGACAATACTATTTCGAGTATTGTTCAGGTGGGAAGTTTTTGGGCTATCCTCTGAATCATAGAGTCGAGTGTGTTGGAATACATGTCCTAACGACCCCAATGGAGCAGTTACGGCGCTCGATAACAGTTCTTTTGAGTTTTTCTGAACTGTGTTGAGATAATTGGAAGATGATCGGAACTCTTGTAAAAGTGCAGACTCTTGTCTCTTGCCCATTTGTTCAAAAAGATTCCACTCAGTGAGAATATCATGATATAAATCGGTGGAAGCTGCCTTTGAACTAGTGGTGTGAAGATTTGTGAGATACTCAGAAGCTTTAGAGGCCCATTGTTCCGCATTTTCAGTGGATGACCAAATTGCTTGAAGGGTGTGCAGAAGTTCTTCATGTTGATCATTTTCCAGATCAATATGACTAAATTGTTTTACCATTAACTGAGCGAAGCGCTGCTCTTCAATCTCTTGATTGAGCAGGGGTAGCCCTTGTAAAATAAAAGCGACTAGGATCAGAACCAATGCGGCCCATCTAAACTGATATGTTCGCAAAATGTGCATCATATAATATACAAGATAGTAAGCTTATTTCTTAGCTACAACGGAAGATAATCGTTCAAATTCCTGCTTAAGATAGGCTCCTGTGTGCGATCCATTATGGTCGGCCACCTCATTTGGTGTTCCGGTTGCAACTATTTGTCCGCCTTCTTTTCCTCCTTCATAACCCAAATCGATCACCCAGTCCGAAGCTTTAATCACATCCAGATTATGTTCAATAACCATGACCGTATTACCTTTATCGACCAGTTTTTGAATCACATCAACCAATAGTTTTACATCTTGAAAATGTAAGCCAGTAGTTGGTTCATCCATTACATAGAGCGTATTACCGGTGCCTATTTTTGAAAGCTCTCTGGCCAATTTAATTCGCTGTGCTTCTCCTCCGGATAGGGTCGTGCTGGATTGACCAAGTGTAAGGTATCCTAATCCCACCGAATCAAGTGTTTGAAGAATGCGAGAAATTGAAGGTTGTGAGCTGAAGAAATCTACCCCATCCGAAATTGGCATATCCAATATTTGGGCAATATTTTTTTCGCGGAAGTAAATCTCAAGAGTTTCTCTGTTGTATCTTTGTCCATTACAGGATTCACAGTTCACGTAGACATCGGGTAAAAAATTCATTTCAATCTTGCGTAAGCCATCCCCCTTGCAAGTTTCACAACGCCCCCCTTTAACATTGAAAGAAAAACGACCTTGATCGTATCCACGAATCTTAGATTCGGGTAGTTCTGCAAATAATCGCCTGATATGATCAAATACCTTGGTGTAGGTCCCGGGATTCGACCTTGGTGTTCGGCCTATGGGGCTTTGGTCAATGGATATAATCTTATCGATATGTTCCAAACCATCGATCTGATCGTAGGGCAGTGCTACGGATTTCGATGAGTAAAAGTGGTTTGTGAGAATGGGTACGAGTGTTTGGTTGATTAGCGAGCTTTTACCACT
>JAYPDB010000057.1:1625-12291 GCA_038125045.1 Bacteroidota bacterium
CCAACATTGAGTAGGAAATCCAAACGATCTCTAATTTCTTTTAGAATTTGATGGCCAATCTGTAATTCTCGTTCCGAAAGGGAAATAGAATACAGGGTCGTGCGTAATTCTTGGATATCCATATCAACCAAATCACTAATGCGATATCCATCCAATTTATACGATAAGGCCTCTTTGTTTAAACGACCTCCACGGCAGTCCGGACACACCACTTTAGACATAAATGCTTTTGCTTTGTCTCTTTGCTTTGGAGACTTAGACTGCTCATATTGTTCTATTATGGTTCCCCTAAGTCCCTTATAGGAATGCTGATAGGTTACCTTATCGGATCGAAATTCATAGGTAACCGCATATTTATGGGTTCCACTACCCGACATCAAAGTTTGCACAAGTTCTTCAGAAAACTCTCTGATGGGGGTGTTAAAATCGACGCCGTAATGGGTCAGTACGGCTTCCAGTTGTTTAAAAGCGAAGATGTCTCTTGGTTGACCTAAGAAACGAATCCCTCCATCTTCAATGCTTTGTGCAGGATTGGGCACCAGTAAATCCCAACTCACATCGTAAGCATGACCTAATCCATCACAAGTAGGACAAGCACCAAAAGGAGAGTTGAAGGAGAAGAGGTTAGGAGCTGGATCTTCATAGGCAATACCGGCTTCGGCATCGAAGAGTTTTTGAGAAAAAAGTTTGTCCAGCCACTCACCTTTTGTTTTGGTAGCAAGAACGACGGTTCCATCGGCCATTTCTAGGGCTGTACGTACGCTATCGGCAATTCTTTTCTCGCTTTTTTCATTGATGATAAACCGATCAACAACCACTTCTATGGTATGTGTTTTGTATCGATCAAGCATCATGCCGGCTTCTAATTCTGTTATTTCGCCATTGATTCTGGCTTGTAGGTATCCTTGTTTGGTTAACTGTTCAAACAATTCTCTATAGTGACCTTTTCGACCTCGTATCACAGGAGCCAAGCAATAGGCTTTTGTGCCTTCTTCTAATTCTAAAATGCTGCTAACGACTTGATCCGCTGTTTGCTTTTCCATTTTAATGCCTGTTGCATAGGAGTAGGGGGTAGAAACTCGGGCATACAACAGGCGTAAGAAGTCATAAATTTCGGTTACGGTACCAACTGTTGATCGGGGATTTCGATTGGTGGTTTTTTGATCAATGGAGATTACAGGTGAAAGCCCATCGATGTAGTCTACGGCAGGTCGTTCCATCATACCCAAAAACTGTCGGGCATAAGCCGAAAGTGATTCCAAAAATCGACGTTGACCTTCCGCATAAATGGTATCAAATGCGAGTGAAGATTTCCCGGATCCCGATAAGCCCGTGATAACCACAAGCTGGTCTCTGGGTATTTCTATATCGATATTTTTAAGGTTATGTTCCCGAGCACCGCGAACAATAATAGACTCTTGCATGTACCTCGACTCTGCATTTTCATTCAAACCACTAAATTACCAAAGATTAAGAGCAAATTCTTCTTTTTGAACACCTTTTTTGCGTAGCTTTCCGAAAAATGCTGTATGTTTATAGCCCTCAATACACTATCGAAACCATACCGTTGAGTTATTATGTCTGTACGAACGAAATCTTGGAGTCCTACTAGCTGGAGAGAATACCCAATTCAGCAGCTTCCCGAATATCCTAATTCAGAAGAATTGGAACGTTGTTTTCAGGAATTGCAAACCCTACCACCATTGGTTACTTCTTGGGAAATAGAGTCTCTGAAAGATAAATTGGCTACTGTAAGTCAAGGAAAAGGATTTTTATTTCAAGCGGGTGATTGTGCAGAGAGTTTCGATTTAACTCGCTCCTCTAAAATAGTGAACCTGGTTAAAGTACTACTTCAAACCAGCTTTATTATGATTCACGAAATGGGAGTTCCTGTGTACCGTGTTGGTCGAATGGCAGGTCAGTATGCCAAACCCCGGTCTTCTGCTTATGAAACCGTAAATGGAGAAGAAATTCACAACTACCGCGGGGATTTAATCAACGGTTTTGGAGCTACGAAAGAGCAACGAGTACCTGATCCAAAACGATTGTTAGAAGGGTATCATAAGGCGGGTTTAACGTTGAATTTTATCAGGGCTCTTGGAGATGAGGGATTTGCAGATTTACACTATCCCGAGCAGTGGGAACTTGATTTCATGCGCAATAATCCATACCACAAAGAATACGAGGCGATGGTTAAATCAATTACTCAGGCGGTGAAGTTTATGGATGCGGTGTCGGAAAGAAGGCAGCAGCAAACCCAAAAGGTGGATTTCTATAGCTCACACGAGGCATTGAATTTGTTTTATGATTCTGCTCAGACGCGCAGAGTTCCTCGTAAAGAAGGGTTTTACAACCTCAGTGCTCATATGGTATGGTTAGGTAACCGAACTCGAGACCTTAACGAAGCGCATGTAGAATATCTAAGAGGTATAGAAAATCCCATTGGAATCAAAATTGGACCGCCCTATACCATTGATGAGACACTTCAATTAATAGAGCGTATCAATCCCAAACATGAATCAGGTAAAATTGTGCTTATCACTAGATTTGGGAAAGATCGGATTCAAGAAGAACTTCCAAGTCTAATTCAAGCCGTACGGAAAGAGGGTTTCCCCGTCGTTTGGAGCTCTGATCCCATGCATGGAAACACATTTTCTTCGTCCAATGATTACAAAACCAGAAATTTTGATCATATCATGGATGAAGTGAAACATGCCTTTGCAATACACCGTGCTGAAGGAAGTTATTTGGGTTCGGTACACTTGGAATTAACGGGTGATGATGTAACGGAGTGTGTGGGTGGAGCTAAAGGCTTAGATGAAAAAGGTTTGGATTTAAATTATGAGACCTTCTGTGACCCTCGTTTGAATTACGAGCAATCACTTGAGTTAGCATTTCTTATTTCAAAGGAGTGGAAAAAGAGTTACGGCTAATCTTCATTAGTGTCAAAATGTAGGTGCAACTGACGTCTTTTCAGAGGCATTCCTGACCCTTTTTCAACCCACCTGACAAGCTATCTCAGAATTCTGAATCAACGTCATAATGGTTCTGGTGTGTCAATGTCGGGCTGGCAGTCACCCGCAAATTTAGTGCTCTTGGCATAAGAGTTGGTTTATTCTCAGTAATTAGTGAACAAACATCAACAAATTATTGAGGTATAAATATGTCACTTATTAGATATAGTCGACCAAACGCAAGAGAAATCTCCAGAAGCTTTAATGAGCTTATGAATGAATTTTTTGAGCCTATGACTACTCGGGTTGAAGCGGGTTTTACGCCACGTGTGGATATTAGCGAAAATGAAAAGACCTTCATATTCCAAGTTGAACTACCCGGTGTAAAAAAAGAAGACATTCAAGTCGAATTAGAAAAAGGAATACTTCGGGTCTCTGGTGAGCGAAAGGAGGAACACGAAGAACAAGGGATGCAGATGCTTCGAGTAGAGCGATTCTATGGTTCTTTTGATAGAAGCTTTCATTTACCCGATGGCTTAGACGAAGAAAACATTCAAGCACAATATGAGAATGGCGTACTTCGTTTGACTCTGAGCAAACAAGAAAAGGCTATAAAAAAGCAAATTCAGATTCATTAATAGAGGAGCTTATAGGAGGCGGATGTTATGTATTTCATGCATCTCCCATTGATACTCCTCTTGAGTTTAATAGACGACAAAGGCTTGTGATGCAAGTCTTTTGTCGTTGTTTTTTTATGCACATTTTGAAGTAAACCTATAATATTTTCCCGTTATGAATAGTTTGACCAAAACCACTACGGTTATCATTTCTCTTTTAATCCCCATTGCATTAGTAAGTTTTACAAGTTTGCAGATGGGTGCTCATTCTCCCACAGATTCAGAACTCACAAATTTATCTTTAGATTCAGAATCTGTAAAACCCAGTGCGCTGAACAGTTCTTCGAATCCAGCGGCAGAAACCCCTGTGGTAAGTTTGAAAGATTTTAATGATGCTATTGTTAAAATAGCTGAGGCTGCCAATCCATCTGTAGTAACCATTACCACCGAAAGGACTCAACAAGTACGCGTAATGGATCCTTTTTCCATGTTTTTTGGGAACCCCAATGCCCGTGATAATACTCGTGAATATGTTCAACGGGGTTTAGGATCAGGGGTGGTGGTCTCTGACGAAGGGTATATTCTTACCAACAATCATGTGATTGAGAATACCGATGAAATCAAAGTACGTCTTTACGACGGGCAAGAAATTGAAGCAGAGTTAATAGGTACCGACCCGATGACCGATCTCGCGGTATTAAAAGTAGATATAGACGATGCACCTGCAATACCTTTGGGAAATTCAGATGAAGCTAAAGTTGGATCATTTGTTTTAGCGATCGGTAGTCCACTTAGCGAAGATTTGGCACACACCGTATCCTTCGGTATTGTGAGTGCACGAGGACGTTCACTTCAGTTAACGGCTTATGGTGATTACATTCAAACCGATGCTGCCATAAACCCTGGAAACTCCGGGGGCGCATTGATTGATATGAACGGTACCTTGGTGGGTATAAACTCAGCCATTGCATCTCGATCGGGAGGAAATGATGGTATTGGTTTTGCGATACCTATGAAACTAGCCAAGAGAATTATGGATGACTTAATTGATGATGGCAGCGTAAGTCGAGGTTATTTGGGTATGTATACCGCGGGAGAGTTGGATGCCACCATGGCAGAAGCCTTAGGACTTGATGTGGCCAGTGGAATCATTGTAGGTCAAGTAGAATCTGATGGGCCAGCCGACCAAGCTGGACTCGAGGAAGAGGATATTATTGTGGGCATAAATGAAGAGCCGGTAAAAAATTGGGATGCCTTCCGTACTAAGATTGCGAGTTTTAAACCAAAAGATATAATTGAACTCAAAATTTTACGCGATGGTAAACCACGCAGGTTAAAGGTAACGATAGGAGAACGACCCTCAGATCAACAATTAGCGAGTCATTCGGCACCTGAGGATTTGGATGAAGACTTAGGATTTAGTGTTCGAAGTTTAACCGAGTCATTACGCAATGAAATGAGATTGAGTGAGGATTTAAAAGGAGTTGTCGTCCAAGGTTTAAAAGAAACCAGTGAGGCTTATGAGCGAGGTCTTCGAAACGGTGATATCATTTCGGCCGTCAAGCGAAATAATATTTCAACCGCACAAGAATTCTATGAGGCTGTTCAAAAAAGTATGGATGAAGGAGATCGTGCACTCCTTTTAACCGTAGAACGTGATAATTTGAAGCAGTTCATAGCATTTCGAATGTAATCTGCAATTACGGCAGTAAAGGAAAAGTTTAAAAAGTTTCTGGCACGGTTTTGGTACTCATCTAAGCGAGTAGGGTGTATATCCCTTCTCGCTTTTATTTTATCCCATAGCTAGAACCCTAAACGGTAACAGGAGAGTATATGAACTTGAACAAATTTACCCTAAAAGCCCAGGAAGCTATTCAAAAGTCCTTGGAAATAGCCCAGGAACATCAGCATCAGTCCGTGGAAAATCAGCATCTGTTTCTGGCCTTGTTGGATCCTAGTCAAGAAACCGTGGGGGCATTATTAGCAAAATTGGAAGTACCAATAGAAAGGGTACGTTTGATTGTTCAAGAAGCCCTTAAAAGCTTACCAAAAGTATCGGGAGCCAGTGTTTCAACACCCTATTTGGGTTCATCAGCCAAAAAAGTCATGGATCAATGTGCCGTGATTGCATCCAAGCTAGGTGATGAATACATAAGTACGGAACATGTACTTATGGGCATAGTTGAAGCTAAGGAATCTTGGGTGATTGAATTGCAGAAGGAGGGATTGGAAAAAAAGCGAATTGAACACATTCTACACGAATTACGAGGTGGTCAAAAGGTTGATGATCCCAATGCCGAAAGCCGATTTGCCGCTTTGAAAAAATATGCACGCGATCTCAATGAATGGGCCGAAAAAAACAAACTAGACCCTGTCATAGGTCGAGACGCAGAAATTCGACGAGTGATGCAGATTCTATCTAGAAGAACCAAAAACAACCCGGTTTTAATTGGGGAACCTGGGGTGGGTAAGACCGCAATCGCCGAAGGTATGGCACTTAGAATTGTACGAGGTGATGTGCCAGAGGGTCTAAAAAGAAAGCGAATACTAGCATTGGATATGGGTGCATTGGTTGCGGGCACTAAATTCAGAGGAGAATTTGAAGAACGACTCAAAGCGGTGGTAAAAGAGGTAACCGATTCCGATGGAGAGGTGATTCTGTTTATCGATGAAATTCACACCTTGGTTGGAGCCGGGGCCACTGAAGGAGCTATGGATGCGGCTAATATTTTGAAGCCCGCTTTAGCAAGAGGGGAAATGCATGCTATTGGTGCTACCACTCTAGATGAGTATCGCAAATACATAGAAAAGGATAAAGCATTGGAACGACGTCTTCAAACCGTGCTGGTTGGAGAGCCTAGTGTAGAAGATACCGTATCCATATTACGTGGCCTGCAAGAGCGGTATGAATTACATCATGGCGTACGCATCACCGATGGCGCAATCGTTGCGGCGGCGGAACTTTCTCATCGATACATCAGCGATCGTTTTCTACCCGATAAGGCTATTGATTTGATCGATGAGGCGGCTTCTAGGTTGCGATTACAGATCGATTCGCTTCCCGAAGAGTTAGATGCTTTGGAACGTCAAATACGGCAACTTGAAATTGAGCGAGAGGCCCTGAAGAGAGAGAAGGAAACTTCTAAATTAGACTCGTTGGAAAAGGAATTAGCCGATTTAGAAGAGCAACAAAGAGGCATGAGAGCTCAATGGGACCAAGAGCGTTCCATCATTCAAAATCTGAGAGACTTAAAAGAGGCCATAGAAACCACCCGCAATGAGGCCGATAAAGCCGAGCGTAGAGGGGCATATGATCGGGTGGCTGAACTTCGTTACGGTACCTTAACCGAGTTGGAGAAAGAATTAGAAAAGGCCAATAAGGCCGCCGAAGCTCTACAAGCTGGTGAGTCACTGTTAAAGGAGGAGGTTCAAGCCGATGATATTGCCGATATAGTGGCCAGATGGACCGGTATTCCTGTGGCAAAAATGGTTCAATCGGACCGCCAAAAATTATTATTGCTCGAAGAAGAATTGCACAAACGAGTCATTGGACAACAAAATGCCATAGAAGCTGTAGCCAATGCGGTGCGGCGTTCACGTGCAGGACTCCAAGATCAGGATCGCCCTATTGGGTCTTTTTTCTTTTTGGGGTCTACCGGTGTTGGCAAGACCGAGTTAGCAAGAACCTTGGCTGAATTTCTGTTTAATGACCCACAAGCGATGATTAGAATCGATATGAGTGAGTACATGGAAAAGCATTCGGTCAGTCGATTGGTGGGGGCACCTCCCGGCTATGTGGGCTATGATGAAGGGGGGCAATTAACCGAGGCGGCGCGAAGAAGGCCCTATTCCGTCATTCTACTAGATGAGGTTGAAAAAGCTCACCCCGATGTGTTCAATATACTTCTGCAAGTACTTGATGAGGGTCGCCTCACCGATAGTAAAGGAACGACGGTAGATTTTACAAATACCATCATCATTATGACCTCAAATCTTGGTTCATCCTTAATCGTGGAGGCTATAGAGAACGATAAGAGCGCATGGGACGAAGCGCGATACGCTCAGATTCAAGAGCAGCTCATCGCCCTTCTGAAAAAAAGCATTCGTCCAGAATTCTTAAACAGGGTCGATGACATCATTGTATTTCATCCCCTTGATGCTTCGCACATTCGTTCAATTGTGGACATACAGCTTCAGCGGCTGCACCGTTTGTTATCCGAACAGTGGGTTCATTTGACCATTGGTGAGGAGGTGAAGGTTTGGTTGGCCGAGCGAGGCTATGACCCACTCTTTGGAGCTCGACCACTCAAGCGCCTCATTCAACAGCATATTGTAAATGCTTTAGCTACCCAACTATTAAAGAAAGAGAGGGAAGGTGTGGTTGAATTTGAAGCACATGTAAAAGCTAACCAGATGGGCATTGAATTTGCCGAGGTGGTGCATAATCCAGAGGAGTGGATTACAGAAGACGACTAAGGTCGGCTTCAACCCGAGAAATTAAATCGGTAATGCTATACTCTTGTTCTGGTCGCATCAAGACGCTTCTAAGTACTACCACATCATCAGAATCGATGACAATGCCAGAAATGTGTTGAGCAAGCGTGGCCGAATGCATGGTGAATAGAGATAAGTAGTAACGGTCTGAAGGGTTGTCATGCTCCATACCAGCTTTAAAAATCGCCTTTGAACCTTGGGTAATCTCCTTGGTTGATGTTGGTTGACCTTTAGAAATGGGTGCGTAACAGATAATGTCGAGTTCTGGGGTAGCAACAGGCTGAAGTACGGCGCTGTTTGTCAAGTATTCGTAGGCGTTTTGAGCGGCCCTGTGGCAGGCCATCATGATAGGGCCGAAACCTTGATCAGCCTGTAAAGGGAAGGCTTTCAAGGTGGCCCAAAAGGCAGCTGCGGAGGCTCCAGCTCTGGAACATTCGAGGCTGATTTCACCCAGATGCAGTTCTTCTGAGCTGAAATAGGTGTAGGGGGAATCATGTTTATAAAAGTGCCCCACCTGAGGATCTTTGAACAGCACACACCCACACCCATAGGGTTGAAGCCCATGCTTATGAGGGTCCAAGACGATGCTGTCGGCTTCATGCATTCGGGCCCAATCCTTCGCCGAATCACCCAGTAGATGCCCCACCGTTTTAAAGAATCCACCGTAGGCCGCGTCAATATGAACGCGAATCCCTCTCGCTTGGGCCCAATCTAAAATGAGAGATAGAGGCTCCACTTTGCCCATACCCGTCGTTCCCATTGTAACTACTAGGGTGCCAATATCTTCAGCAGGCAGTTGTTCAAGGCCTTGTTCCCAACCCTGATCTAGTGAAAGGGTAACTGAGGGCATGCCTAAAACTTCTGCCATTCGGCCATGGGTATAGTGGGCGTCGCTACTAAAGGCTATTCCTTTTCCGGGATGGATACTTCTGCTGACCCAAAGGGCTTCTAAATTGGCAATGGTGCCACTCGAACTCAAATGCCCCAAATAATGATCTCTGTATCCAAACAGTTTGGCCAAAGCACGGATGCATTCCCTCTCCATTTCCGAGGTGGGTGGACCGCCATCCAGCGCATGGTTATTGGGGTTCATCGTCATGGCTAAAGCATAGGCACTCCAAGCCAGTGGATGCGGAGGTTTAAGCATCTGACCGGCGTAGTTCGCATGGTGGAACGGATAATTCCCTTGTAATTTTTCACTCAACTCTAGCAATATAGACTCACATTGTCCCTCGGAAATTTCTAGACTTGGGTGGGTTTTTTGGGTTCCAAAGTCGTTTTTCCAATCTTGCAGATGGTCTAGTGCTTTTTGTATCGGGTTGAAGGTGTTCTTGGTCATCTCAATGCCTTGGGAAAGGGTTTTGAGTATCTAAGCTAGAATAAATCCATTGAAATACCAGCACTAAGTACTTGCTTGAGTTGGATGTCTTTTGAGAAATCGGAATCGTATCGCAGTTCGAATTGTAACGTTGTGCGAAGGGTAGAATTTATTTTTCCGATTAATTCATTGGTCCAGTATACATCGGTCTCGTTGATAGGCTCCATGAGATTGGTAAACGTTTCAACATCCGCGTTGTACTGTAGGTTTTTCATAACTTCCTTTTGGTAGGTAACACCGGTGGTAAGGCCCCCTTCAAAACGATAATTCGTTTCTTCGGTAAGCCCATAATTGGGTGCCAATGCCACCTGACCTACATAGGTCTGCTTTAGACCTAATCCTGCTTCGAGTTGTAAACTTTTTTGAGAATTAAACGTAATTCCTGCCCCTTGAGTAAAATAGGCGGGTGCAAAAAATGAGGAGATCAGAGAGTCGGCGCCTGCAGGGTTTAATTTGGTATTATAATCAAAACCATCTCTGAATTGGGTCCTAAGCATGAGGGTTGCGTAGGCGGATAGTCGATTTCTGTCTGGGAAACCAAAGGTTCCACGTGAACGTATGGTGAATAAATCATCCGATTTTCTGGTATCTCCACTAAATCGAGATTGACCATACCTACCATTCACTCTAAATCCAAAGGCGAATAAGTCGTTTCTGTAAATCTTGGTATAATTGGTTGAGAAGGTTCCACTGATGGTATTAACCCCCCCTTCGTTCCAATTGTCATAACTCGCTTGAGCTCCATTGACATTGACAAGCCAATTATTTTCCCATCCACGTAGTGTATCCGGTATTACTATGGTTTGAGCATAGGAACTGCTGGCATAGCTTAAGAAGGCTGTTACGATTAGAAGAATGGTGGTGTATCGGTTCAGGATCATGTAAGCGTTAGTGATTTTTGAAGAGTACGACTTCAACGATGGTTCCTTTGGTGATGAGTACCTCCACGTGTTCTCCAAATTTAGTAGGTATGAATTCTCCTGTAATATCGGCCAGTATGGGGTATCTACGGTGGCCACGGTCAATGAGTGCTAAAACCTCAATCATCTGAGGTTCTTGGGCGTGAAATAGTATGGATAATGCATGAAACAGTGTTCGTCCAGAAAATATCACATCGTCTACGATTAGAACCTGCTTCTCATGTACCGAGGGTAAGGGTTGTGTTCCATTACTAAAGACATCGAAAGCATGTAGTTCGAGAGGGGCTGATACATTCAAACTTT
>JAYPDB010000058.1:0-12265 GCA_038125045.1 Bacteroidota bacterium
TGCCGGCTCACTTGTTTGCCACATTCCCACATTATTTTGGGTTGAAGGAGGCCAGTGGCAATTTAGAGCAAACCAAAGCGTTCATTGCAGCGGCGCCGAAAAGTCCATTGTATTGTGGAGATGATAATCTGATTCGAGAGTTCGTGGAATTAGGCGCAGTTGGGCATGTATCTGTAGCTTCCAACCCTTGGCCGGTAGAAACCCATGTCTATTGGGATATGTGTTTTGAGAATCCCGACCATCTGTTAGAGGAATGGGTCCCCATTGTAGATACCTTATTTCATGCTCCTAGCCCGATTCCGGCCAAAGCAATTATGAAACATAAGGGGCTTATACCCACCGATCATGTTCGTGTACCACTGCATGTGGCGGATTTACAAGAGGAAACTCTAGCGAGTTTGATTGAAGCCGACAAGGTGCTTGCTCAGTGGATGAACCAAGTTCAAAAACCAACCTAAAAAGTATGAATTACGAAGAAGTATTAGATGCCTTAGAAGAAGGAACACTTAGAGCCGCCGAACCCACCGAAGAGGGATGGAAGGTTAATGTGGAGGTGAAGCAAGCCATATTAGCCTCCTTTAAAGATGGAGTAAACACATCGTATGAAGGAATTTACGAGGGATTTGTAGATAAGCATAATTTACCACCCAGGTATTTTAGCCCGGAAGATGGGGTTCGTTTGGTGCCCGGGGGGTCCTCGGTACGTAGAGGAGCTTATGTAGCACCATCGGTGATCATTATGCCTCCGGCCTATATTAATGTAGGTGCCTTTGTAGATGAAGGTTCAATGGTCGATTCGCATGCCTTGGTGGGTTCTTGTGCACAAGTTGGGAAGGGGGTTCATCTTTCAGCCGCTGTTCAACTGGGTGGTGTTTTGGAACCTATCGGAATGAATCCGGTTATCATTGAGGACGAATGCTTTATCGGTGCTGGTGCAATCATAGTCGAGGGTATTCAAGTGGGTACCAGAGCGGTTATTGCTCCTGGTGTGGTACTTTCGAAGTCGATTCCTGTTTATGATGCCGTAAAAGAGGAGGTGCGACCTAGAGGGGCTGAAATTCCTGCAGGCGCTGTGGTAATCCCCGGAAGTCGTCCTATGCAAGCAGAATGGGCTCAATCTATGGGCTTGAGCATGCAATGCCCCATCATCGTGAAATACCGAGATGCTTCCAGCGACGCATCCACTGAATTAGAGGAAGCCTTACGATAGGCTTTGAGTTATTTGACGGATCGTCAATGCGCGACCGTGTTCAAATAGCTTGGTAGGTATTAGTTCGTTTCTAAGGGCAGGAGATAAATATGTTCGAAGTCCAGATCGAGTTCCTCCAGTAGAGGGGAAGCAATTTCCTCTATTTCTTGGTCTTCATACTCATTGAGCCCTTCAAGGTACACATACAAGCTATTGTTAAGGTCATCGATTCTAGCATTGGCCTCAGTAGACTCAAAGCTATCTTTTAGGGCATTCACCAATAAGGCCACATCCTCTTCAAAGGATTGGTACTCTTGTTCTTCTTTTGTTTGCATGATTAAGTGATTATTTTAGTACAAATAGTGTCGCTATAACCTTATGAATACTCAACTCGAGCATCTTTGTTCTCTATCCGATAAACCCGTACGGCGCGTGATTGGGCTCATGTCTGGCACCTCACTCGATGGACTGGATATTGCCTACTGCGAGTGTAGTAACCATGGGCTTAAGGTACAGCATTTTACGACGATTCCCTACGATGTCAAGCTTCGCTCATTGTTGGTATCGGTTCAGTCAAAAGATGTGGTTCCGCTGGGTAGTCTCTGTATTTTACACACCAAAATGGCCCACAAATACGCCTCTTTTATTCGAAAAGCGTTGAATGAATGGGGGCTTTCAATCGATGATGTCGATGTTATTGGATCGCATGGTCAGACGGTCTATCACTACCCTACTAAAGAACAAACTTCGACCTTACAAATTGTAGATGGTGATCAATTAGCGGTGGCGATGGGGGTTCCTGTACTTTCGGATTTTCGGCAGAAACATACGGCGGTAGGAGGGGAAGGAGCCCCTTTGGTAGTGCTTATGGAACAAGAGTTGTTTCAGCACGATTGTATTGACCGGGTACTTATCAATTTAGGAGGCATTGCAAATGTGACCGTTTTACCTGCTCGGAACCGCAAGAGCCCCATTGTGAGTACCGATACCGGTCCTGCCAATACGCTTATTAACGAAGCAATGTCTCTGTACTTTGGTAAAGATTTCGATGATCAGGGACGAATCGCCGCACAAGGAACGGTTCATGAGGAGTTTGTGAAAGCACTACTACAAGATGATTTTTTTACAAAGCCATTTCCTAAATCAACGGGTCAAGAGTTGTTTAATTTAGGATACATTCAACATCATATGGATTCTTTAGGGGTTGAACTCTCGCCGAAAGACTTGGTGGCAACCCTTACTAAGTTTACGGTAGAAAGTGTAGCAAAAGCTATCAAAGAATTAACCAGTGGTGCTGTTTTCGAGTGGTATGTAAGTGGGGGTGGCCGATATAATGAGTTTATCATGGACGGATTACGTGGGGCCTTAGCCGATCATACCTTATGTGATTTTGAAGATTTTGACATGCCTTCCGATGCCAAAGAGGCGGCGCTTATCGCGTTTTTAGCCGACGCTCTGCTTACCGGTAAAACCTTTGAGGTGGCATCCAAGCAGGTATCCTTAGGTAAGATTTCCCTAGCACATTAGTGCCTTTCTCAGGTGTTAGGCCTGTGATTCAAAGATGATAAAAGATGGATTGATATCCTTGAACTATACCCTGTGACTTAAACAATACAACAAAAAGGGCCCAAAAACTGATCATCAAACACAAAGACCAGAACAGGTACCTTTTGTTGCCGCGCAATTGGTTTTTGGTCCCTTGAAGTGCGGTAATCACATATCCCATCATCCAACCAGCAGCTAGGATATATAGAACCCATTGAGCATCGAGTACACTGCTTTGATTGACGAATAAGACATAAAGTATAAGCAGTAGCAGTGCATTGATATGCACATTCCAACTGTAGATGCTGAATATTTGCCGGGTATATAGGAATCCGCTTTTTGGTATTTTCAATAACAAAAGCTCAACGGATTGAATGACCAAAGCGCTTATGAACAGAAGGATGCTAAGCGTGAGTGGTCCGGGGAGTCTTCCCCCAAATGGCGTTACTTCTAATCTGAAAAACTCCCAGTCTGTCTGGCTCCAATGATGCACAAACCAAATTACCAGTGAAAGAGAGACGATTACGGCTCTAAGAAAAAATAAACTGGTCGCTGTAGTGGTGTAGCGATCGGAATATCGAAACACATCATCGGCAAAAAATCCGTAATTGGTAAAATACCGAATAGAAGTTTGCTGATATATTTGCGATTGAGCATATAACAGTATAAACAGGCCAATAATCACGATGATGGACATGTTTAACCAGTTTTTTGGTGCATTATTTATGTTTTGCGCTGGAAGAGGTAACAGAAATCGTTGATGTGTATTCCAAAATATCAGACTCTCCTCAATACTTGAATACTCGGCTATAGCTTCTTTGAGCCAGCTTTGCGCTACGATGATTTTCGATGAATCCGCATCTTGGGTCATGAGTTCGTTGAAACGAACCAGATCCTCCACACGGAAGGGGCTCCGAAAAAAATGGGATTCTGAAATTATTTGGGTGATCTGAAAGGTGCGACTCTTAGAGTGTTTTAATAGGTCATTTGCATGGTCCGAAGTAATCAAATAAAAGCGGGTAGGATCAAACTGCGCCAAAATAGCTTCAACCCGTTTCCATTCTCTGATGAAGCTGGAATCGGTACTGGCTGGATGTCGTAGTACAATATGACCTTGAATACCTGAATTATTTTTGGCTTCTAACATACCAGCAGCGTAGCGGTCCAGTAGGGAGTCCTCTTGGGTTTCTAATGTATGGGCACTTAGATAATTAACCTGATAATCAATGAGGATGGAGAAATTTTTGGCGTTTTGAACCAGATCTTTATGTTCCAAAAATTCTCGGGTTGAAAGGATATAGCTCCTAAACCCAAGCTTTTGCATGTCATTTATGAGCTCTAGAAAATCTTCATTTGGGTCATCTATCTGCAGGTGTAGGCTCTGAGCATTGACGTGCCATGGAAGGAGCAAATGAAACAAGAGTACCCATAGTAGGGTGCATTGTTTACTTATTTGCCTCAGGTGATGGTAGGTGCTTATGGTTCCCATACGAATGCGTTGGACATTTCTAATAGGACCAGAGCAGATCATAATTAACTATGAACCGTTTGAGAATAGTACTCGGTCAGGGTTGTTTTACCAATGGGGATGGCCCGTAACGTAGCCGAAGTGCAGTCTGTAATTTCAACCTCAACATAGTCGCCTCGCTCAAAATCCATACGGTCAAACACAACCATTTTATTGGTATCGGTTCTTCCGCTTAATTGGTCTTCTGAACGTTTAGAAGTGCCTTCAACCAGTACAACATGACGATTTCCAAGTTCAGCTTTGTTGCTTTTATGTTGGATGGACATTTGCTGTGATATGATCTCGGAAAGTCTTCGCTTTTTTACTTCCTCTGGAACATCGTCTTCAAACTTCCTGTAGGCCAGTGTACGTTCTCGTTCCGAGTAGGCAAACATATACGCCAAATCGTATTCCACCTCTTTCATCAAGGAAAGAGTTTGTTTGTGTTCCTCTTCAGTTTCTCCGCAAAAACCAGCGATGATATCAGTGGAAAGAGAGCATCCTGGGATGATGGTTTTCATCTTCTTGATGAGTGACAAGTACTGATCGCGCGTGTAGGGTCTTCTCATTCGCTCAAGCATAGAATCACTTCCAGCTTGGGCTGGAATGTGAATGTAATTACACAAATTTGGGCGTTCGGCAATGAGATGAAGTAAATCATCCGGGAAATCTTTGGGATGCGGAGATGAAAATCGAAAACGAATTTCAGGATTGATAAGGCTTGCCCGGTCCATCAGGGTGGTGAAGGTGTGAACGCCATCCTTATAGGAATTTACATTTTGTCCCAGTAAGGTTACTTCCTTGTATCCCTCGTTGGAGAGTTGTTGAATTTCATGTAAGATGCTTTCAATAGGACGACTGCGTTCTCGTCCTCGGGTGAAGGGGACTACACAAAAAGAGCACATGTTATCGCAACCTCTCATGATGGAAACAAAGGCGCTCACCCCATTTCCAGTGGTGCGAACAGGCGCTATATCGGCGTAGGTCTCTTCCAGTGAGAGGAGGACATTAACCGCTTTTCTTCCATCTTCAACCTCCTCAATTAATCGAGGGATGTCTCGGTAAGCATCAGGACCAACGACAATATCGACTAATTGCTCTTCTTCAATGATTTGATCCTTAATTCGTTCGGCCATACAGCCCAACACCCCAACGGTCAAAGAGTCTTTTTGAGATTTAAGTCCTCTGAATTCTTTTAACCGGTTCCAGACTTTGGTTTCAGCATTTTCTCGGATAGAACAGGTATTTACCAAAATGATATCGGCAAGTTCGGCCTCATTCACTGCTTGCATACCTTCGTCGAGCAAAATAGCATTGACTATTTCCGAGTCGGCGAAATTCATCTGGCAGCCGTAGGTTTCGATGTAGAACTTTTTATTCGAGGACATTAGGCGTTTAAATTATGGGTTCGCTAATAGGCGCTTTTGATAAATAATATGCTTACGAATACGATTTAACAATAAGAACACATAATATAAGAATTTGTAGACAATTGAACGTTCAAATGGTGAAAACTTAGGACCAGTTATTAATTTGAAGCTATTGTGATGAGTGTCCGCTTTTCATTTGCTTAAGTTATTGACTTTGGGAATGATAGCTAAAAAAAAGCCATTACTAAGTTAATGATATCTTAAAGTAAAAACCTTGATATAGATCTAGGTGTGGAGTACTTTTACTTCGATATATTGCAGTGTTCAATACTAAATAAAACATAACTACAAATATGAAAAAAATAACATTCGTAATCGTGATGTTGATGACATCGCTACCGCTTTTCGCACAGATATCTGGTTCAGTTATCGACGCGGAAACCAATGACCCACTACCCGGTGCTACCGTAGTGGTAAAAGGAACCTCAATCGGTATTAGTACTGGTTTTGATGGGACCTTCACTATAAATGCTTCTTCAGGAGATTCTTTAGAAGTTTCTTTTGTTGGATATACTACCTCAACGGTAGCCGCTTCAAACGGAGTGGTCATTGCTCTTGAGCCACAAACAGGTGTGCTTGGAGAGGTTGTTGTGACATCAGGAGTTATTGATGTCGCGAAGGTTAGAGAAACCCCCGTGGCCATATCAACGATTTCACCAAGTGAAATAGCGCTTAAAGTAGGTAACCAAGAATTCCCTGAAGTAATGAACCGAACTCCGGGTATATATGCCACTAAGCAAGGTGGTGGATATGGAGATTCTCGTATTTCGTTACGGGGTTTTGATCAGCGCAACACTTCCTTCTTGATTAACGGTCAGCCTGTAAATGATATGGAGAATGGTTGGGTTTATTGGTCGAACTGGCAAGGTCTAACGGATGTTGCTTCAGGAATCCAAATTCAAAGAGGTCTAGGTGCTTCTCGTTTAGCGGTACCATCTGTGGGCGGTACCGTTTCTATTTTTACCAAAGCTGCTGAGCGCGAACAAGGTGGTTCAGTTTCTCAGACCTTAGGTAACGATGGCTACACCAAAACGTCTATCGTGTACAATACCGGTAAAAATGAAAACGGATGGGCAACTTCATTCCTACTTTCTAAGTGGAGTGGTGATGGCTATGTATACAACACAGCCGGTGAAGGTTGGACCTATTTTGGTGCTGTGGGATATGAACCAGAAGGGTCGGCACACGCCTTTAACTTCTCGTTCTTAGGTGCTGGACAGTGGCACCACCAACGGGATGTATGGGTATCTATTCGTGACTTCCAAAACTTTGGTGAATCCGGTATTGACCAGCGTTGGAACTCTAACGGAGGTACGTTGAATGGAGAAGAATATTCTATGCGTAGAAACTTCTACAACAAGCCACTAGCCACCTTTAACTGGGACTGGGATATCAGTGAGAATTTGACCTTAGCGACTTCTCTATACGGATCGGCAGGTCGTGGTGGTGGAACCGGACCTAGAGGAAATAACTTCAGAAACGGAGACATGGACATTCTTCCTTATCAAAAGGATCTTACTGAGCATTATTTAGAGAATGGTCGTGGCCCTAGAGATGCCGATGGTTTCATTAATTTCGATGCCATCGTAGCTGCTAACCGAGCGACTACTGATGCGTATACGGGTGGTATTTCTGCCTTCCAAGGACTACTTATCGGATCCAATGGTTTCCGTGATGACAATGTAAACCGTGCGGTACTTGTACGTCGTGCTTCTATGAACTCTCATGACTGGATTGGAGCCATCTCTAACTTAGAATTTGATTCTGATAATATTCGTGCTTCTATTGGTATTGATGTCCGTAACTATAAAGGATACCATTACCGAGTATTGAATGATTTGATGGGATTAGATGGATACTATTCTACAGGTAACAAAAATACCGCTGGTATTATTATTGAAACCTTAACCGAAGCGTCTCCTTTCCAAGATACAGGCATCAAAGGACCTAAAATTGACTACTATAACGTAGGTTATGTGGGTTGGTACGGCTTGAACGGTTTGTTTGAGTACAAGTCCGACGCCTATACTTTGGTATTACAAGCAGGGGGATCAACCCAGACGTACCAAAGAGAAGATTTGTTTGACCAACCTACCTTACCATTATCAGAGCAAGTGAATGTTCCTGGTGGTTATATCAAAGGTGGAGCCAACTACAACATTGACTCTAAAAGTAACGTGTTCTTTAACGCAGGTTAAATTTCAAGACAACCAAACTTTGATGCCGTATTCCATAACTATGCAAACATTGAAAATGATGATCTTCAGAATGAAGAAATCATGTCTGTTGAGTTAGGCTACGGATTCATTGGTTCCATCGCACGTGTAAACGTAAACGTATACTCTACTACTTGGGGTAACCGTTTCGTTTCTCGATCTCTAACAAACTCTCAAGGAGTAGATGGATTCGCTCAATTCCGAGACATCGATGTGCGTCATAATGGTATTGAAATAGAAGGGGACTATCGTCCTATCAATGAGTTGAAACTATCTGGTATGCTTTCAGTCGGTGATTGGAAATACACCAAAGATTTCGAAGCAGAATTGTTTGACGAAAATCAACAATCCATTGGTACAGGTACCCTCTATACCAAAGATGCTAAGGTGGGTGATGCCGCACAAATTACGTCTTATTTTGCAGCAGACTACCGTGTAACCAACAACATCAATGTAGACCTAGGATACCGTTTCATCGACGGTCTGTATGCTGACTACAGCATTACAGATTCTGACTTTACACAGCCAGATAACCAAGGTGCGCTACAGTTACCATCTTACGGCCTAATGGATCTTGGGGTAACTGCTAAATTCAGTTTATTCGGTCAAGACGCGTCACTTCGAATGAACATGAATAACGTATTGGATGCTACTTATATCGCTGAGTCCAATTCAAACATTCACGCGACAGACGGTTCTACTACCTGGAACGGTATTGATGTGCGTAACTATGTTTGGTTTGGTTTCGGGAGAACTTGGAACGTATCGTTAAAGTACGAGTTCTAAACGCTCTATTATGCGAAACAAAAAAAGAGGTGCTTAGTCACCTCTTTTTTTTTGTCGCTACTTTTTACACATCCCAACCACAAACTAAGGGGCTTGTACCCTAACTATTGCCCCCATGTATCTGGTGACTGGCGCCATTGATTTAGGGTCTCTAAATCATTTGATGAGATAAAACCCTTCTCAACCGCTACTTCTATTAGGGTATTGTAGTCGGTGAGGTTAAATACGGGGACTCTGACTTTCGAAAAATTATCGGTGGATAGATCAAAGCCATAATTGAATATTGAAATGAGGGCGAGCACATCGGCACCTACGAATTGAAGGGCATTAATGACGGATATCGCAGAACCACCTGTTGAAACTAAATCTTCAATCACAACGGTTTGTTCTCCTTTTGCTACACCTCCTTCAATTTGATTGCCCATACCATAGCTTTTAGGTTTGGCACGCACATAGGCCATAGGCTTTTGAAGACGATCAGCTACCCATGCCGCATGGGGAATACCTGCCGTAGCGGTACCTGTAACCACATCTATGGTTGTAAACTTATCCGCTATTATTTCACTGAATTTGTCCGCTATTTTTGTTCGTATAGCAGGTTTTCGTAAGGTGAGACGGTTGTCGCAATAGATCGGTGAATTCCAACCGGAAGCCCAAGTGAAGGGGTCGTTAGGCCGTAAAACAATGGCATTAATGTCTAATAAGTCAGAAGCCAACTCTTTGGCAAATGTGGTATCTAATATCATAGTCTTAAAAATTTCTTCTTTGCGAGCTTTTTCTTGGGTTCCCTGATCCTTAGAGTATGAATGAGTTTATGAATACCCATAATACTCCTGCGTATACACCCGCTAATAAATCATCTGCTAAGATACCAAATCCACCACTCATTTTCTGCATGGATGAAATTCCTAGGGGTTTCAAAATGTCAAATAATCTAAATAGTACAAACAACACCAGAACATGAGTCCAGTATGCTGTTACTGGATCGTGCAAAATAAGGACCATTACAGCCCAAGGACCTAAACTAAGACCCATTCCCGCCCATTCATCTATGACCATCTGAGCCGGATCTTTACCCCATGCTTCTTCGGCAACATCAGCCACCCAAAGGCTTAAAAACGCACTAATAAGGGTGAAATACCACACAAAAGAGAAGCCAACAAAAGTAATACCTAGGTGCAACAAACCAACGGCTAGAATACTTCCTGCGGTACCAGGAGCCCATGGGCTAAACCCGCTGCCAAAGCCTAAAGCAACCCATTTTTTTAGCTGAACAGTCATGAGTATTACCTCTCTGATTGAAATAAACGCTTGTTGTTGAGCAGGTATTCCACGCCGCTATACACGGTAAAAAGGGTTACAGCCAACAATAATAGGAACATCGTATTGGTCGATAGAATGAGGGCAATCCACTCACCTAGAAAGAAGGAGGCATCTTTAAATACACCAATAATGAGTCCCAAATACAAAAAGACCATTTGAACGGTTGTTTTGGTTTTTGCCAGTTTGCTGGTGGTCATAGGGAGATTTTTTCTGTTGGCCCACACCCTAAGTAGGGTAATAAACACATCTCTAATCGCTATCATGATGATGGCCCACCAAGGGAATTGATCCGGTGAGATGAAGGGCAGGACAGCAAACCCACTGAGGGTCAATAATTTGTCTGCAAAGGGATCTAAAAAAGCTCCAACAGTGGTTTCGATGTTGTACTTGCGCGCATAATAACCGTCAAAAAAATCAGTAATAGCGGCAATTATGTAGACAACAAGTGCCAGTATTTTCTGCCATAGCTCGGGCTCAAAAAATAAGACCAAAAACACAGGCGTTAGTAGGATTCGAATGGTACTCAATATGTTGGGTAAACTCCTCATAGATTTCAAGATACTATTTTTTTATGCCACATAAGAAGCTTCCTTTCTCCGTCTTTCTAAAAATTAGTTCGTATCATTAGCTGGTGGCGACATCGTTAATACTTAACCCTTTTCACTAGCTTATGAAGGCACAACTTATTTCTATTGGTAACGAGTTACTTATGGGCGATACGGTTAATACCAACGCAAGTTGGTTGGGGCAATTTTTATATGAGCGTGGAATTCAAGTTCAAAAAATTCAAACCGTTACCGATGATAAGCAAGCCATTACTCAGGCCTTGGTTGATGCGATGGATTCAGCCGAACTCATAATATCGACGGGAGGATTAGGTCCCACCTTAGATGATATCACCAAAAAATGTTTGGCAGAATATTTCAAGGTAGGGTTGGTGCATGTACCTGAGGTTGAAGCGCATATCAAAGCGATATTTAAGCGTAGGAATCTGGAATATTCTAATTCCAACCAAGCCCAAGCCTACATACCTGAAAATGCCACATTATTGTTCAATGAGGCAGGAACGGCGCCTGGGATGTTGTTCCAAGAAAAAAATACCTGGCTAATTGTACTTCCTGGCGTTCCTCACGAAATGAAACACATCATGAGCGAAGTCGTTGCACCTAAACTACACAATTTGGGTGCATTGGATGTGTTGGAAACCCGATATCTTAAAATAGCAGGGGTGGGTGAAAGTCATTTGGCTGATTTTTGGTTGTCGGACTTGCCTAACTACCTTAACGATGGCTTAGATATTGCGTTCTTACCTTCAACTGGGCAAGTAAGTCTTCGGCTTACGGCACGAGCGCTTGAGAAAGAAGAAGCAGTCCAAGCAGTTGAGTCATTTACGAGCTTCATTAGGGAGCGTTTGGGTGGTCTGATTTATTCTGAGGATAAGGATGAATCATTGGCGGCTGCCCTTGGGCGAGTCCTTCAAACCGAAAAGTACAGCATAGCGACCGCTGAGAGTTGCACGGGTGGTTTAATGGGGCATCTACTAACTGAAACACCGGGATCTAGTGCGTATTATGAAGGGGGTGTTATCTCATACGATAATCAGGTGAAGATAGATCATTTAGGGGTGTTACCGGCCGACTTAGCATCTCATGGGGCCGTAAGTGCACCCGTAGCATTGGCGATGGCCAGAGGGGTCGCAGAGCGTCTAGGCACGGACATAGGCATTTCGGCAACAGGTATTGCAGGCCCGGATGGTGGTAGTCTGGAAAAGCCGGTTGGAACGGTTTGGCTTGGTTTTTTCACCCCATCTGAGCATTTTGCAGTTCGAGCTGATTTCAGCCATAATCGGAGTCTAAACAAAGTACGATCGGCCATTACCGCCTTTGAAATTGCCCGTCGAACTCTACTCGGAATGGATTCCGTGCCGTATGAATTAAAAAAAATCACCCCTGATATGTTGGCGGATTAGAAGCCAGAGTTTTAGACCCACCCGCACCCATGTTGATGTTACATTTGCCTCATTTTAATTGTTCACGCCCAGCTCGAAATGATAAGAGCCGATGGCTAGCGGTCTATGGTAGCCTTTTTGGGGTGCTGTTGTTTAGCCAATGCTTGTTGTGGGCGCAGCCTAATTTGTCTGGCCTTGGAAGTATTCAAGCAGACACCAGTTTGGGACTTTCATTGGCAGAGGAATCACTAGAGGTGTTAGGGGTGAAGCCTTGGAAATGGGGAGGCTCATTAGGGTTCAACCCGATCAGTAATGACAGTT
>JAYPDB010000059.1:0-10459 GCA_038125045.1 Bacteroidota bacterium
ACCAAGGCAGCGAAGGCATATAGAAACTCCTTAAAATTCATTTTATCGACGCCTTTGATGTTAGGAACCACCAGATTCCTGCTCCCATCTTTATTGGGTAAATCTACGGCTACCCCCAGATTAATTTGCTCGGGAACCACACGGAAATGACTTTTCCCATCATGAAAATACGTGTGATTGATCGATGGGTATTTTTTCATGGCCTGAATCACAGCCCAACAAATAAAATGCGTAAAAGAAGCTTTGGGCTCGGTTCTTTTCACCAGATGCCGGTTGATGATGGTTCGATCCTCAATCATCATTTTAACAGGCATCACGCGCAGTGAAGTAGCGGTAGGCACTTCCAAACTGGCGTCCATATTTTCTACAATCTTAGTCGCCACCCCTTTGATTTTCTGTTGCTCTCCAGCCGGTGCAGGTGATTTTGACTTTGGAGTGTCGGTCACAGGTGTCTGAACAGGTGCCGGTGAAGGCGCAATCCCTGCTTTCGATGTTTCGGTACTTCCGGTCGATGGTGCGGCCTCTTTTGCCTCAGCTGGTTGATCTTGCCCATTTAGTTCCGCAAAGTATCGCTGCCAATGGCTGGGAACCGAATTAGGGGATTTTAGATATTGTTCGTACAGTTCTTCTACTAGTGCAGAATTGGGACCGAATGCGGCTTCTATTGATTTCAAGATGTGGCGATCTAAGTGGGTTGAACGTTTGTTGGAACGATAAAAAAGGCGTTGATGCCGTTGTATGCTACTCGAATAACACGTTATTGATTATTGGTGTAAATTAAGCAGATGTAATTAAAAAAACATACAAACATTCTACTATTCTAAGCTACAAAATGACTTTATAGTGGTTCCATCAAAGCCTATATTTGAACCTTTGAAATTACATTCATCACACGATATTATTTGCATTTAAATCCGAACTCCATGAAAAGCAATCAACCATCAAAAGCAGCCCCCAAAACAGGCGCCGAGAACATCCTTTGGGATCTTAGTGATCTTTATAAAGGTATTGATGATCCTCAATTCTTAGAAGATCAGACCACCATACTATCCCGTTGTCAAGCCTTTTCAGAATGCTATCGAGGTCGAATTGCATTCCTATCTGCCCCCGAATTCAAGCAGATGTTGCAGGAATACGAATCCATCCAAGATGCCACGGGCAAATTGGGCTCATTCACCTATCTGCTTTGGAGTACCGATACCCAAAATCCGGCCTATGGAAAGGCGGTACAAGCCAGTAATGAGTTAGGTGCTAAACTCAGTCAGTTGCTGGTATTTTTTCGGGTTGAATGGTTGGCTCTGGACGAGAACAAAGCCCAGGACCTCATTCAAGCCGATGAACTCTCCGCTTATACCCATTATCTAGAGACTTTACGAGCCTATAAGCCATATTCATTGAGGGAGGAACAAGAGCAAATTCTTTCCGCTAAAAGTGTGACCGGACAAAATGCTTGGGTTCGTTATTTTGACGAGACCTTAGGTTCTGCAAAGTTTTTGTACAAAGGAGAGGAGAAAACCGAACAGGAGGTACTTAGTTTACTGCATCATCCCGACCGGAACATACGTCAAGAAGCGCATGCATCACTTTCGGATGGATTTCAAAAACTCTCCCGTACGCTCACCTACATATTCAACACTTTACTTGCCGATAAGGCCACTAATGATGAATTAAGAGGGTATCCCAGTTGGATTAGCTCGCGTAATTTGGCCAACGAGACCGATGAGGCAACCGTGCAAGCCTTGGTAGATTCGGTCACCGGGTACTATTCATGGGCTCAACGTTACTATACCCTGAAATCGAAACTTTTGAATCTCTCAGATTTCAAAGACTATGATCGGTATGCTCCCATCAAAAAATCAGAAACCACCGTTTCATGGGAGGAGGCAAAGAATATGGTGTTGGAAGCCTATGATGAGTTTCATCCAGAGATGGGCGCAATTGCGCAGCGTTTTTTCGATGAACAATGGATCGATGCTGCCATACGACCTGGTAAGCGAGGGGGTGCGTATTCAGCAGGAACCGTTCCATCGGTGCATCCCTACGTATTTATGAATTATGACGGCCGACTTAGAGATGTTCAAACCCTAGCACACGAACTAGGTCACGGAGTACATCAATACCTCTCTCGAAAGCAGGGCGCCCTTCAGTCCGGAACTCCCTTAACCACTGCCGAAACAGCCTCGGTATTTGGGGAAATGCTCGTCTTTCAAAAGCTACTGAAGCAAATAGATGATCCTATGGAAGAATTGTCCTTACTCATGGGTAAAATCGATGATACCATTGCTACGGTATTTCGTCAGATTTCTATGAATCGGTTTGAAGAAGCCATGCACAATGCTAGAAGAACCCAGGGAGAATTGACCACCGAACAATTTTCAGAACTCTGGCGAACCGAGCAAGTCAAGTTATTTGGAGATTCGGTTGAGCTTACTCCAGAATACAGCCATTGGTGGTGTTATATCCCTCACTTTTTACATACGCCAGGATACGTGTATGCCTATGCCTTTGGCGAATTGTTGGTCTTGGCGCTGTATGAGGAGTATCAGCGAAAACCTGAGGGTTTTGCCGATAGATATATGAAGCTACTAGAAGCCGGAGGATCGGAGTGGCCTCATGAATTGGTCGGCAAAATGGGACTCAATATACAAGATCCAAATTTTTGGCAGAAAGGCTTAAAAGCTTTTGAGCAGATGATTGTACGTGCCGAAGAATTGTACCAGAAAGAATTTCATTAATTAGATGAAAATAAACCATTTAGGTACTATCTTAGTGTAATTAACCCAACTACATGAGTTTAGATCGCCAAGAAAAAGCACTACGAGAATTTAAACAAATCATTGCCGATTTGGTGCATTTGTTGCGTGCATCTACTGGTTCACAACTAGCCTATATGTGTTGGGTCAATCAAGCTCGTCAACAATTTGTTTGGGAAACACATAGTACACGTTTGACCAATGTAATGTTTAAAGACCGTGTAAATTTTCATCACCATTTTTTGGACGACTACAAAGAAATTGATGAGGTTCTTAAACTCAGCATTGGAGAAGATATTTCCAAAGGTAAGTTGGGACACTACTTTAGTGTAGTACATGCCAAATCCATGCTTATTATTCCTTTTATCAACAAAGGGGAGACCGTTGGTCTTACGGTTTTGGAATCGGAACACGACTTAGATCAAGACAGCTTAATGGATGCTATCTATTCGTACAACAACGCCATGGTCAATGTGTTGGACACCTATTTAGAAGTGGTAGATTTGCACGAGCAACAAAAAGAATGGGAAGAGTATGAAGAATCTCTTGCGAACTTACATAATCGACTCAATAAGGTAGAGATTATTACGACCGCATTGGATGAAATGCAGTTTTTACTGCCTAATGGTGGAGTTAGTTTTCTGTGCCCTGCGATGGACCAGTGGACTTTAGCTTTACATGCGAAATTCGCTAAAAACGCACCCTTTTTAGGCCTTGGAGTAGACGATAAAAGTAGTGTTACCGAAGCCCTTGAAAAAGGTGAGCCTCTATTTAATATGCATTTTAACGCCAATCCTAAGTTGGTGTCGGCTCAAGAATCCCGAACCGAAGGAGCCAGTTATGTCCTACCTGTAATGGTTCATGATCGCCGACAGGGTGCCTTCATTGCCTATGATAAAGACCCTTTAAGTTTCAAAGAGTCGACCAAGCATAAGCTCGCAAACCTGGCGCGAATAGCTTCTCTTCAACTACAGTCCAATACCCGAAAGTCGACCATGGAAGAGGATATTTTCACAGAAAAATATCAAGCCATGGTAACCGAAATGTGGGAAAAAGCCGTAGAATATGAATTATACAGGTTGCGATCAGAGCCTGATTATCACGTATGGATGGGGCTTATAACCCTAGAAAATCTATCCTCACTTCGGACACGATTTCGCATGGAAGAATTACAGCGTATTCAACGAGATATTGTACGATTTTTAAATCCCTACAAACACAATCAAAAGGGGTATATAGGCTTTCAATCCGATTATGTATATAGTTTCATTTTGCAGTCGAAGAAAGAGCAGGCCCTAGATGAGTGGGTTGAACACACCAGATCTAAAGTTGCTCATGGTCTTAAACTTAGCTCTGGAATGAATTTAACGGTTTCCTTTAAATTTGGAGCCGTAAAGTTGAGCCCAGAATACCCAAATCCCTATGAGGTATTAACCAAAGCAAAGAAACAGCTAGCCGAAGTAGTCAAAGACGAGCAAAGTCATTTGCAGGCCATCTGATCATATTAGTGGCCTATGTCTAAGCTTATTCTGTTAATCGTTGATGGATGGGGGGTAGGAGCTCAGGAAGATGCTCATGAGTATGGAGATCAACAGGCCAACACCATGCTTCATGTTTCAGAACATACCCATGTTAAATTGCCTAATTTTGAACGAATGGGCTTGGGTAACTTGCTCAGTTTACCCTCTGTTTCCCGCGTCCAAGAACCCATTGCTAGTTATGCCAAATTAAGAGAACGATCCGCGGGTAAAGATTCGACCACAGGGCATTGGGAATTAGCAGGAATCACCCTTAATGAACCCTTTCCCACCTATCCAAATGGTTTCCCTGATGCGATAATTCAATCTTTTTGCGAGCATACGAATACCGAAGCCGTTCTCTGTAATCGCCCTTATTCAGGCACGCAGGTTATCGAAGATTTTGGTGAGGAGCATTTGGCCACCTCTCGACCCATTGTATACACTTCTGCCGACAGTGTCTTCCAGGTCGCCACACACGAAGATGTGGTACCGATCGAAACACTATATGCTTGGTGTGAATGGGCGCGAAATAAACTTTTAATTTCTCCCCATCAGGTTGGAAGAGTTATCGCTCGACCCTTCAAAGGAACCCCTGGAAATTTTCAACGAATTACTGATAGAAGACATGACTGGTCGGCAGATCCTATTGCCCATCATCTAGTAGCGGAATTACAGTCTAAGTCGAAACGAACGGTCTCCATTGGTAAAGTATCCGATTTATTCAACGGGCAGGGATTTGATGTTTCTATTCCAACCAACGGAAATCAACAGGGTTTAGATTTTCTACTTAACGAGATCAGAGAAGGTTCTGGCGATTTTGTTTTTGTTAATCTTATCGACACCGATCAGCTCTACGGTCATCGCTTAGATCCTGAAGGTTATGCGATGAGTCTTGCCCAGATTGATGCCTACCTTCCTGCACTAATGGATGCTCTTTCAGAGGAAGATATGCTAATTATTACGGGCGATCATGGGAATGATCCCTGTGGTACGAGCACGGATCATAGCAGGGAATTTGTGCCTATGTTTTTGTTTCAGAAGGGTAGAAAAGCGTTAGATTTAGGCATACGTGATGGGTTTGCACAAGTTGCTGCTACTGTGATGCAATTTTTCGGTTTCGCTCGAACCTTTCACCATCAGGACTTGTTAGGTTAATTAATCTGGATATGGGGAATAAATTGCTTCATATGGGCATATTTTTTCCTTATATTTAAAGTTGCCTAGATTGTAGGGTATGTATAATCAGCCTATTTCTGGAATAGCAGTGCGTAAGTAGTTTAGTTATAGACTACCATCGCAATGAATTTTTCAAATTTAATTTTTTTATTGTGGCAAAAAGCTCAGGTATTTCAACTCGTGAATCCGAATCATTAGACCGTTATCTACACGAGATTGGTAAAGAAAAACTAATCACTCCAGACGATGAAGTTCGCTTAGCTAAAGAGATACAGAAAGGTAGTCAACGAGCACTAGAAGATTTAACCAAAGCCAACTTGCGTTTTGTGGTTTCTGTAGCAAAACAGTATCAAAACCAAGGTTTATCACTCGGAGATTTGATTAATGAGGGTAACTTAGGTTTGATTAAAGCCGCAAAGAGATTTGATGAAACCAGAGGATTTAAGTTTATATCCTATGCCGTATGGTGGATCCGTCAGTCTATATTGCAAGCCTTAGCGGAGCAGAGTCGTATTGTACGTTTACCTCTCAACCGAGTAGGTGCCCTCAATAAAATTGGAAAAGAGTTATCTAAATTAGAGCAGGAATACGAGCGTCTACCATCGGCTCATGAGTTGGCGGAAAGTCTCGAGATGACGGTAGGAGAGGTGGCTGATACCTTAAAGATCTCAGGCAGACATTTATCTATGGATGCTCCTTTTGCACAGGGTGAGGACAATCGACTTCTCGACGTCTTAGAGAACGAGGAGATTCCAAATCCCGATTTTGAATTAATGGGGGAATCTCTCAAGGTTGAAATAGAACGAGCTCTCTCCAAACTAACCAAAAGAGAAGCAGAAGTTATCAGACTATATTTTGGTATTGGGCGTGAGCACTCACTTACACTAGAGGAAATTGGAGAGCGTTTTGATCTGACCCGTGAGCGAGTGAGACAAATCAAAGAAAAAGCGTTACGTAAGCTACGTCATCATAACCGTAGTGCCGCACTTCGAGTCTATTTAGGCTAATTTCTCTATCTAAACTTAGTCAATTTCTCCTATACTCAGGTCATGTCGTGAGCATTGATGAACACGGGGCCTTCTGGAAAATCGGCTGCTTCACCTCTGCTTTCCTTTTCAGTGGCACTTTTATACGCCTTGCCCATAATAAACAAGGGTACCTGCCCTTGGATGTAGTTTAGAATCCCCCAGTGGATGTCTTTTTTAAGGGATTGATAAAAGCTTGAATTTAAGGCCCACCAACTTAGTCCAACATGAAGACCTTCCAAACTAAGGGCATGCTCCATAATTGCTTGTAGATTTGGCGCATTATCAGCCTTACACCACAGATAATCAAAGCTTAGGAATTCAAAATTATCGGAAGGTATCATATCTTTTATAAATGGAAGATGATGAAGCTTGCATTTTTTCACCACCTCCAGATAACCTGGCAACTCTTCAATATCCCATTGGTGCCGCATAACCCTAGCATAAGCTTTCAGTTCATCATTCTCCCTGTACACCCAATGCGCGCCTTGTTCTTTTAGGCCTTCGGTATGAAAGGCGGAATAACCTCCATAAAAGTTTCTTAGTTTGGGAATCACTTCATCCAACTCTGTGCCACTAAGCTGATGAATCCCATGTTTTGGCTTAGGCCTAAATCGATGGAATAGTATGGTTTCTGCATGTTGTTGGGTACTAAATCCAAATCGCTCACAAAGCTGTATGGAGCGTAGATTTTTACACTCCACAAAAGCGTAGGCCCAAATACTGGATTCTGAAGGTCGATCGCCAGACCCTTTTATCTCCATATCTCTTACCCAAGAAGCAATTTTGTCCTGTATAAGCGATTCGAGTATAGAATGTTTAGAAGCTCCGTTATTTGAATTTGCCGCTGATATTTGCTTTGGCTTATGAGTTCGCTCCAAAGTACGTCCATTGGGCATATAGAGATAGCGAATGTAGATCCAAGGCGTCTGCTCTTCAGTAAATCTTTGCACTAAGCCCACCACACCTACTAAGCTAGCTCGACGATAAACCGATACATAGTTGGTGTTCTGCTGACCAAATTGCATGCTCTTTAATCGATGAACTCGATATCGAATACCGCCAGGAGTTCCTAGTAGGGCGCCATCTAAGCATTGTTCTATTTCGCTAGTAAAGGCTTGAAGCTCTATGTTATATATAGTAGCGCTCAACGTGTTACTTCTGGTTAAGAATAAGGGTAAACGTACATCCAAATTACTTGGAATCTATGAAATAGTTCTAAGCTTAGTATATTGAAGAAAGATTTACAAGATCGAAATGAAACCAATAGTATACTCTCTCAATTCCTTAGTTCCTATCATTGGACTTTCAGTATTGTTGTTGTTTTGCACATCTGAGGCCTACGCTCAGGAATATCCATTCCGAAGTTATTCTATTGGTGAAGGATTAAGCGAGTCGGTGGTCAACTCAATAACTCAAGATGCAAATGGGTACCTATGGTTAGCAACAGGTTTCGGGTTGAACCGTTTCGATGGTCAAAATTTCAAGGTTTTTTTGCAAGAAAATGGTCTAAAAAACACTAAAATCAATGCTCTGTTGCTTGATTCTAAACAGCAACTTTGGTTGGGTACAGGTACAGGTGTATACTTATTGGCAACCGATAGTGATAGCATACAAACCCTTCCCGATGTACATTCATTGTCCAATAAGGGTATAGAATCCCTTTCAGAAGATCCGGATGGAGGTATTTGGATTGGCACCGAGCGCTCGGGTCTTTATTATTGGTCAAATACGGAAGGTTTGATACCGATAAAGTTACCCGATTCCTTCGCCAATGAACCCATTCGCAAAGTCTTACGAGTAGATCAAAACGATCTCATTTTTAGCCGTCATGGAATCTTAATTCGCTCGAGCACCCGTGACGATATTTCTGTTTTAGCGTCTAACCTTAGGGTTCGTGATGCTCTATATGATCCAGTCAATAAAAAGGTATGGATTGGTACCCGAGAGGGTTTATATGTTTATGAGCAGGGGCAGTTAAGCCAGCATCCGCTTCCCTTACATATACTTTCGCTTCGCATCCAAAGTATGGCCCTTGACTCAGACAATAGTTTGTGGTTAGGTACAGAAGATGGCTTATACCATGTGAAAGAACAAAATATCATCAGTTATAAAACTGAGCAGGGATTGTCGAACAATCTCATAACCTATCTATTTTTCGATCGGGAGGGGATATTATGGGTGGGTACCTATGGTGGTGGAGCAAACGTGTTCCTTGGTGAGTATGTGATTAACTATGATATCTCGAACACCTTAACCAATAATTTGATTACAAGTATCTTGGAAGATTCTCTTGGAACTATTTGGGTGGCTAGTTACGGAGGTGGAGTCCAAAAAATCTCGCTCAAACAACTGCATCCATCGATTCTAGGAGTAGCGAATGAGTCCCCATTATGGCCTTCGCTACAAGGTTTGCCTGATCTAAGGGTATATCATCTATCTATCGATCCTTATGGAGGTATTTGGATCGGTATGAGAGATGCATTAGCCTATGTTCTAGACGGTCAGGTAACTACAATTGATCAAGAACTTTTCCCATTTAGAAAAATCAGGCACATTCAATGGGATGAGGGCCATATGTGGCTAAGTACCTACGATGATGGATTAATTAAGCTAAGCTACTCTGAATTATATCAACCAATGACTTGGTCCTATCAGGTATATGATACCCAGATTCCTTCATGGCCGTCCAACACTATTCTAAAGAGTATTAAAGATCGGTATGGTCGTCAATGGGTGGCTAGCTACATGGGACTGATCCAATTAGAACAGGATGGAAGTTTTAAAGTCTGGGGCCTAGATCAAGGACTCCCTAATTTATCAGTTATGGGGGTTATGGAAGATGTTTCGGGTCGAATTTGGGTCCATACTTTTGGGGGACTAGCCATCATTGAGAATGATGAATTAAGGGCGATTACTACCGAAGATGGGCTTCCAAGCCGAGTTAGTTATTTTTTGCATCAAGATAGAGGTGATTCCACGCAATTTTGGATAGGAAGCAATGGTGGTTTGATTAGATTTAGAGAAGAAAATCAAAGCTTTATTTCCATCACTAGAGAAGAAGGATTGGTGAGTAATGAAATGAATTTAGGAGCTTTTTTCGAGGATAGTGAAGGGGAATTTTGGTTGGGAAGCGTGGAAGGACTTTCTCGGTATAACCCGAATGTATACCGGGGTAATGAAGTACCCCCAACCATCGACATTACAGAGGTACTTATTTCTGGAGCGCCCACATTAGCGGTTCAAAAAGCTACTCTTGCTACATCCTATTCAAATAATTTTGTAGAGATACAGTTTAAGGGACTAAATTTTACGGCTCCAAATCAAATAGCCTATCGCTATCGTATGCAAGGACTAGAGGAACAGTGGCAAATGACTCGTAATCAAAATGTTCGATATCCATCCATTCCCGCAGGGGAGTACACTTTTGAAGTACAGGCGGTCAACTCCAACGGAATAGTGAGTGCTCAAACGGCTTCTTTAACCTTACAAGTAAACCCGCCTTACTATCAGACCTATTGGTTTTGGGCTATCATGTTGGGGCTCATAGGAGGTGTCATTTACTTAATCAGAAGAAATTCTCAGGTATCAAAATTGGTAGAAATGGAGCGTATGCGAGTACGAATTGCCAGTGATTTACATGATGATGTCGGGAGTAGCTTAACTGAAATTGCGCTTCAATCCGATTTCTTGTTAGCGGGAAAAATTCAAAATGAGTTAAAAGATTCGCTTAGTCAGATTGGTCAGCAGTGCCGAAAAATTGTGGGAAGTCTTGATGATATCGTGTGGTCTATTGATGCAAGAAATGATTCTATGGGAGATCTTACAGATCGAGTACAAGATTATGCATTGGCGGTTTTAGAAGCCCGACAATTCAAGATTTCGTACGATTTTGAGGGCTTGCCTATGCACCAAAAAATACCTGTAGCATTACGTGAAAATCTATATCTGATTATCAAAGAGGCACTCAATAATGTGGTGAAAT
>JAYPDB010000059.1:10469-12090 GCA_038125045.1 Bacteroidota bacterium
ATGGAACTCAGGTACATATTTCAATCCGTTTGCACCAACAACTCATAGAGGCTAGGGTTTGGGATAATGGTACCCAAAGCACCTCTACCAAAAAAACTGGGCATGGCTTACGTAACATGGAAATGCGAGCGCAACGTATGAATGGAACCTTTAGTTTATCTAATGATGAGGGATTTTTAGTACATATTTCTATTCCCATCTAACATTACATACCTGTAAACAGATTGCTTATGGCTAAAATCGGAATCATTGAAGACAATAAAAAAATAAGGCAGCTTATTCAGCGCTATCTCGATATGCAAGATGGAATGGAGTGTTCAATAGCCGTAGAAAGTGTAGAAGAGATGCTAGAATATCTAGATAGTTACAGTAAGCCGGATGTTTTGCTTATGGATATTCAGTTGCCGGGTATGAGTGGGATAGAGGGTATGAAAGTATTCAAGGAAAAATTTCCAGAGATTGAAATTATTATGCTTACCGTCTATCATGATTCTCACAAAATTTTTGATTCGCTTAAAGCAGGTGCTTCAGGTTATTTACTTAAACACACCTCATTACCTGAAATCAAAGAGGCCATAGATCTGTTACTGAGTGGTGGTGCTCCCATGTCACCACAAATTGCTAGAAAAGTGATCACACACTTCAATGAATCAGGCCAAAAAAAGAGTGAAAGTAATCTTACGGCTCGAGAACAAGACATTGTAAATGGATTAGTCGATGGGCTTAGCTATAAAATGATTGCAGACAGACTAAACATTTCCATAGATACTGTTAGGGCTCATATCCGAAATATGTACAAAAAACTCCATGTTAATTCGAAAGCCGAAGTCATAGCAAAGTCGTTACGAGGTGAACTTTAAGTACTGTTTCAGTTCATATACAACATACCACGGATGTTATCTCTTACTCACATTAAAATGTGATAGCATCTATTCAAGGATATAGTGAATTTTAGGTGTAATACTCAAACAAACCGGAGGTTGTATGAAAACATTTAGGTTTCTTAGCATAGCAATTTTGATTGGATTAGGACTGCTTACTACCGGATGCTATACCCAGATGCACTTAGCTTATGAGTGGGATCAGCCTACGGCTTCAGGTACGTCGAGTTATTACTCTTGGGATGATGATGAACAATCCCAAAAAGGGTATAATTGGGCTGAAACTACCCAAACTGCAAATCCTAATTATTCTAGCGAAATCGATGAGGCCGCCTCTGTAGGCATTTACTACAAAGATTATGAGACGGAGCAATGGTATGACGACCATTATGTTGAGTCACTATCTACTTTTGAATATGACCAGGAGGCATATTATGAAAGCAGTAGTCATTGGGATTATTACAGAGGGTATGATAAGGGCTACGATAGAGGATATCGTAAAGGATATAGAGATGGATGGTACGATGATGACTTCTGGAGTACGTGGTATGCCAAACGCTGGTGGCGTATTAATTTTGGTTGGTGGAGTGATCATTATGGGTATTATAGCCCTTGGAGTCCTGCATCTTACTGGGCTTGGAGTGGATATTATGGGGCCTACAGCTGGGGATATTATGATCCTTTCTATTCTTCATGGAATAGATATTATGGGTTCAACAGATATGGATTTGGACATTATA
>JAYPDB010000060.1:0-12023 GCA_038125045.1 Bacteroidota bacterium
GTCTTCAGCAACTCGTTAATAAGCGAGGGCAACGGGTGCATATTTCTCTATTTGGTGTGGAGGCAATCGATGAAGGTAGCTTTACCTTAGCACTTTCTTCAGAAGAGGAAGGTAGTTCTACCTCAAAATTAAGCGCACGATTCCGGGTGAATGAAAATGCACCACTAGAATTAGCTGAGTTAGGATTAATCGAAATTCCGAATTCCATCATATTAACTCAAAACTATCCCAACCCATTTAACCCAAATACCCAGATCGAATACCAATTGCCAGAGGCTACTAGTGTTCGATTAAGTGTATTCAATTTGTTGGGTCAAGAAGTAGAAGTAGTGGTAAATGAGCGTAAGGATGCCGGAAGTTATACAGCCACCTGGAATGCTGGAAACCTTTCAAGTGGGGTGTATATGTATCGACTTCAGGTTGGTAGTCAGGTGATGACCAAACGAATGACCTTGATTAAGTAGGTTGAACCTTAGCATACGATATATGGGAGTGTATTTGATATACAATCCTGTATATTATCATATAACACCTAACAAAGGTACTCCTTGAAAATTATAGCGTCATTTTTTACCGTTATTGTAATCTTATTTGTGGGGTTATTGCCAGCTAAACTCAAAGCACAAGCGACTTTAGTGGTGCCAGATACAACTCAAAGTGTACTAGATACCCTATGGTACCCAGTTCATCTTGAACTAAATAGTGCGGATGATATTTATGGAGTTGGCTTTGAACTTTCGTTTGATTCCCTGCAGTTCACCCTATTGGACTACAGTGTTGATGGAACAATAACAAAGTCTACAAATGGAGCATTTTATGCCGTTAATGCAAAGGATAACGAGGTTTATTTTTCATTAGCTGCTACAAATCCTATCGACCAGTCGGGTGTGTTACTTTATTTACAGCTTGTTCCAAAGGTGGCGCGCATTAGTCAAATTCAGATTACGGAGCATCAATTTAATGAAGAAGCTTTACAGACGGAAGCTATACGAGCATCCATCATTACATTCGGGAACACACCGCCCCAACTCATCGGTTTACCGGATACACTTCGATTTAACCAAAATGATACCTTACGCTTTTCATTAGCTGGTGTTATTCAAGATGCAGAAGATGATTTTGCTGATTTGGATTTTGAACTAAGCCTCAACCCACCAGTAATATTTGTTCAGCTGATAGATTCCACATCTACCTTACTTATCTATTCCCCGTTCTTTGTTGGGGAGGTTGTACTAAGCGGAAGCGTTACGGATAACGAAGGCCTAACCACTGAGTTCTCTATCGTTATATTGATAGAGGAGGCAGTCACCAATGAATTCATGGCTCAATCTGCCTATTCGTATCAGCTCATGCAGAATTATCCAAATCCCTTCAACCCAAATACAAAAATCGCATTTTCAATTGAAAACCCTGCGGAAATGAGTCTTAGGGTCTATGATCTATCGGGTCGAATGGTGATTGAATTATGGAATCAATACACTCCTTCAGGATACTATGAGTTACATTTTGACGCCTCACATCTTTCTTCAGGAACCTATATTTATAGGCTGATGAGTAGGGATGGAAATGTTCACCTATCGAAAAAAATGCTTCTTGTGAAATAGAGTATAACTCTTTCCTATTTTAGGAAGGTCATTAGCTATAAGCTCCTAGCTTAATGGCTTTTAGTGGATTAAGTTTAGCGCCTATATGTGCTGGGATCCAGGAAGCTAAAGCGCACAGAACAAAAGTGATGATGCTTACCCAAAGAAAGTCTACGGCTTTAGGTGAAATGGGGGCTGCCGACATGTAGTAGTTTTCTTCGGACAGACGAATGATTTGGAACTCATGTTGTATATACATGAAGCTTGCGCTAATGGCTATTCCAATGATCAAACCCAAGGTAGCTACCCACAAACCTTCTACTAGGAATACTTTGGTAATATGTTTTTGAGTGGCACCTAGTGCTTTTAGTACGCCAATATCCTTTGTTCGTTCTAATACCATCATTAAAATGGCACCTATCAAATTGAAGGCCGCGACTAAAATCATTACAGCAATTACAAGAGGAATGATGTTTTCCTGTAATTCGACCCAGGCAAAAAGGTTTCCGTATCTATCTTGAATTGTCTCAGTGTAAAATGGAAATGAAATGAACGTATCCAGTAGTTGTTCGCTTTCTATAATTTTTGATAAACTTGGGTCCTCAATTCGAATCTCTATTTGCTGTGCCATAGGCGAAGAGAGGCCTAAAAGCCTTCTAACCGCTTGAATAGGCGCTATGGCATACATGTCATCAAAAAACTCTATACCCGTGTTATAGATGTCAGCTACCTGATATTGTTGAATTTCGGGTGTGTTTAGTAGATCATTGCTCGATGGCTTTGCTGAAAAGATGATGATTCTAGACCCTAATGTAACTCCCAACCGCTGAGCGATGCCATCACCTAAGGTTATTAGTGGGTAGGCTAGACCTTTATCCTCTCCGTTGTTTGAGGTTGTGAAAGAATCTGATGTTCCTGAAGTATAACCTGTTAGGGAAGATTCGTTGTGTCCAGTAGGAACTCCTTTTAAGATTGCACCCACAACTTGATCTTGATACTGGATCATTACTTCGCTGCTAATGATAGCTTGGGCACTAGTCACCCCATCCATTCCATTAATAAATTGTACTAAGGTATCGGCTCTGTAAATGGATTGATTTGAAAAGCTTTGAAGCGTGATGTGTGGAGCAAAATCTACTACTTTGGTTTGAATGGTTTCTTTGAACCCATGCACAATAGATAACGCAATAAGTAATCCAGCAGAGCCTATGGCGACCCCGGCAATGGTCATGGATTTTATGAACGATACGAAGCCGGTACCCTTTCGGTTCCCCCAGAAGTAACGAGAGGCTAAGAATCGTTCAATACCCATGAGACGCGACTACTTAGGTTTCATTTGAGGAAAAAATAGAACATCACGGATCGACTCCGAATTAGTCATAATCATAGAAAGTCTGTCAATACCTATCCCAATACCAGCGGTAGGAGGCATGCCATACTCTAATGCTCTAAGAAAATCCTCATCGACGGTCATCGCCTCATCATCACCACCTGCACGCAGAGACGCCTGAGCCTCCAGACGTTCCCGTTGGTCTACTGGATCGTTTAGCTCGGTATAGGCATTCGCAATTTCTTTGCCATTGCAAATACATTCAAATCGCTCTACCAACCCGTCTTTCGAGCGATGTTTTTTGGTCAGAGGACTCATCTCAATCGGATAATCGGTAATAAATGTAGGCTGTATAAGCTTTGGCTCCACATAGGTGCCAAATATTTCATCAATAATCTTAGCTACCCCAAAACTCCCATCAATTTCAATATGTAATTCCTTTGCAATGGCCTGTAACTCGTGCAGATTTTTTCCTTTTAGATCATGCCCCGTATGCTCTAATATGGCATCAAACATAGGGATTCTAGGCCAAGGAGCTTTGAATTCAATCCTATGCTCACCAACAGGAACCTGAGTAGTTCCATGTAACTCTAGAGCTACTTTTTCTATCATTTGTTCGGTGAAGCTCATCATCCATTCATAATCTTTATAGGCGACATAAAGCTCGACTTGAGTGAATTCAGGATTGTGAAATCGAGAGAGCCCTTCATTACGAAAATCTTTAGAAAATTCGTAGACCCCATCAAATCCACCAACGATCAAACGTTTTAAATAGAGCTCATTGGCAATTCTTAAATACAAATCCATATCCAGAGTATTGTGATGAGTCACAAATGGTCGTGCCGACGCACCTCCATACACAGGTTGAAGGATGGGGGTTTCAACTTCAAGATATCCATGATCGTTCATAAAGTTGCGCATGCTCTGAACCAGTTTGGTTCGCTTAATAAAGGTTTGCTTTACCTCAGGATTTACAATCAAATCCACATACCGTTGACGGTATCGTAATTCTTTATCAGAAAAAGCGTCATAAACAACTTTTTCTCCCTGTTCATTTTCAACTTCTTTTGGGGTTGGAAGAGGGCGTAAGGTTTTTGTGAGTAACTCAAATTGCTCGGCATGCACGGTTACTTCACCTGTTCTGGTTTTGAATACAAAACCTCGAACACCAACAATATCCCCTATATCTACGAGCTTTTTAAAGACCGAATTATAGATCTCTACACCTACATCATCTCTGCGGATATATACTTGAATGAGGCCTTCACTATCTTGAATATGGAAGAAAGCTGCTTTTCCCATAATTCTTCTGGCCATAATACGTCCCGCAATTGCTACCTCAGGGCTGGATTCTTGTTCCTCGGTTCTAACTAATTCTGGAGTCTCAAGAACGTCCTTGCTGTGATGAGTGTGTTCGAACTGAGGCGGGTAGGGATTAATTCCCATTTCTTGTAATTGAGTTCTTTTTTCTCGGCGAATTTGTTCCTGCTCTGAAAGGGATAATTCCTGTTGAGACATAAATCGGTGATTAGATACTGAATATTATTTAGGTAGGTAAAATACCGAAATCCTAGCTAATTTATGTCTTACTATTTAAGGTATGTCTAGATCTGTTATACATATTGATTTTGTTCGAAATTCTTCGTCAGATGAGCACGAATTACCTGAGAATTACCTGCAAGATTTGGGTGGCTTCTTGACGTCTTCTCAGGTTGAAAAAGTTATGGAGTTTAAAAGCACTACTCGTGCTCTGGAATTCTTAGGGGTACGTAAGCTTTTGAAAGATTTGATCGGTCGGCATATCACGAATGTAACGCTCAATGAGCTACGTCTCGCACAAGATATCCAAGGAAAACCCTTCATAAAACCGCTTGAAGATGAGATATCCATAAGCCTTACCCATTCAAAGCAATGGTTAGGGGCTTGTTTTCGTCACGGACCATCGGTGGGTATGGATTTGGAAGAACGGAGCCGCCGCCTAAGTGATGCTTTGATCGCTAGAGTAGGTACTGATGAAGAATGGCTTCAATCCGAAATTAATAGAAATAAACTGTCACTTTGGGTTATTAAGGAGGCCATTGTGAAATGTATGGGGTTAGGACTGCAGGCGCATGTAGCGTTGATTAATGTCACTGCGTTAAGTAGAATTTCGACCACACATAGGAATGAACTTGCTTGGGATGGATGTTTGTATCATTTTGAGCACAGCTTGGAAGAGGATACCTGTTTTGGCTTTCGCGCATGTTATAATGATGCACAAAACTATACAGGCATACTTCTAATGAATAATGATCTCATAGTGGCTGTTGCTCAGTCTACTTTTGAATGAATACATACCACCCGTAATACATGCTAAGCCCTATTCAACCACTCAAACCTTATACCATCGTAATCATTGGTTATGGAAGGGTAGGACGGTTTTTTGAAGGTCTATTTAACCTCATCCCTCATATTCAGGTGATGATTAAAACCCGTGAGCAACAAGACTATCCTAAGGCAGATCTGTTTCTCATTTGTGTGCAAGATCAAGAGATACCTAAGGTGGCAAAGGAGCTGGAAAACCATGTACAGTCTTCGGCGTTTGGTGTGGTGCATTGTTCGGGTTTTAGATCATTAAGTATATTAGAGCCATTGAAAAATTTAGGGTGTCAAATTGCTGTAATTCATCCAGTTGCGCCAATCACCTATAATACAATATCAGCTGAAAATATGGTTATGGATGCATTGGGTGATGATGAATTGATGGTCTTATTCGAGTATTGGTGCTCTGAATGGGGGGCTTACTTCGTACCGGTCACCGAGGCACAGAAACAATCTATTCATATTGCTGCTGTGATGAGCTGCAATTATCTGATGTCCATATATGGTCATGTGCAAAAGTATTTAATAGCTCAGGGTATGGAATCTGTTGAAGCTAACCATATGATACAAGGTATGATGAGTATCAGTTTGCAAGAGCTTGATTTTGGCTCCGTAGAATCATCTATAACCGGTCCCATTATTCGAGGAGATCTTCAAACCATTCAGCATCATTTACAGTTATTAGATGGGCAAAGAAGTGTTCTTGACTTGTATAGAAGCCTAGGGACTAGTACTTTGGATTTGATTGAAGAATTCACGCAAAAACCTTTGAATGCTACCATACAAGAAATGCGTGCATTATTTAGCAACACAAATGAATCATCATTAGGTCATGAGAGAACTAAAGATTAAGTTTTTACCTCTACTTGTTTTTTCAGTAGCATTGTTAGGGCAATTAGGTTGTGCCAATTCATCTGAAAATAAACAAGATGTGAATTCCGTAAGTGTACTTGAAAATGCAACTCTAGACCAAATTCAATCACATATTGCTCGTTTTAGCGGGGAAAAGCCTGTGCTCGTGAATATTTGGGCGACCTGGTGTTTGCCTTGTGTGGAAGAGTTTCCATACATCATGGATCTTAAATCAACCTATGGTGATCGGTTTGAACTGGTATTTATTTCTGCTGATTTTGAAGAAGCGAGGATGGAGGCTACTGAATTTTTAGAGTCTCAAGGAGTGAATTTTACAACCTTTTTTAAGCAGGGCAAGGATAACGATTTTATCGCTGGAATATCTGAGAAGTGGTCAGGAGCTATTCCCTATACGCTGGTACTAGCCAAAGATGGTACGACGCATACCGAGTGGGAAGGGAAGGCGAGCTATGAAGATTTTGAGAGTGCCTTACTAGAAGTAATTGAAGAATAAAAGGTGCCCTATCTAACAACCGTAACAGAACATAAACTAAGACAAATGAAAGCACACATACTTCGTAAAATGGTTAACCACTCATGCACCATTGCGCTGTTCACCTTATTTTTAGTAGCAAATACAGCCGCTCAGGAGATTGAGCAACTTCCTCTAGGTAGTTCACTACCTCTAGGTGATGTACCCATGGAGGATATCTCTGGACGGAATCTAACCTTAAATGGGGTAAAGGGAGATAAGGGGCTGCTGGTTATATTTTCATGTAATACCTGTCCTTGGGTGATAAAATGGGAGGATAGATATCCCATAGTTCAAGAAATAGCATCATCGCATGATATTGGAATGATCCTTGTAAATCCGAATGAGGATTACAGAGATAAAGGGGATGGAATGGAGGATATGATACGTCATGCTGAAAAGGCAGGTTATGAGCTTCCTTATGTATTGGACAAAAACCACAGAGTGGCTGATGCATTTGGTGCTTCGCGCACTCCACATGTATATCTGTTCAATGCTGAGGATACATTGGTGTATGTAGGTGCTATTGATGATAATGCCAACAGTGCCGCTGATGTCGAAGATTTTTACATAAAAGATGCCATAGAGCAATTATCCGCAGGGCAAACCATAACCCGAGCTTCTACAAAATCCATAGGGTGTACCATTAAAAGGGTAGCTAACTAATAATTGGAAAAAGCAGTATTTTAAGGTGATATTTTTTTAACCAAGCTCTTAAACTGCTATGCCTACTTGGATATTGCACACAGAATTTAAATTTGATGCGGCCCATTACATCGATGGTTATGATGGAAAATGTGGACGAATGCACGGTCATACGTATAAAGTCCATATGAAAGCCAAGTCACACAAGTTGAATCCCTCGGCCTATTTGAATAGTTCGGATATGGTTTGTGATTTTAAGGAATTGAAGTGGGCGGCTAAAGATTCTGAAAAAGGCGGCTTTGATCATGGGGTCTTGAATGACGTGATGCAATACAATACCACAGCAGAAAGGATTGCTGAGTATATTCATAGTGAAACCCAAAAAAGAATACCCGAAGGAATAGACCTTGAAGTTACGGTATGGGAAACAGATTCTTCTTGGGTGACCTACACGGATAAAGATGTATAGTTCTAAGCTCCGTAATAGCATCGCTACTGAAGAACTTAAGGATGTATGTTATCCTATTATGGAGCACTTTTATACCATTCAAGGTGAGGGCTTTCATACGGGATCAGCCGCGTATTTTATTCGCACGGCGGGCTGTGATGTACAGTGTTGGTGGTGTGATGTAAAAGATAGTTGGGATGGGAGTAAACACCCCAAAATGACCGTGGGTCAGTTGGTGCAAGAGGTGAATACATCGAGAGCCTCAAAAGTGGTCATTACCGGTGGAGAGCCTCTTATGCATGATTTAGACCCTTTAACACAGATGCTGAAGGAACTAGGGTGTCAAATACATATTGAAACCAGTGGCTCATCTCAACTTTCAGGCCATCTAGATTGGGTGACTTTGTCACCAAAACGGTTTAAAAAGCCCCTTATCGAAGCATATGAGTATGCCGATGAATTGAAAGTGGTGGTCCTAACCAATAAAGATTTAGCTTGGGCAGAAGAAGAAGCTGAAAAGTGCTCAAAGGACACCAAACTTTATCTTCAACCCGAATGGGATTCCCCTGGATCTATACCTTTGATTGTGGATTATGTTAAAAAAAATCCTAAATGGGAGATTAGTCTTCAAACCCATAAATTTTTGGATGTGCCATGATTGATTCCAGTCAAGGGGTAGTAATTACGGGTGCATCTCGAGGAATTGGGCGTGAATTAGCTAAACGATTTGCGCGTAATAGACACCCGTTGATTTTGATGGCTAGGGCTACTGATCATCTCGAAAAGGTGACAGAGGAGTGTTTGGCACTGGGGGCATCAAAGGTTGTTGGGATGGGGGTCGATTACGCTTCAAAAGTACCCCTATCTGAGCAAATAAAAATGCCCGAAGCATTTCCGAGCATTGCGGTGCTAGTAAACAATGCGGGTCATTTTTTGTTTCAGGATATGACACAGGATTCACTTGAAGATTATGAAGAGCAATTTCGAATTAATACGCTCGGCGCCATCTCATGCACGCAACACTGGCTCCAAGATCTGAAAGAACAAGATCACTCATTAGTGGTTAATATTTGCTCAAAAGCGAGTGTAGAAGGCTATGATGATGCAGCGGCCTACGCTGTAAGTAAGCATGCTTTGTTGGGCTTTGGCCGTTCGTTTCGGGTATTGTGTGAAAACAATCACCCTCATGTTGGGGTTTGTAATGTGTTGTTGGGCCAAACCTTTTCAAGTTCGTGGGATGGAATAGACGTGGATCCACAACGACTCATCAATCCGGTGGATGTTGTTGAAATCGTCTATGGCTTAACAAAATTAAGTCCTAGGACCGTAGTCGAAGAACTAACCATCATGCCTTCCAAAGGAATACTCCCTAGAGATATGGCCTAAAAAGGCGTTCTAAATCTTGGTTAATATCTGTTATTAACTCGGGTTGAAAGGCTTCGCCGGTGAGTCGTTTGAATAGTTCCGAGTAGCGGTCATAGACTTCTAGGCGAAATTCATCGGGTAAGTCCGGTAGCGTTTGGCCATCTAACCCTTGAAAGTTATGATCCATTAACCATTCTCTCAAAAATTCTTTGGACAATTGTTGTTGGGACGCCCCCTGGGCTTGACGCTCTAGGAATCCGTCGGCGTAAAAGTATCGAGAGGAGTCTGTGGTGTGAACTTCATCGATGAGGGTCAATTGTCCCTGGTATAAACCAAATTCATACTTTGTGTCTACAAGAATAAGGCCTTGTTGTTGGGCCACTTCTTGACCACGTTTGAAGAGTTGGGTTCCTGCCGTCTTTATTTGTTCCCAAAGCTTGGGATCTACAATATTTCTAGATAGAATTTCTTCCTCAGAAATGTCTTCATCATGACCTTCCATGGCCTTGGTGGCGGGTGTTAAGATGGCTTGTGGAAAAGGATCGTGTTCTTTGAGGCCATCTGGCATTGCGACTCCGCATAATATTCGCTTACCAAGTTTATATTGTCTCCAAGCATGACCTGTAAGGTGTGCTCTAAAAACCACCTCAATAGGAATGGCGTTACACTTTTTTGCAATGGTTACATTGGGATGGGGGACCTCTATGATGTGATTGGGTAGAATATCCCTAACTTTTGAAAAGCCAAAAGCGGCTAATTTGTTCAGAATTTGTCCTTTAAAAGGGATGGCCTGTCGCATAATGTAATCAAATGCCGAGATTCTGTCGGTGACCACAATACCTATGGTATCGCTGTTAAGTTCATAAACCTCACGCACTTTACCTTTGTAGGGTGCTGATAGTTTTGATACTTCGGTATTCGTTATGCAGTAGGGTAGTGCTTGGGTATTATCCAATATTTTATACCTCAGCTCTTCTTAGTGGATCCTCGTGGTATCAAGACGGGATTTATCATGGTTTGAAATAACTGAGTATCTTTTGTTTTTATTATCGTTAATAGACGTGATATCGCCTGGGTACCTATGGTGTGCATTTGCTGGTCAATGGTGGTAAGATCTAAATATTTACTCAGTTTAATGTTGTCATACCCCATAATGGCTACATCTTCTGGAACTTTTAGCCCCAATCGTGAAATAGCATGTAAGGCACCCAATGCCATAGAATCATTTAGACAAAAGATAGCATCTGGAAATTCACTCATCTCGGCATATTTGTTTATGGCCTCAAATCCAGCTTCCTCCGTAAATCCCGCATGTTTACTGGTGTCACCGGTTACAAAATAATCTTTGTTTGGGATTTTCTTTAACTGCTTGAATGCATCTTTAAATCCCTTTTCTCTTTCAATGGAGGTTCTGGTTTTTGTGGGAGTACTGATTAATCCAATTCGCTTGTATCCCGAAGTGATTAGATGCTCAGCGGCCATAAAACCGCCTCTATAGTCATTGACCATGAAGTAGTTATAACTATCATGCTGAGAATTAACCAATACTACAGGCACACCACTGCTTTGTAAGTGTTGGTGAACAGTATCACTGATGTCAATGGAAATGAGGATTACGGCATCGGCAGATCCTCGGTCAAAGAAATTGGTGACTGCAATTTCAGGATCTTTTGATCCTGTGTTGTACAGAATGATATCTAAATCTGTTTTCTTTAATTCATCTTTAACCCCTTTAAGTACTTCATTGAAGAAGGGAGTAGTAAAAGAGGGTACCGCAACAGCAAGCATTTGAGGCTCTTTACTGGCTAATTTTCTGGCATTTACTTGGGGTCGGAAATTAAGCGCCTTAATGGCTTCTTCAACCCGTTCCTTTGTTTTCTCAGAAACATTTAACGAACCATTGAGTACTCTTGACACGGTTGATATTGCAACATCAGCACGTTTGGCTACATCGTAGATGGTGACTTTTTTGTTCATGGAAAGGAGATATAATAAAAATGTTGGCGTTCCAGAAATTTATCAAGATTGCATGTTATTAATTCGGTGGAAATCTCATCTATCCTGTTTTTAGTAGGGTAAAAGAGTAATACGTCTAAAAAAATTAATCTTAAGACTACCGTTGCATTAAATAACAATACCATCACGAATATACTAAACTTTATATTGATATGTAATTCCTAAGCTTAGAATAAATATTTCTTTGACTTTGGAACTATTTGCGGCGCAACCAACTTATGGATTGTATGAGTACACTTATAAAATATCCCGTAGATATTATTCGTCCGCTTTATGAGCGTACTTCTTTTCATCGATCTGTCATTGATGAAATGTCTAACGATTTGCTCAAACCTGCCTACTCCCATTGTAGAGCAATCACCAAACACTACGCTAAAACGTTTTATTTAGCCACTCGTTTTCTCCCGAATGAGAAACAACGAGGTATATTTGCCATCTATGGGTATTGTCGGTACATAGACAATCTGGTTGACGATAATATCGATCTCATTAACAATGATTGTGTTCCAAATAGTGAGCTATCTGGTCAGTTGAGTACGTTACGAAGTAAGATAGAAGGTATTTATGAGGGTTCTTGTATTCCTGATGATCCTATTTTTAAGGCTTTTTCGGATACCTTTTTACATTATGATATCCCGATAGAGCTACCGCTTATGCTCATCGATGGGGTAGAACAAGATCTAAACAAACGCCGCTATTCTACTTTCAAAGAAGTCTATGATTATTCTTTTAAAGTGGCTTCTGTTGTAGGCTTAATGACTACTCCGGTGTTTGGGTATCGTGATGAACAGGCTTTGAATTATGCGGCTGATTTGGGTATTGCCATGCAACTCACCAATATCTTGCGTGATGTTGGAGAAGATGTGGAACGTAACAGAATTTATCTTGCTC
>JAYPDB010000061.1:0-2048 GCA_038125045.1 Bacteroidota bacterium
AAAACGGTTGGCTTCGGGATTTCTTTATATGGGCTCACCGGCAAAAGCCGTTCGGGCTTTGGGAGCTGAGGAGCGAGCGTCCATTAAACAGTACGCGCAAAATTATATCACCTATAGTAGCGTGTACAAGGGAGAGCATAGCTACTCTGAGAATCCTTTCTATGATAGGCGCATGTTCAATGGAGACCAAGATCTTCTTGACGACACTAGAGCATCCTAATGTCTGAGCGTTTAGATCGTTTATCAGGCCTATACCTGCATATTCCGTTTTGTAAACAGGCCTGCTCCTACTGTGATTTTTATTTTGTGACCCGCCAAGAACTCAAAGAACCCTTTGTGGATGCACTCATTCAAGAAATCAACTCGTATGAAGGGACAGACTATGCAAATCAAAGCTTTGATACCTTATATATAGGTGGTGGAACCCCCTCACTATTGCCGATTTCTTCTCTAGAGCACATTATAACTGCGCTAGAGCGTGTGTTTACCTTAAGGTTGAAAGAGTTCACCGTTGAACTAAATCCCGATGATGTAAGTCGTTCCTATCTTGAACAATTGTCTGAACTGGGGGTGAATCGCATCAGTATGGGGGTGCAGACTTTTTCAGAGGAACGTCTTACTATGATGCATCGTGCACATAACCGTTCTCAAGCATTGGGCGCACTTGAAGCGATGAGGGAATCGCCTATATCCAATTACACCGTTGATCTTATCTATGGTCAGCCGGGGCAAAGGTTGGAAGAACTCTATGAGGATGTTGAGCTATTGATGAACTTTAGCCCTCCTCATATTTCTGCCTATGCCTTAACCATAGAAAAAAACACTCGCCTTGCTAAGCAAGTAGATCTGGGCCGGATTGTACCCACTGATGATGATTTGGTGGCGGAGCAAATGGAAGCTCTGGAAGAACGATTGATGGTTAATGGTCTGCATCGTTATGAGGTAAGTAGTTTTGCCAAGCCCGACTATCACGCCCTTCATAATCAAATGTATTGGTATCATGGTAATTATTTAGGCTTCGGACCGGGTGCACACTCGTTTTGGAAAACAGCCTCTCATACCGCTAAACGTTGGTCCAATGCTCGTGATCTTTCTCTTTACTTTAAACAAGCTAGCCAATTAGGTAAACAAGAAGCAGCCGGCACTGAAAAACTCGATCATGCGGCACTCATTGAAGAACATCTCTGGTTGAGTATGCGAACAGCCAGAGGTTTGGATACCGAGTACCTTAAAACCGTGTACGATTATGAGCTTAATGAGAAACAACTAAGTAGACTCGAGCAGATGGTAGAGCATAAATGGTTGCGTAAAGAGGAATGTTGCTACCATTTACTTTCAGCAGGATTTAGCGTTTCGGACCGACTGGGTCTGGATCTGATAAGCTAAGACTACATCGTATTTGGGTAATAGACCGATGCATTTCTATAGCTTTGAGCCAGAGCCGATTTACCTGCGTTTTCATATGCCTGTGCAACGTGCAATAAGGCTATGCGTAAGCGTTCGCGTTCTAGATTTGTGAGCGTCCCGTTTTGTGCGATTCTCGGAATAGTGAGCATTGTATTCTCGGGAATATCATCTGGATTTTGAGCAGTTGTAAAATTCTCTTCAAAAAGAAGTACCCATAGTCGAGGGTTTCCATAAATTTCAGAAGCCATATTATATAAACCCATTTCGCTGTTAAAGCGTATCGTGCCCGTCTGATTGGCGGTTTGGAATGGTTCTATGGTTTGAGATGGGGGTAGATCCTCGTTTGTTTGGGGGGCTATGATCGTGCTTGGATTACTACCGTTCTCTTCAGCTGCGGCAGTTCCTTGGACTGTAGCCGTCTCTACCGTCGAATTCAAGGTGCCCATAGTTAGGGGAGTACTCGGTGTAGAATGCAACACATCCATTGAATTACCCAAGAAAAAACCACTTAAAAACAACACAATGGCCCCAATCATCCCACCAGAAACAAACCATGTACGGTTGAACTGAATCATTCCTTCCGAGGGTTCTTTCAGGTGCTTTGATTTTTTACTTAAGCTTGAAATAGCATCTTGTAACTC
>JAYPDB010000061.1:2148-4532 GCA_038125045.1 Bacteroidota bacterium
ACTGGGTTTTTTTGAAGGTGTTCTTTCTTCTGTTTGATGATCTCTTCTAGTTCGTCTAGTAAGGCCGTTTTCTCATCTAAATCCTCCGAACCGTTCGTTGACTCGAGTTCGGGAGGTATAAATTCGGTGGGTTTTTTGGCTATCCGGGGAGCTGACACTTCAGATGTGGCCGTATCAGAAGCCCGATCGGTATCTGTTGTTTTTCCCTTTGATTGCGCTTCTATTTCATCCAATAGAGCTGCAAAGGCATTTGATTCGTTTTTCATAGTTGTGTGACCCTTTTCTGTGGTATTATTTATTAGTTCCTCAAGTTTTTTATACGGACTGAAACTCATTTTACGGTGAGCCGGAATGATGATGGTTTCACCGGTGCCGGGTTGTGTTCCCTCACGATCGGCTACTTGCGTAACGCTAAACCGGCCAAAGCCAGAAACATTAGCCTTTCCCTCACTAATAGCAACCTCGGTAATAATATCTGAAAAAGACTCTATAAAAGACCGGGCGTCTTTCTTAGTCATGTTCGCTTTTTGAGCAAAAATCTCGATGAACTCACGGCCATTTCGTTTGGTACTCATAGTCCGGATTCCTTAAGTTCGTCTTTAACTTGCTTAGAAGGCGTGAACTGAATCATTTGTTTTGCAGGCACCTGCATCTTCTTCTTGTAATGAGGATTGTATGCGATATACGAAGCGCGTTCTCGCGTTTCAAATTGACCCAAGCCTGGGAAATTGAAACCATTTCCCTCTTGGAGTTCATGGCTCATGAGCTCGATTAGTTCCACCAAATACTGTTCGGTCGTAGATTTGGGCAGGTCAAGCTGTTTGCTTAATTCGTCAATTAAACGTGCTTTGTTCATAAGAGGATCGCAAATAGAGGTCGAAGAGCAAATTCTTCGATGACAGGGCGGTTATACAATAATAAGATGATATTGTACAAGTATACCTTATTTCATGAAAAAAAAGAAATAAGTGGTAAAAATAGCTATGATACCAAGCTATTCAGCTATTGAACCTATCGAATAATATGTATGGCTTTTGAGGCGGTGTTTCCTGCTCCTATAACTCGATAGATATAAACACCTGATGATAAGGATGCGGTAGCAAAGCCAAAGGTATTGGAACCTGCATCAGCGGATCCTTGATAAATGGTTTTTACCTTTCGTCCAAGTAGGTCAAAAAGTTCGATGTTCAGATCTGATACTTTGGGTACCCACACATCGATTTTCGTGTAATCCTTGGCTGGATTCGGGTAATTTTGAGATAAGACCAACTCATCGCCTAATGAATACTCTTCTATTTGAAGTTTGTAATATGCGTTTATGTTTGAACTGGTTTGGGTGACCATGAGCCCAATTTTCTCAATAGTTGTCCAATTTACGCCTAGGGGTAATTCGGTAAATTGGTCGATCATACCATCACTTTCGAGTGTATGGAATTGAACGCCTCCTGTAGTTTCATAAATGAGCACCCCCAGAACAACATCGGCGTTATCGGCGCTTAGATTTACTTGTGCAAAGGTTCCTAAATCGGTGGCCAGTGCAATTTCATAAAAGCGACTACTTAACCTACTCAAATCCCCGTCAATAAAAGCTTCACCAATGACGAGCTCCGTAATGGTTTCTTCAATTCGAGGGTTAGGATATTGGTTTCGCTCATCAAAACCGTAGTCTAACGGGCTGTTGAATTCACCGGAGGCATAATGATAAGCGTAGGCTTCGGATAGGCTAGTAGCATAGGATAGCCCCCTCTGTTCAAGGGAGTTTCGCACCGCATCTAAAAAATTCAATTCGTTGTCCTGTTCTATAAGCCGCCATGTTTCGGGCCAAAATTCCGGGCCCAGATGTTCGTGGAAATAAAGTGCAAAGGTAATGTCTTCGTAGGAGCCAGGAATGAGACTTTGGTACGCTCTTTGGAAAAGATCCGAAGAAAAATTTTCAATGTAATTGTAATAGTCATTCACCTCATCATAGACCACTTCTTCCATGAGTGTGGCATCCATTTCGGCCCAATCATCGGTTTCCCCAGACCATTCGTTTTGGAGGTATTGAATGGCATGTTTGAATTCATGTGCAATGGTTACTTCTAATGCGCCCCGGGATTGATTGGTGGGGTGTGTGTTGGGCGGATAGCCAACAAAATCATTTTCACTGTAAATACAGCTTTTGGTGGTATTAACGCCACAGGGAAATATTCCAAATCTGGATGTATTGGTTAAGCCATAGGCTCCGAAGCCAGAAAGATCTTTTAAATAGATGTCATAACGCGCACCTGAGGGAATAGGATCAGGGTACCCCAATTCTGTAATTTGCACCTGATAGGACGAATCAGCGGCTATGGCTGCCCACTCCACAAAGTCTGGAATGGTGTTTGAGTTTTGATCTTCGG
>JAYPDB010000061.1:4632-11823 GCA_038125045.1 Bacteroidota bacterium
AGGGTTGAAGAGAACCCAAGCCCTCCAAAACATATGAATAGGAAGCCCATCCATATCCGTCTTAGGTGTAACCACGGATTCATCCAAAAGCCCCTCTTCATGAACATGTGAAATCGTTTTACTTTATTGAATCCCAAGGTAGTACTTACAGCTAAATAATGTTTATCTTAATGCTTTACGGATATACAAACCCAAGCATCATGTTCGAAGTTATACTTTATTACCAATTCCATCCTATCGATTCACCTGATGAATTTTGTAAAGCACACAAGCGTAAATGTAAAGAATTAGGTCTAAAAGGTCGTATTTATATTTCTAGTGAAGGGCTTAATGGAACGGCGTCAGGGACCTCTGAACAAATAGAAGCCTATAAAAAGTTTGTATGGTCACATAAGGGCTTCGAGGGTACCGAATTTAAACAAGAATCTTATCACGAAGTTCCTTTTGCAAAACTCATATGCAAAGTGAGAAATGAAATTGTAGCACTTCATGTAGACGGCGTGAATCCTGAGTATGGCGGAAATCATCTTCAACCTGCTGAGTGGCGCGCGGTAATGGAGTCGGATGAGGATTATGTGATGATCGATGTGAGAAATAACTACGAGTCGAAAATTGGTCATTTTGAAGGTGCCATAACCCCAGATTTAAAGAATTTTTATGATTTTCCGGAATGGCTTTCACAGGTCGATATCCCTAAAAACAAAAAAGTTTTGATGTATTGTACCGGGGGTATTCGATGCGAGAAGTTTTCAGTACTCATGAAAGAGCAGGGATGGGAAGACGTGAACCAACTGCATGGTGGTATTTTAAATTATGCGTACAAAGAGGGTGGAGAACATTTTAAGGGCAAGTGTTTTGTGTTTGATGATCGGTTAATTGTCCCTGTGAATCCTAAGGATTTATCGCCCATCGCTCATTGTGAAATAACGGGGGTTCCCGCCGATACCTATGTAAATTGTGCCAATATGGAGTGCAATAAGCTTTTCGTTTGCTCTGAAGAAGGAGCACAACAAATGGAGGGATGCTGCAGTGAAGCGTGTATGCAGAGTGAGTACCGGAGACCTTTCGACCCGGAGCATGCCTTTCAACCATTTCGTAAGTGGTATAATTATTTTGATGATGATTTTAAGGAGCGAAACAAATCATTCATTGATAAGGCGATAGCCGAAGAACCCAATGGCTGCCTTTCGTAATATTCGCCTAGTTGCTCCTTATTCATTTACGCATCGCATTCGTGTAAAAGCTGGGGAGTCTGCCCAATCGATAGTACGCTATTTGAGGGTTCGATTTCCACACATTCCCGAAAAAGAGTGGTATCATCGGATATGTGAAGGCCATCTTCAACTCGAGCGGAGAGGTAAAATCCAGGCTGATGCGAAGCTTTTCGAGGAAGAATTACAGGTATCCGATATTCTGTTGCACCATGTGCCGTTCATGGTTGAACCCAGTGTGCCCGATGAAGTACAGATCATTGATGAGAAACCCGGGTTTTTGGTTGTTTTCAAACCGGCTCCCCTTCCCATGCATTCAGGAGGGCGTTATCATAAAAACACCTTGATTTCCATTCTTCATGGCATGGGATATGGTGATCTAAAGATTGTGCATCGTTTGGATGCGGTCACTTCGGGTTTGGTGGTTCTGGCAAAAAATAAGGAGTACGCACGTTTATTAACCGAGGCTTTTCAACAGCAGCACGTGCAGAAGACCTATTGGGCCCTGGTTCATGCCCTTCCTGCCGATGAGCACATACATCGAATACACGTTCCTGTGAAAAGAAAAAAAGGATTTGTTTTTGAATGTGCCCCTGGACAAAAGGATGCTCTTGACGCAGTTACCTTGGTCCAATATTTACCTCAAGGTAGTGAGTCGTTGCCCATAAATTCCTTTCTGGTTGAATGTCGCCCTCTCACCGGTCGAACACATCAAATACGACTTCATTTGGATTGGTGGGGGCATCCCATTTGTAATGATCCCATTTATGGGCCGCAGGGAGATCGTTCCGGTAACCGCATTCAAAATACAGGTATTGCCCTCTTAAGTAAGGAGTTGAGTATTCCTACGCTTAATTATACGTGCGCTATTTCCGATTCTATGGCTTTAAATACGCTTCTGCAATAGCCACAAACTGTTTGGGCTTGTCTAGGAAGGCGTAGTGTCCACAACCGTCCATAATCACGAGTGCGGCGCCGCTGATACCCTGTTCTATTCGTTTTCCTTGATACACGGGGGTGGCCTCATCCACTTCTCCCCAAATGAGGAGTACAACATGGGTAATTTTTGGCAGGGTATATTCGAGATATTCGCTAACAGAGCGCACAAAGGTTTCTCTCATGACCCCTGAAAGCACTGAATAATCACTAGAGCCCAGCGATTTCCATAACTCGGTTGAACGTAAGCGTTCTAGCCCTTTGGTTTTCAGTGGCTCTGGCAAAAGCGCAAAGGGAGCTTTCAAGGTTTTGGCCAGATATCTACGGTAGTAATATCGCGGACTTCTTTTGGGTTTCATGCCGGCACCACCAGTGATGATTACTTTTTGAATTCGGCTTCCCCAAGAACGGCTCAGCAATTTCAAGCTTATTCGACCCCCGTAGGAATGAGCGATGAGATCGCATTCACTAAGTTCAAGATGATGGACCCAGGCGACCACACTATCGGCATAATCATCGACCGACCACGCAGTTTGGGGCTCCTCTGATTTTCCAAACCCCGCTAAATCCAGCACATAACAATCGCGATGATGTCCCAACATTTGCGCAAGTGGCCGCATCACTTTTTTGCTCGCTCCCCATCCGTGAAGAATGATAAGGGGGGATGCTTTTGGACGATCTGAGGTAGTTTCAACCCAAGATATTTTGTCCCAATACAACCTGATACCTTGATATTCAAAGGATTCTTCCAGTACGTTAATTTCCGAAAGCGACATTATATAAGCATTATGGTATTGGGTACGGCTAAACGATGGTTTCTTTAGCGCTAAACTGATGATGGATTATCATGTCTTTGCAATATACATCTTCGGCTAAAAGTATTTCAAACGTTTTTCTGTAAGGAGTTTTGTTTGATTGACTCTTCAGAGAAAAAGAACATGGAAAAGGAGTGTTAGCATGATGTCGGCTAAGTCTTATTGGAAACGGTTGTTTTTTTATTGGACGCAGCAACTGGGTATATATCGGTTAGAAGTGCAATTTATGAGTACGGTGCTTATGCTAGTAACGCTGGTACATGTTGGCATATCCTATGAATGGTTTTATGGGAAGCCATTCGATTATACGCAGGAATTTGAGGCTTTTGACGAAAAGGTGCGTATGTATTTAGCGCAGCAGGATTATATGGATGCCGCTCGAGACTCTACGAATCAAAGGAGTGATCGGGTATCAAGGGGGATCCCTGAGGGGGCAAGCACCTTGGATTCTATCCGAATCGAGATGAATGAGGCCAATTTAGAGGATTGGGTTCGACTTCCGGGTATCGGTGAGGTGTATGCGCAACGAATCATGAGTTATAGGCATCAGGTGAACGGATTTAGTTCTGTAGAACAGTTGCTGGAAGTAAAAGGGATTGGAGAGAAACGATTTCAGAAATTAAAACCCATGATCTATCTAAGGGTGGATGAGTAAATAGGGTAAGAATTGTGGGAAAAATGTATAATCAAACAAGTACGAATAGGGTTTTGTATATTCAATGATGCGTTAACCTTCTTTTGACTGTGTGCCAGACTAAGGTCTAAGCCAATACAGGCGTCATCAATAGGGAAACGCATTTCTACAACATCAATCACTAATTCTCGTGGCATGCCAAGCATTTTATGGGCTGATGATGAAATTGATCAACTGCAATCGAACATACTTTTCTTAGAAAGAAAAGGGTTTGAGGTGGTTGCGGTGACCAATGGCCGTGACGCCGTGGCCATGATCGATCAAAAGGTGTTTGATGTGGTGTTTCTAGATGAGCAGATGCCGGGTATGGGTGGGCTGGAAGCGCTAGAAATAATCAAAGCCAAGTTTCCTTTGTTGCCGGTGGTTATGATTACCAAAAGTGAGGAAGAATCCATCATGGAAGAGGCCATTGGGGCCAAAATTTCAGATTATCTCATTAAACCGGTAAACCCGAATCAAATACTTTTAACCGTTAAAAAGATTTTAGATCGTGGTCGACTCGAAAGTGAGAAGTCGGCGCAATCGTATCTTCGATCTTTTCCCGAGATGGATGCCTTATTGCATCATCGAAGCAGTTGGCAGAGTTGGGTGGATGCCTATAAGAAGTTAACTCAGTGGCAAATGGATTTAGGGCAAGGTGATGAGGCCTTGAGACAAGTCTTGGATGATCAATTTCTCTCCGCGAATCGGGAATTTGGTAAGATGATTGAGCAGAACTATGCGCAATGGATACAAGCCTATGAACGGGTTGATCTCACGAAATCAGAAGAACACCCTATGCTTTCGCCGGGTATTTTGAGCAACTATGTAAAGCCCTTAATAGAGCAGGGTGAACATGTGATGCTCTTTGTCATTGACTGCATGCGCTATGATCAGTGGTTGGTGTTTGAAAAATACCTAAGTAGCTATTATGAAATTAAAACAGATTTCTATTTTTCATTGCTACCGACGGCTACACCCTATGCTAGGAATGCCATTTTTTCTGGGCTAACCCCGTTGCAGATTTCACAGCGCCATCCCTCATTATGGGAACAAGGACAGGATGAGCACTCCTGGAATAGGCATGAACATGAACTTTTAGAAGCGTATTTGTCCCGACAAGGACTGGACATCAAAGCCAAATACGAGAAGATTTTGAATGCACAAGAGGGTAGACAGGTTGCTCAAAAAATCCGCAGCTATGCGCAAAGTCCTCTGGCTGCTTTCGTATTTAATTTTGTAGATACTTTGGTTCATTCACGCTCCGATTCAGATGTTATTAAGGAACTGGCTCCAGATGAAACCGCCTTCCGAGCAATAACAGAAGCCTGGTTCCAGCATTCCAGTCTTTTTCAAATGTTTCGAGACTTATCCGAGGAGTCCGTACATGTTATCATTACTACAGATCATGGGTCGGTTCGTTCGCTTCGGGACACCAAAGTTTTTGGGGATAAGGATACGGCGACCAGTCTTCGTTACAAATATGGCCGGAATCTGAATGCCGAGGACGAACAAGCGGTCATAAGCTTTAAAAATGCCGAAGACTTTCAGCTGCCTGTTTATTCCAATGTGAAAGATTATCTGATTGCGAAAGAAAATTATTATTTCGTGTATCCCACCAATTATCACAAGTACCAAAATCGCTACAAAGATACCTTTCAACATGGTGGGGCTTCCATGGAAGAAATGATTCTTCCTATCGCGCATCTAGAACCCAAAAGGCAAGAGGTATAACGAAGGCATGGGGATGGCTACAGAAGTTGTAACCGTTGTATCCGTGGAGGAAACCTTCGCTTGCGCTCAAGCATTAGCTGCCGAATTAGTTTCAGGCGACGTAGTTCTGCTCGAGGGTGATTTGGGGGCAGGTAAAACACATTTCGTCAAAGGCATAGCTTCTTATTTCGGGTTGAATACGTCCGATATACAATCACCAACCTATGCCCTTGTTCATGAATATGAAGGGTGTCATCCGGTGCATTCATCGGCACTCACCATCTATCATTTCGATTTATATCGGCTCGAATCGGACCATGAACTATTGGAAATTGGTTTTGAAGAATACATTTATGGAAATGGGATATGTGTGATTGAATGGCCACAAGTGGCACAGCATTATTTGCCCTCTAGAGTCATAAAGGTATCCATTCAGGCGGGTGCCGCCTCGCGAACCATAGAAATAGCAAGAGGAGTGAACTATGTCACTGGGCTCTAAACGTCGATTATCGTATCGCTTAGATTTACTGCCGGTGATTATGCCTTTTCATCGAAGAGCTAAGAACGAATTACGCCCTGGTGACCTGGTATATTATGGGCCAAGTCCTGAATTTTATGGAATAGGAGAAATTATTCAGCGAGAAGAAAAAGTGTGTATTGTAGATTTCAGAGGCACGGGACTATTGGGCATTCACAAAGACGAAATTCTCACGAACTACCTAATACCCATACATAAATTGAATCTTACTGGGGTATTAAAAGCTAAAGTATAGACCTTGATCAGCATGTTACTAAGTTCCCTTTGGACCTCACTAGTCGATGGTATTATGCAGACCTCACTACTGGAGTGGGTTGCGGTACTTACGGGGCTGGGAAGTGTTTGGTATTCGGTAAAAGAAAAGATTTGGGTGTATCCCATAGGAATGATTAGTGTAGCCATTTATATGCATCTAGCATTCAAGTATCAACTCTATGCGGATATGGGAGTGAATGGGTATTACTTCCTTATGAGTATCTATGGTTGGTACCAGTGGGTTCAACCCGAAGAAAAAAAAACCTACAAGCCCATTACCAAAAATGACCAATCTTTTTGGTTTCGATCCCTGCTCTTTTTTGGGCTATCATGGATAGTGCTATACCTTGTCTTATTCCATTTTACCGACAGTGATGTTCCGTTCTGGGATTCTTTAACCACATCATTTGCCATAGTTGGTATGTGGCTTATGGCCGAGAAAAAATTAGAGCATTGGTTATTTTGGATAGCCACAAATTTGGTTTCGATTCCCCTTTATTTTTACAAGGGTTTGATTCTGACCAGCGGGCAGTTTTTAATTTTTACACTCTTGGCGTGTTCGGGTTGGATTCGGTGGAATCGGGAGTGGTCTAAACTTCAGCAAGAAGGTATTCCTTCAGAGGCTCCTGCCAAATAGACGTATTTAGAAGAGGATTTAAGTGAGGAATCTGCACATCTTCTTCACCCTTATGAGTATAGAGCTTGGCATGCTTGGGGCTTCCATTTGCCAAAGCAAACAAATTAATGGTGAGAAGTTTAACACTTTGTCCGTGTATGCTAAGGATGGCATCTAAGGTGCACTCAGTTCCTTTGCCGTTTAACCCAATGGCTAAGCGGATATGTGGCTCGATTCGAGTGATGTGATAGTAGTTGTCAAGGGATATCTTCTTTTGGATAGAACCAAATGATAGATAGATGCTAGGAGAGTGTGGATCAAGATAGAGCTCTTTGCAAAGAGCCATGAAGGGTAGTTTAAGTTCCTCTGGTGTATCGGAATGAATAAACCCTCGAGATACCCAGTACTCAAAATCTCTATCTAATGGGGTTTCT
>JAYPDB010000062.1:0-11783 GCA_038125045.1 Bacteroidota bacterium
AACCATGCCAACAATCCTTCTGCTACCCTGATTGCTCGCGATATTAAGCAAAAGATTTTCGAGCGCACGCAGCTCACGGCCTCAGCGGGTGTCGGACCAAATAAATTTGTTGCTAAAGTGGCCTCCGATATGGACAAGCCCAATGGGCTTACCGTTATTCCTCCCGATAAAATGGCGGCCTTTTTAGACGAGTTGCCCATCAAAAAATTCTATGGCGTAGGTAAGGCTACCCTCCAAAAAATGCTCAGTTTGGGTATTCAAACGGGGCATGATTTAAAACAGTGGGAATTGGTCGATTTGGTTCGGATTTTTGGTAAATCAGGTCATTATTATTACCGCATGGCTCGCGGAGAAGACACGAGACCCGTACAATCTCAAAGGACTCGTAAATCCTACGGAAAAGAGCGAACTTTTCGAGAAGATGTATCGGACCGAGACTACATCCATCGATTCACTGAAGGCTTATCGGCCACCATTTCTGAAGGGTTGCGGTCGATTCCGGCCGCTGGAAAAACCATTACGCTTAAATTGCGGTACGAAAACTTTGAAACCATCACCCGTAGTCTTTCCTTAAGTCATCATACCAATGATGCCAAAGAAATCAGCAGCATCACCAAACAACTACTTCAAGAAACTCAATTCGAAGAGCGTTCTATCCGACTCTTGGGCATCAGTCTCTCAAACCTGGATATCAGTGAAGACTATCGGGTTGAACAGTTGCAATTAGGATTGGATAGCTAAGACGGGTCGTTACACGCGATAGTTTAAGGTACCTACTCATCCTTGGCTGGTAAGCCCGAGCGTATATGCAAATCGCGCTGAGGGAAAGGAATTTCAATATTGCGCTGCCGAAACTTACGTACGATCGCGCGGTTCAATTCATCTTGAACCGTGTAGCGATCTTTCACATTAGGCACCCACACAATCAGCTTCATATTCCAGGCCGAATCCCCAAAGGAGCGCAACTGCACATGATGCTTTCTCCGCCTCATAACTGAGTTACTTTCCTGAGCTACTTCGTCCAAGGCTTTAATCACCTCATCCAAATCCGACTCATAGGATACCCCCACATCAATAACCAATTTAAAGGTGGGGTCTCCGTGCGAGTAATTAATCACATCCTTACTCACAAAATCTGAATTCGGTACAATGATGGAGATGTTCTCCAATGTTTTCACCTTGGTTGCCCGGATATTAATTTCTTCGATATCGCCTTCAATTCCATTAACCACTACTCGATCTCCTACACTAATAGGACGCTCGAAAAGAACAATGAGGCCCGATATAAAGTTAGAGGTGATGTTTTGTAGACCAAAACCGATACCGACCGAAAGAAAACCAAAAATTACCGCTAAGCCTGTAAAATCAACGCCCAAAAATTTAAAGGATATCAATACCCCAACCACCACCAGGGTGTATTGCGACATCCTGGCAAGGGTGTATTGAAGGCCTTGATCATGAATAAATCTGGGTAAAATGGTATCACGGAGCAAACGTTTCAGATACGATGCACCCATGGTAAAACCCAATAAGAGAACTATAAATATCGTAAGTGACATCAGGGTCACTTGCGCGTTCGCCAAGCTAAAAAGAGGAATGCTCAAGGTATCAATGAGCTCGAGAATCCACGCCCACCATCCATCTCCCGATTCCATGGTTACCGTTTCTGCAACGGATTTACCTGTGGTTGTGACCAGCGATTCATTTGTTGCTTGTATCAATGAAGAATCAAGGGCCTGCGAGGAGGTCGTCGTTAATGAGTCCGATACTTGTGTCCACAATAATGTGGGTATCAATCCAAGCTTACTTCTTCTGATTTCCAAATTTCATTATTATAATCTCTAATCGTACGATCACTAGAGAATTTACCAACTCTTGCCACATTTAAAATAGCTTTTTTGGTCCATTCTTTGGAATCGCGATATACCTTTTCCAGCTCTTCTTGCTTTTTCACGTACGCCTCATAATCGGCCAATACCATGAAATAATCGCCTTGTTCTAACAATGCCTGAATAATGGGTTGAAACAGCCCGGGATCTTCCGGAGAGAAAAAGCCATCTTGAATCTGATCCAGCGCGCGCTTGAGCTCGGGATTCGACTGATAGTAGAGGTGTGGATTATAGCCTTGACGACGAAGCTCGTCTACTTGCTCAACGGTTAAACCAAAGATGAAAATATTCTCATCTCCTACCTCTTCCTTTATTTCAACATTGGCACCATCTAAGGTTCCTATGGTAAGTGCACCGTTAAGGGCAAACTTCATGTTTCCAGTACCCGACGCTTCCATCCCAGCGGTAGATATTTGCTCCGAAACATCGGCCGCGGGAATCATTCGTTCAGCTAAAGTGACTCGGTAATTATCTAAAAAGACACATTTTAGACGGTCTGAAGTATCCGGGTCGTTGTTGATCTTCTCGCCAATGGCATTGATAAGCTTAATGTGCATCTTGGCCATCGCATACCCAGGAGCGGCTTTACCCCCAAAAATGACCGTTCTTGGCACGGTTTCTAACGATGGGTTTTCTTTGAGCCTATTATATACGGTGATTACATGAAGCGCCGCCATTAACTGACGTTTATACTCATGAATACGCTTAATCTGTATGTCGAACATCGAATTTGGATCCACTTCCAATTCTTTGGTTTCTTTAATGATATCCGTCAGCAGTTTTTTATTCTTTAATTTTATCTGGTTGAACCGTTTCTGGAAGGTGGCGTCTTCGGCATAAGCCTCCAATTGCTTGAGTTGATCTAGATCGGTAATCCATCCATCCCCAATCTTCTCGGTAATCAAATCAGACAAATCCGTATTACATTGTTTTAGCCATCTTCTTGGGGTAATTCCATTGGTCTTATTGGTGAACTTATCCGGATATAGTTCATCGAATTCTCGGAACATGTTTTCCTTGAGCAGTCGAGAATGAAGAGCGGCCACTCCATTAACCTTGGTGGACCCTACAATGCCTAAGTGAGCCATATGTACAACCGGTTGTTCGCCCTCGCTTACAATACTCAAACGAGACATTTTACCCCGGTCATTCCCGTAGGTCGCCTTAATGGTATCCAAAAACCTGCGGTTGATTTCATAAATGATATTCATATGGCGCGGTAGCAAGTGTCGCATAAGGGACACGGGCCATTTTTCCAAGGCTTCGGGGAGTAAGGTGTGATTGGTGTAGGCCATCGTTTTAACGGTAATGTCCCACGCTTTTTCCCAAGGCATGTGCACCTCATCCAGCAAGATTCTCATCAACTCAGGAATGGCCAGGTTTGGGTGAGTATCGTTACACTGTATAGCCACTTTCTCGGGTAGTTTCTCCCAGTCCGAACTGTGATTTTTAAATCTTCGAATAATGTCCTGTAGCGAAGCGGCCACTAGAAAATACTCTTGTTTAAGTCGCAGCTCTTGACCCACAAATACTTTGTCGTTGGGATACAGTACTCGAGTGATGTTTTGCTCGAGTTGGTTGTTGCGTACCGCTTCTATGTACTGACCCTGATTAAAACTCTGAAGATCCAGCGCCGTATCCGATTCTGCTTTCCACAATCTGAGCTGGTTCACCACATTATTATTGTAACCAGGAACAGGTGTATCATAGGCTAAGGCCAATACCTTATCCGTGGCATCCCAGCTGTATTCAATATGGCCATCTTGGGTGCTATGCATCCCTTGATGTCCGTAAAATTGAACGGGATATTGAATCTTCGGGCGTACTATGTCCCAGGGATTTCCATACCGAAGCCACAAATCGGGCTTTTCAATTTGAAACCCACCCACAATTTTTTGGTAGAAAATCCCATAATCGTATCGCAATCCGTAACCAATGGCCGGGATCCCCAAGGTAGCCATAGAGTCTAGGAAACAAGCTGCAAGCCTGCCTAAGCCTCCATTTCCAAGCCCTGCATCCCACTCTGCGTTGCGAATGGTATCGTAATCTAGTCCTAAATCGGCACAGGCATCAGCCACTTCTTGCTGCACATCAAAATTCACCACAATGTTGTCTAATAGGCGGCCAATTAAATATTCCATGGAGAGATAATACACCCTCTTCACCCCGGTTTTGTGATAGTGTGCCTGAGTGCTCAACCACTTATCATGCAGCCGGTCCATAAGGGTCAATACCACACTGCGGTATTCATCCCATTGAGTGCGTGAATACTCGTCTTTTGCCAGGGTATGGCGAAGATGTAGTTTTATATCTTCGCGCAAGGAATCCCGATCTAAACCAGAGCGTGTATACACCTCTTGTTTTCTGCTGGGAGCCGTGTTGGCTTTTTTGGATGATCCTGATTTTGTTGTTGTCTTGGATCCGGATGTTTTTGCTTTTGTTTTTTTTGCAGTAACTGTCGAAGACTCTTTCTTTTTAGATGACGTCATAATAGTAGCTCTATAACCTTTTAAATCTATACGGATGCAACCTAATTACATGACTGCTAGATATCGGTAGCAATCATTGGCGAATTCCACCTAGTTTTTTAAACCGTTGCATGCTGAATAGTATGAATAATATCTGTTGTGAGTGTGTTAGTGAATTGATCGGTGAGACCATCAGAGAGTTGACTGTTAAGAGTCAAAATCAATGAATACACCTATAAAATAGCTTAATTTTTTGTTCTTTACCGAGTGTAATTTTTTCTTTATCAATGAAACTCCTTTCTAGAAACCCTTGAAAACATCTCCGTGATACGGATGTTGTAAGAATGAGCGCGAGTATGGTAACCCCTGGCGTAGGAACTAATCACTCTCCAATTCATAAATCCCCTTATCGGGGACAAATTTCGGCCGGGTAATATTGGCTCTATACCCCAATTGTATGAAGGTTTCATAGGCTTCCGTAGCCACAAAATCTTGATCGAATAATCCAAAAACACTAGACCCACTACCGCTCATTGCCGCGAAAATAGCACCAAAATCGAGCATTTGGTCTTTCATGTTTCCAACCTGAGGAATCCTAGCGATAACACCTGGCTCCAAATCGTTCACCAGTAAATACGGCCATTCTTCGATCGGTTCTTCTAATAAAACTCTGCGCAAAGGAAATTCGGGAGCATCATTGGGATAAACATATTGATAGGCTTCTACGGTGGAACTGGATTCATTGGGAAAGACCGTTACAATCCATGCATCGGGTTGAGTGTCACAGACTTCGATTTCATGGCCTAAACCTCGCCCCACACCAGCGTTGCTATGGATAAAAAATGGGACATCGGCACCGACCAGAAGGCCCACCTCGGCCAACTCGGCGGCACTCAACCCCAGGTTCGCCACCTTATTCGCCATCCGCAGCACCGCCGCCGCATTCGAGCTCCCGCCGCCGAGGCCGGCGCCGGCCGGGATGCATTTATCCACGGTAATGTGGTAGTTATCACGAAGGCCGGCGTGCTCCTGGAGGAGCTGGAGGGCCTTCACGACCAGATTTGACTCATCAACCGGAATCGATGGATCGCTCATTTGAAGCCCCATCTCGGCCGCGGGCATCATCTCTATCCGATCGCTCCACTCGATAAAACAGAAGCCGGTTTCCAATTCATGATAGCCATTAGGCAATCTCCGCAACACATGGAGACCCAGATTAATTTTAGCAAAAGAATGAGACATCCAACGTATCGCCATAACTTATTTCCACTCCTTTTGATGTTCCATCATATAGGTGAAAGCCGCTTCATGCTCATTGGGAATTTCCCCATTTAAGATCGCCTCTTTAATGTGATCCTTAATGACTCCGATTCGCTTCGATGGCGGCAGACCTAAGGCATTCATTATTTCCTGACCGGTTAAGGGATTCTTCCAATTTCGAATACGGTCCTTCTCTTCTACCTCGACAATCTTGCGTTCAACCCGTTCAAAATTCTTCATAAAGCGCCGCACTTTGAACTCATTCTTGCTCGTTATATCGGCTCTACACAAGGTCATTAAATCGTCGATATCATTTTCTGCTTCAAAAATTAGTCGTCGCACAGCACTATCACTTACATGATCAGAGACCAGCGCGATGGGCCGCAAATGCAGGCGCACCAATTTCTGAACATAGCGCATTCGATCATCCATGGGTAAGCCCAGGCGCCTAAATATTCGTGGCGTCCACTTAGCTCCAAGCGCATCGTGCCAGTGAAAGGTCAATCCGTGATCTTCTTCGAAACGTTGGGTGGGAGGTTTGGCAATATCATGCATGATGGCCGCCCAACGTAACCACAGATTTTCGCTTACTTCAGCCACATTATCCAATACTTTTAAAGTATGCCAAAAATTGTCTTTGTGACGCAAACCATTACGCTCTTGCACCCCTTGTAGGGCATGCATCTCTGGGAAAAACTGTTGCAAAAGACCCGTCTCAAACAGTAGTGCAAAACCCACCGACGGCACCTTGGAAGCAACAATCTTGTTGAGCTCAACCAGAATTCGCTCTTTTGAAACAATTTCTAAGCGTGGAGCCATCTTTGCAATCGCATCACGAGTTGCCGGATGAAGATTAAAATTCAACTGAGCGGCAAATCGAATGGCACGCATCATTCTCAGGGGATCATCACTGAAGGTTTTTTCTGGGTCTATAGGTGTTTGAATGACCCCTTTACTAAGGTCTGATAAGCCGTCAAATACATCGACTAAGGTGCCCATTCGATCTGGGTCTAAGCTCCAATAGAGGGCATTTATGGTGAAGTCGCGTCGATTTTGATCATCTTCCAAAGAACCGTCTTCCACAAGGGGTTTACGTGAATGGTCCCTATAACTTTCTTTGCGTGCCCCAATAAATTCAAGTTCAATGGCTGAGGTCTTTACCTGTGCGGTACCAAATTGTTTGAAAAATGACCATGTACTTTCGATTCCTTTCGCTTTAAAACTCTCACGAATCTTCTCGGCTAATTGAATACCCGAACCAATGGTAACCACATCCATATCCACATCATTTGTAATGCGATCTAAATAATAATCGCGGACATACCCTCCAACCAAATAGGTCTCTTGCCCAAGACTCTTGGCCTGCTGAGCTACCTCTACCAGTATCGCACGATGCGCCGATGGTATATTATGTGGAAAATCCATACCTAAAGATACGGATGTTCAACCTGTGGTTCTTTTTTTTGTTGTTGGAGTTTTTATGAGCGACTGGATGCCCTTAGGCTTTATTTAGAACTAATTATCGAGTGATCTCCAGCGTGAATCACTCCTGTGTAGTTGGTTAGTTCCGTATGAGCGCCCACCGTAGATTGGTCGATTACGCACCCCGATAGTTGGGCTTGTTCTCTAACGATACTATTGGAAATCGTGCTCCCTTTTATCTGAACCCCCGCTTCAACACTCACGTGGGGCCCGATAGTGGACCCCTCAATGACAACCCCCTGCCCAAGATACACCGGTGGAATAATGGTGCTTTCTGGAAAATCCGCTACCGCATCGGATGCTTCTTTTTCTACGATAATACCCGTGGTTTCCAGCCATGCCGGTAAGGTGCCGCAATCCAACCATTCGTCAACCGTTGCGGTCTTAAATATTTTACCCTGACGAATCATGCGATCCAAAGCCTCCGTTAAGAAGTACTCGCCCCCTGGTCCTTTTATGTCATTATCTATTACATAAGCGAGTTCTTCTTTTAATTTTTCGCCTTCTTTAAAGTAATAAACGCCAATAATGGCCAGGTCCGAGATAAACTCCTGAGGCTTCTCTACAAAGCCCGTAATCTGATCTCCTTCATATACCGCCACACCAAAACGAGAGGGATCTTCGACCTTTTTAAGCCAAATCACGCTATCGGCACCTTCAACCCGAAAAACTTCTTTGCTGTCGAAGAGTGTGTCGGCAAAGGCAATAATAACCTCTCCCTCTAAATCCTGTTCCGCGCAGTAGACGGCATGAGCAGTGCCAAGTGCCACTTCTTGCACACGAAAAGTGCACACCGCGCCGTGACGTTCGCTCATCTCCTGAAGAGGGCCTTTAATATCGGCTCCAAAATCGGGGCCTAAAATGTATACAATTTCATCGATACTTCGGTCCATGGTGCGTATAAACGTCTCAACCAATCGCTCTACAATCATGGTTCCAGCAACTGGAAGCAATGGTTTTGGAACGGTGTTGGAATGTGGTCGCACACGTGTTCCTCGGCCCGCCATAGGAATAATTAATTTCATAATACCCGTTTATTTAAGTCTTTTGATATTGGCAATATTAGTGCGTGCAAATATACGCCCCTTTTTTTACAATGACCAAGTTATGTCTGCTTAGAAGGCAAGTAATTGAGCCTATTTTTTCACATTATCTTGAGTATCTTTCTTTGTCTCATGATGATAAAAGCACCAAATAAAACCACCATTCCTTTCATGGATTCCGAGTAATCCTTCACCGTACATGATTCATCCCTACTACTTATTCGCACTCAATTTATTGGCCATAATTTTCGCATTGGTAATGATTCGGGTGTTGGTGTATCGGTCACTTTTTTACCTACAGGTTTTTCAACAAATAGGCTACAAGACCAATGAGTTTCGATCGTGGGTAAAAGAACATTGGGATGAAAAAGTAATGCCGCGAGGACTGCTCTATTTTTTGAGCTTTAGTATGCTACTGGTGTTTACGACCGACTATATGAACTGGAAGATGAGTTTGTCCGCGGAAGCTATCATCCTTTTGGGGTGGGGGTTTTGGTTTTTGGGATCCCCTAAAATGTATCGCCCCAAAAAGGTGAAAAAGCCTTTGGTTTGGACGGCGCGCGTAAAGCGCTTAAGCCTACCTTTTGGGCTCATGAATCTTTTGCTGCCGATCTTTAGTCTGTTTCTAAGCTTCGGTCCTTGGGTCTATAGCAGCATAGGTCATCCCCGCTTACAAGCCTCTCAGTCTATTCACTATGATGCTCCAAGTTTAGCCCTAGGGCTAGCCTTAGCCTATTTGTTCATACCTCTGTTTTTGTTCCTTTCGGGAGTCCTGATGAAACCGGTAGAAAAAAGTGTGCAAAATGGATTTAAAAAACAGGCCCGGAAAAAATTAGCTTCCTTGCCGCATCTTAAAATCATTGCTATCACCGGCAGCTATGGCAAAACCAGCATCAAATTCATGGTTCGTGATATACTGAAGGAACGATTCAGTGTGTGTGTAACCCCGGGTAGCTTCAACACGCCCATGGGAATTTGTAAAGTGATCAACAACGACTTACAGGCGCATCATCAGATTCTAGTGCTTGAAATGGGTGCTCGATATGCTGGGAACATCGCAGAATTATGTGATATCGCCGAACCAGATATCTCCATTGTATCGAACGTGGGATGGGCCCACCTTGAAACATTTGGCTCACAAGAGGTCATTGCAAAGGAAAAGGGGACCATCGTAGACCGGCTAAATAAAGGAGGAGTAGCAATCTTGAATGGCAATGATGAAAAAGTGCGCGTCATGGGGCAGAATAGAGCCGATATTCAGAGAATAGTGGTGGGAACTATGAGCGAGAAAATAAGCGATGATACCACCCTATCCCTATCGGCTACCGACATTTCATATTCTACCAAAGGAACCTCTTTTACTCTTCATAAAGCAGCCGATTCATGGCCGATTACCTGTCCGTTATTAGGGGTTCATAATGTGCAAAATTTGTTATTGGCCCTTGCGGTGGGCGATCATTTTGGTCTGCGTGCAAACACGCTTAGTCTAGCCGCCTCTAGCATTGAGCCGATTGAGCATCGACTCGAGTTAAAACCCATTGGGGATTATTTTGTGATCGACGACGCCTTTAATTCAAATCCTATCGGGGCACAAAATGCGGTCGAAATCCTAGCTTCTTTTACATCGGGCAAGCGGTACATTATAACGCCTGGCATGGTGGAATTGGGAGAGAAAGAAGAAGAAGAGAATGCAGCATTTGGCGGTCATATTGCTAAGGCTAATCTTGACTTTGCATTTATTGTGGGTCTTGAAAGGGGTAAAATAATCGAGCAAGGCTATTTAGAAGCTGGTGGGGATCCTGATAAAATAGCTCGGGTAGAAAGCTTATTTGAGGCAAATGAGCGGGTGCAAGCCATCCTGTTGCCCGGGGATGTAATCCTCTATGAAAACGATTTACCCGATATCTATTCGTAACGAATGACCCGAGCGGGTTCTAGCTCAGAAGCACGTTTGGCTGGTAGCCAGCTCGCGAGCAAACTCAAGGCCATCGTACCTAGCATAATAAAGACCACATCTAGGGCCTGTATCTGAACGGGGTAGGAATCAATAATAAATGCCGAAGATAATTTTAACATCCCATACTGATCTTGTAGAAAGGAAAATACCAAGCCTATTCCGCCCCCTAGCAAGGCTCCAATCATGCCAATTATAAATCCCTGCCGGATAAATATTCCCTGGATATTTCTAGACGTCATTCCCATCGCGCGCAAGATTCCAATGTCACGCTTTTTTTGAATAACAATCATACTCAAAGAACCTAAAATATTGAGCGCGGCAACTAAAATGATGATCATAAGCACGATGAACGCACCCCATTTTTCCAAATACATCACATCATAAAGCGGCTTTTGAAGATCGTACCAAGTTTTAAATTGAACCTTTCCGCTAAACAGACCGCTCGCCTGAGTCGTTAATTCTTTTTTTAAGGGTTCGGCATCTTCTAATTCAAATAAGGATAGGTCTATTCCCGAGATTTTGTTTCTCGTTACAAAAAGGCGGTGAGCGGTCTCAAGATCCATTAAAATAGGAGGCGGAGAGGACACATAAGGGAGCTGGTAAACCCCACGAACCGTGAACATCATGGTTCGGGGCATGGAAATTTGAGTAAGTGCTCGTCTCATGTGTCGCGCGCTTAACAATACCAGCTCATCCCCCACTTCCAACTGTAATTCGGCTCTCAAATATTCTGGAATAAGTACGCCCGCTTTTCCCTCTTTTCGCTCTACATTGCTGCTTCCTTGTGAAATAGGCAGATCCAGCTCCCCTGTAGGCTCACTCGAGCTTAGGGCGATTCCCTTTAACTGAATCACCCGGTTTTCATAGGGCTGTAATCCATTCTTTTTTTGCACCCTCATTAAGGCCATGCCTTCTACGTATGGGGTATAGGAAGCGATTTGAGGATGAGACCGAAGATAGTTCTCTACTTCTTGATTCCACTCTAAGATGGGCCCCCCAACACTTTCAACCCGTAGTTCAGGATCATAACCCAATAAAAAGCCTTGTATCACGCTAAAGAAACCATTGAAGATCGACAACACACTGATCAACAGCGCCGCTCCAATCGTAATCCCTGATATACTGATGTAACTAAGCACCGATTGCAGTGAGAATTGCTTCTTTGCAAACAGATAACGCTGAGCGATGCTTCTAGAAATGTTCATAGTGGTTGTAAGGGCTTTTGTCTAAAATAGACAATGTTGTTCACTAACACACCAATATTAAGGCTTTAAAAACATAACTTAGCCCATAAATTCGTATATTATAATAGCTTGATAACGGCTATTCTTGTTTCAAAACAATCATAATAAGGTTTTATTGGTGCTATCGGAGCAAACTATTCTATCTATTGACAATGGAACGCATGGAGATCCTTTTTCGGTACTGGGTTGCCATATAAAGACCGTTGAAAAGAAAAAAAAGCTGGTTGTTCGCGTATTTAGGCCCGATGCCCATTCCATCAACCTGTTGGTGGGAACAAAGGGGCGTCATCAGATGACTCGTATCTCAGATGCTGGACTATTCGAGTGGGAATTCCCAACTCGTAAAACCCCGCCGAAGTATCAGTTAGAAATAACGTTGCACTCCGGCGAGCTCTTTACCACCCACGATTCTTATTGTTTCCCTCCTCTACTCAGTGATT
>JAYPDB010000063.1:0-3252 GCA_038125045.1 Bacteroidota bacterium
CTTGAGTTTCTTTGCTTTTCCAACATATAACACACTACCACTTTTATCACGGTAGATATAAACACCTGGAGAAAGTGGAAGGTTAGAAACTTTTTCTTGTAAAAGGGACATTTCCATACTAGGAACTTACGGAATTTGTACTATTTTCGAGGTGTCAGAAATCCATTGAATTCGTAAATCTCACCGATTGAAATCTCTATTTGGCCTTAATTATTCGGTTCAAGCTCCTGAAAAACGTAGAGGTGTCTCCATACTGATAGGTGTCTTACTGTGTGTTCAGTTTTCGCTAATTTGGCCGATTTACCCCCTATTTGGTAGCATTCACCCTATTGTTATTGGTATTCCATTTTCAATTTTATGGGTTCTTATCTGCCTATTTATAAGTTTTTTTAGTCTTTTGGGATTTTATGTTTGGGAGCATAGAAATTCAGGGAATAATACATTGAAACATGAGTGATACCTTTATAATTGTAGCTATATCGGTAGGATATCTATTGTTAAGCCTGGTCATGGGAATTGTACCTGGGCACAAGGTCTCCAAAAGTTCAGAGGGATTTGTAGCTGGGGATCGTTCCATGAATTTGTTGCTTCTATATTTTGTCTTGGGAGCTTCAATTTTTTCTTCTTTTGCATTCTTAGGAGGACCTGGCTGGGCATATTCTAGAGGGGTAGCCGCACTTTACATTATAGCTTATGGGACTCTAGGTATGGTTCCACTTTATTTTTTTGGTCCTAGGGCACGGAGATTAGGAAAAAAATATGGATACCTTACTCAGGCTGAATTACTTTCTGATCGTTATCAAAGCCCATTTCTATCCATATTATTAGCCATTCTCACAATTGTTGTACTCATCCCCTACCTAACGCTGCAAATGAAAGGTGCCGGGCTTGTACTCAGCACCATAAGCGATGGCGTTATACCCTATTGGGCGGGAGCCGCAATGGCTTACGTGGTAGTGCTGCTGTATGTATTCTTTAGTGGGGTCATGGGCGTGGGCTGGACTAACACCTTTCAAGGATTGTTTATGCTGAGTATAGCCTGGTTTTTAGGTTTGTATTTACCTCTTAAACTACATGGAGGTATCGGACCTATGTTTGAAACTCTTCAGTTAGAAGGATTTCAAAGCATGTTAACAGCTCCTGGTCTGCAAAGTAATGGAACCCGTTGGACTTGGTCTGGATTTAGTTCCGCCGTAATAATTTCATCCATAGGATTTTCAATGTGGCCCCATTTTTTTATGAAGACATTTGCTGCAAAAGATGATCGCACCATGAAATTGACGGTCGTTCTGTATCCAACCTTTCAACTTTTTTTACTCCCTATCTTATTTATTGGGTTTTCTGCCATTGTAAGTTTTCCTGGTGTGGAACCTGCGGATACCATTTTACCTTATGTACTTCGAAATATGGATCTACCTGTGGTTTTGGTAGGGTTGGTTTGCGCCGGAACACTCGCCGCTTCTATGAGCTCTGGCGATGCTATTTTGCATGCAGCTGGATCGGTCATGGTCAGAGATGGCTTAATGAAGATGAGTGGCTTAGAAGCCTACTTCAAGCAACCAAACATGGAGCGAAAAGTCATACGGTTGTGCATATTACTCATAAGTATCATTGCCTATTACTTTGCCGTCATTTCAACAACTGATATCGTGAGTCTCCTGTTGGGAGCCTATGGAGGGGTTGCTCAACTGTTTCCATTGATATTTGCTATGTTCTACTGGCCACGTGCGACCAAAGAAGGGGCCTTAAGTGGTCTGATTATCGGTGTATTCGTTACATTACTCTTTTTATATGTACCCGAATGGAAGCCTTGGGATATGCATGAAGGCATCTATGGTCTATTGGCAAATCTAATAGCATTTGTAGGAGTTAGTGTATCAACGCCAAAAACAAACCAAGAAATTGTAGATAAATTCAGCCAAACCTAAGCCCTTTCATGTCCATACATGGAACTCCTGCCCTGCCTCTAGAAACGTTTAACCATGAACTACACCAATACACGTCCCAATATTCCCATCCTTTATGAGGATAACCATCTATTGATCATTGACAAACCAGAAGGTCTCCTCTCCCAAGCCGATAAAACGCAACATAAGGATGTTACCCAGTTGTGTAAGCAGTATTTGAAGAATACCTACAACAAAACAGGTAATGTATATTTAGGGCTAACTCATCGACTAGACCGACCTGTAAGTGGATTAATGATTTTAACCAAAACCTCTAAAGCGGCCAGTAGAATTTCTGAGCAAATACGCCAACATGCCATTAAGAAAACCTATTGGGCCATCGTTTACGGACGTACCCCCTTAGAGGCCGAATACACTCACTTCCTAAAAAAAGATCCCAAAACAAATACCACAAAAGCTTTTAGTTCAAAAAAATCGGGTGCCAAAGAAGCTAAATTGCGTATTAAAACACTCAAACAAAGCGCTCATTACAGTTTGGTTGAAGTGGATTTGATCACAGGTAAACCACATCAAATTAGGGTTCAGCTCACCAAGGTGGGCTTCCCTATTTGGGGAGACTATAAATATGGGGAAGAAAATACAGGTCCAGGAAAGAAACTAGCACTTCGTGCGATGGCCCTTACGTTTACTCATCCTGTGAAAAAAGAAACTCAAATGGTTCAAGCATCGATACCTGGGTATCAACCCTGGAATTTATTCGACTATTGAACGTATTTTTCTTCGGTTTGAAGCTATCCAAAACGGCTTTCGCAATTTCGGCCAAGTTTAATGTCTTACGAAAACATGAACACCTTCGTTTCTTGGTGCCAGATGAGATTCACCAGTTTTATGACTTGTTTCATCCCAACAAAAGCAGATTTGCTTTATGTTCCTGGTTAAAAGAACGCATGTTCATGGCTCTGTTATGGGTGGATGAGAAACTATTGGCTGGAGACCTTCATCATATACTATTCCGGAAAATTAGCATTTATACCCAAACTTTGGAATTTATAGAGCAGTATACTGATGCTCAGATTGTGGTTTTAGGGAGCGGTTTTGATCACTTAGCTTGGGTATTTTCGACCCGTACTACCTGTTTTGAATTAGATTTGCCCTCTGTCATTCAACAAAAAAAAATGATCCTAGGTGAGAGCCGGGAGTTACTACATTTTGTGGAGTGGAATGCCAATAGTGATTCACTTGCCGATGTTCTAAGCTCAAACACACACTTTAACTCCAACTCCCCCACGCTATTTATTACCGAGGGACTCATTGATTATTTAACTTTTGAGGTGTTAGAACGAGT
>JAYPDB010000063.1:3352-4585 GCA_038125045.1 Bacteroidota bacterium
CCTGAGAGGTTGTAGGGTACTACATCTAAACTAAGTGCTTCGGCCTCAGAGAATTGTATTTATGTACTGTATTGGTATATTGAATGGAATCCTAATCCAATCTTGTAGCCATGGCAAAAACCAACAATGAGCTCATCTCCATTCAGATCTTCGTCGCTGTTTTGATACTTGTACTGAATATGTTTATTTCAGACTGGTTCGAATCAATACGCTATTATGCACTTGCTGCGTCTGTACTCATCATTGGTATGCCGCATGGTGCTTTGGACCATAAAATCTATTTCAAGGCATTACATAAAGAGGAAAATTTAGCCACTCAGATCAAATTCTATATCGGATATTTATGTATTGTACTCGTCTATGCATGGCTTTGGTACATTCAACCTTTTATCGGTTTCTTATTGTTCATGGTATTTACTCTGTATCATTTTGGACAGTCAGATACCGAACGATTAGAGTTAGATGGGTGGATAAAACAACTCTTTATTTTGGCTAGGGGTCTTAGTATTGCAGGCTTGATCTTATTTGGTAGTGATCCCTTTTATACCTCCCGAATCGTTGAGTCTGTTACAGGTATCTCATTGATATCCATCGTTTATAATTTTACTACTGTCGAAAATCTACGCTGGTTTTTTGCATTATTATATCCTGCAGTCTATCTATTCAGTTCATTAATTACGGAACGCATTCCTATAAAAAACTGGCTAAGCATTGATGCGGTTATTGTTCCCCTGCTATTTGCCCTGGTAGATCCTATTTTTGCCTTTGCCATATATTTTGGTCTGTGGCATGGTTATAACCACACCAAAACCATGCTGGATTTTATGAGTACCTCAGATACTCGTTATGGCTTCAGATGGTTTTATAAGGAAACAGCTCTCTTCTCTGTAATATCCTATGTTGGGCTTATTTTAATCTATTACCTGGTTAATGCATTTGGTAATGAAGCCTTACTCGTGGCTATCTTGTTCACCCTAATAAGTGTGATAACGCTCCCACACATGCTAGTGGTTGAGCAAATGTATCGAGCCTTTGACAAATAAAAAAAGCCCTATCAAATGATAGAGCTTTTAAATCGATCTGTTTTCGACTTAGGCTACCGCGTAACCTTCATCGTCAGATTTTGCTTTAGCGATAGCATAGATCATTACACCATATCCAGCCTTAGCTAGAACGTCTGCAATGGAATACCCTACTTGGATAGCTACTTGCGTAGAAGCACCTTCCCATCCG
>JAYPDB010000063.1:4595-10268 GCA_038125045.1 Bacteroidota bacterium
CGAAGAATGGCGCCATATAAACGATGGGATAAAAACCCCATGTAGCTAACAGCAATAATCTGATATTACGATATAATACTGCCGTTTTGCCTTCTTTCTCAGCAGCAGCTATACCTAGTTCATTCCATAATGTATAGACAATGTATACAAATGGTAATGTACTTAAGAAGCCCCATAGACCTCTCATGCCCATCATTGAAGTCTCATCGGTGATGAGTTCTCCGGGATAACCCAATGCAATCATCAAGAATGCAGCAATAACCATATTGGTTAGCATACCCTCTTTTTTTGCACCTGTTAGACCCATTACCAACAACAATTCTACTACTAGTAGAGGTACTGTTAATAACCAGTCTACGTATCGGTAGGCATCATTGAATGGTTTACCTGAGGCTACGTAGTTACCACCTTCTAAGACATAGGCAGCTTCCCACGAACCAAAAATTCGTAGATAGTGATATGCGGCTATACCTACTACTAAGGTAGAAACCACAAGTGAAATACGATACTTTGGAGCTACTCGGTCTCTAGCGAGTACAAAGAAAACGCCAGAAAATATCATCGAAGCAATAGCGAACGATAACATGTTGTAGACCAGCGAGTATTGACCAATTGTCAGTTCCATGTATTCTCCGTTTAGTTAAAAATTTACATATGTAATAACTAAGCTTTTTGAGTATTTAGTTCCCAAGTTTAAAAAAAATCCCTCTTATTGAATCAAAAAAGCGCTTTCAAATACATAGCTCAGTTGACGAGGCTAACTACATGTACAACAGTGTGTTACTGTTTTAAAAATTGCCCTCTTTAATGAATAAGCAACGAGATAGTCACTATCCATAGCCTGATTAGATTAATTTTTTTCAGATTCGAACGCAGATTTTGAGCAAAGTTATTGAAGAGTATCGATGTAGCTTCAACCTGAGTAACTAAAAAAACCTTTGCCCGTTTTATTTCCCAGCTCTCCCTTCTCCACTTTTTCCACCAACAAAGGACATGGCAGGTATTTCTCATTGCCAAACCCATCGTAAAGAACCTGCATGATATTCACACACACGTCCAAACCTATGAAATCGGCTAATCGTAATGGGCCCATGGGATGAGCCATACCTAAGGTCATTACCTGATCAATAGATTCGGCATCGGCTACCTGCTCATAAAGGGCGTAAACTGCCTCATTAATCATGGGCATTAATATCCGATTGCTTACAAAACCTGGGCGGTCTTGAACCTTAATAGGCGTTTTATTAAAACTAAGGGTGAGCTTATGAATGCGGTCAAATACATTTTGGTGGGTGTGTTTGCTTAAAATGATTTCAACCAGTGGCATGATGGGAACTGGATTAAAAAAATGCATACCAATCATCTTTTCAGGTCTAGACATCACCTCAGCTAATTTTGTAATAGAAATAGAAGAGGTGTTGGTAGCGAGTATAGGGTAGTTGGTTTCGGTTCTCTCTGAAAGTAGGGCATCCACTGACTTCCAGAGTTGTTTTTTGATCTCAAATTGTTCCGGTATCGCCTCTATAATGAGATCACAGGATTGTATGGCTTCATCTAGCTGAGTATGCAATTCAATGTGATCTAGAGTTTGATCTCTTTGTGTTGTATCAATCACCCCTTTTTTGATCATTCTCTCGAGATTTTTTTGAATGGTCTGCTTACCGAGTTCTAAACGATTCGAATCGGAATCCATTAGATGTACGTTTCTTCCCGACAATCCGCACACATGTGCAATTCCATTACCCATCGTGCCGGCACCTAAAACGGCTATTTCTAAAATATTTTCTTTACGGACCATAAGGATACGCTATCAATCTACTGAGTTGTAATTTTATTTGAATCTAAGATACGCTACTTTCAATCGTATTCAATTCGTAACAGAACTTCAACCTGCTTTTGGTATGTAATGATGGATTGATCCCTTAGAAACGCGAAACATACTAGTATAACTTGTTATCATGATGAAAAACTTAGTTCGATTTATAGGGTTTTTAAGTGTCCTCATCGTTTTTCTTATGGGGCTAGCTTTTTACTGGACTATCTGGAAACCTATCCCTCAATACGACGCTACCATTGAGAGTTCAGAACTTTCTTCACCCGTAGACATCTACTGGGACGATTTTGGTATTCCACATATCTATGCACAAACAAAGCAAGATCTTTACTATGCCTTAGGATATGTGCATGCGCAGGACCGTCGTTGGCAACTAACCCTTGCTCAACTTGCCATGGAAGGAAGGTTCGCGGAGTTTTTAGGGCCCGATTTAGTTCCATTGGATACCTACCAAAGAACCTTGGGTTTTTGGAATACGGCTGAAAAAATTGTGGATACCCTTGATCCGGAAACACGCTCCATTTTAGAGGCCTATAGCAGAGGTATCAACGATTATAGTTCACAAAATAAAAATGCTCTTCCCATTGAATACGCATTAAGCGGGATCCCCACCCTCCCTTGGACTCCCACCCACTCTATTGGATTAACTCGACTTATGGCTTGGGATTTAAATTTGAGTTGGTGGAGTGAACTCATGTATCAGGCGCTATCTGAAAAATTATCTTCGGATATCTTTGCAGATCTCATGGTTCAATGGGCAGAGAGTCTACCAACTAGTTTAAGTATCAACGAGACCCGTCAATTTTCTGAATTAAGACAAAGCTATTCTCAGGAGCAAGATCCCCTTTCGCTCAGCAGTTCTACTACTTCCTTACTTCGGTTTTTTGATCAGGAGTGGAATAGACGAGTATTGTTTGAAACTTCAGGTAGTCATGTGGGTAGTAATGCTTGGGCAATTGATGGGTCTAAAACTGAATCGGGATATCCCATCTTAGCTGGAGATCCTCATCTAGGCTTAGATATGCCAGGAAAATGGTATGAAGTACACTTGAACTATAAGGGCCGAAATGTTTCGGGAGCCTCGCTCCCCGGTTTACCTGGCATTGTACTTGGCCAAAATGATCATCTGGCTTGGAGCTTCACCAATATTATGGCTGATGACACTGATTTTTATTTAGAAATCATCAACAAAGATAATCGAGGCCAATACCGAAGAGATCGGAATGGGAAGTTAGCCTATGAGAATATCATTATTGAGCGAGAAATCATTAAAGTTAAAGGGGAGCAGGATGTTATTTTTGATCGCCGAGTCACCCATCATGGCCCCATCATTAGCGATATTTACCCTACAGAATCTTTAGTGGATTCTCAGGTGATCGCCATGCAATGGACCGGGCATGAAATCTCTCATGAAATCACAAGTATGTTGGGCATCAATTGGGCGGATGATATTTCGTCCTTTCAAGAAGCCCTACGAAGCTATGGTGTTCCTGGTCAAAATATTATGTATGCTGATAAGATTGGAAATATTGCAATGTTTTCAACCGCCAAGCTTCCCATTCGTAAACATAATCCAGTGGCACTACGACCGGGTTGGGATTCGGACTACGATTGGACATCCTGGATACCTTTTGAATCGATGCCACGGGTCATAAATCCTAGGAAATCTTGGGTTGCAAATGCCAACAATAAAATTACCTCCAAGAATTATCCATACTACATTGCTTCTTTTTGGGAACCACCCTCTAGGATTCAGCGTATAGAGGAATTGTTGGGGAGCAATGAGCGCATAGAACTAAACGATGTTGAAAAACTACAAACAGATGTTTATTCAACATTTGCACAAGAGCTAACCCCCATGATAGTAGACTATATTAGAAGTCAAAATGAATATAATTTCTCTATTGCATTAAGCTATCTAGAAAACTGGGACTTTAACTACACCTCTAGTTCTACGGCGGCCTCTATATTTGATGTGTTTTTCCTACAATTCACCAAAAACACACTCATAGATGAATTCGGGGAAGATCTGTATGCTCATTTTGTTCGCCACGAATTAATACCCGTTCGTGTAATGCCACACCTCATTCAGTCTAATAGCCCATTATTTGATAACCAAACAACGGATGAGGTGGAAGATGTCCAAGATATGGTACTTAAAAGTATGCAAGAAACCATTTTCTATTTAAGTGATCGCTTTGGTTCTGAGCCCTATGAATGGAGATGGGGACAACTGCATACCATAACATTTTCACCGCCTTTGTTCAAAGAAGCGGCCGAAAACTCCTCGGCTCCTGCCGCCTTAGGTTTGATTGTGGACAACCTATTAAGTCATGGGCCATTTCCTGCCGAAGGTCATGGGATGAGTGTGAATAACGGACAATATAACTGGGAAAACCCATTTGAAATGGTCTTAGGAGCATCTATAAGAAGGATTGTGGATTTAAGCAGACTAAGTTCTACAAAAAGTGTACTCCCTACTGGACAATCTGGTAACCCCTTTTCTCAACATTTTGGTGACCAAACAAGTCTATGGCTTAAGGGGCAATACAAAACATTTGTTCAGGATAGTGCAATCGTTAAACTTAGTAATTGGCGACATATGCAATTGATTCCTGTCCGCTAATTATTTACTCTCTTACAGGTTAGTTAACTGAATACCATAATGTTACCTTTTAGATAATCAACATGAAACCAGGGATTTACTCCTTTTCTATTATTCTTTTCATTTTCATTGTTATAGCAAGTGCTCAATCATTTGAATCCGAAATACGCACTCAAGCTACTCAGCAGACCAACCGTAGTGAAAGATCCGTAGAAAACTTAAAAGCCCCCACATCCGTTGACCTTTTGTTAGCGTCAATGAATCCTAGAGAGCGCATTGCACAATTATTTTTTGCACCTGTCTATGGTCGCTATATGGCTCAAGGCACTCCAGAACGATTGGACATTGAACACTTGGTAGCCAACGAGCACATTGGCGGATTAATACTCATGAGTGGAAATGTCTATGGTCAAGCCAGTCTCATAAACGATTTGCAAGCTATGGCGAAGGTTCCACTTTGGATTACACAGGATATGGAGTTTGGGGCTGCAATGAGAATTGAGGGTTCAACCCGAATAACTCCTGCAATGGGTATAGCTGCCACTGGCGATAAGAGAAATGCATTTATAAAGGGAAAAATAACCGCTAGTGAAGCCAAAGCGTTGGGAGTACATCAAATATTCGCCCCTGTCTTGGACGTAAACAACAACCCTAACAATCCAGCCATCAATATACGATCCTTTTCATCGGACCCGAAAACGGTAGCCGATTATGGTTTGGCCTTTATTCAAGGGATCCAAAGTGAAGGTTTGGTTGCCACAGCAAAACATTTTCCAGGCCATGGAGATACCGAAACCGATTCACATCTTGATTTACCTGTGGTACAACATAGATATCAACGACTGGATTCCATTGAATTAGTACCTTTTGAATCAGCGATTTATGGTGGAATCAAAAGTATAATGAGCGCTCACATTTCATTTCCTAAGGTCTCGGATAGAGAGGGAATACCTGGCACACTGGATAAACATATACTTACTAGTTTACTTCGGGATAGTTTGGGTTTTGAGGAAATGATTGTGACCGATGGCTTAGGCATGAAAGGCATAACCAAACATTTTTCACCTGGCAAGGCCGTGATCGAAGCATTAGGAGCGGGCGCCGACCTTATGCTCATGAGTCCAGATATTACCACGGCTATTGATGAGCTTGAGCAGGCGGTAAACGATGGAACCTTAGCAATGGAAAGAATCAATGTATCGGTGCGCAAATTATTGCAATGGAAGGCGGATCA
>JAYPDB010000063.1:10368-11465 GCA_038125045.1 Bacteroidota bacterium
GGCAAATATGCATTTGGAGATGGACTTCAACTGCCCAAAAGCACCCTTTACTTTGGGGAACCCAGTGATGTGAATAGTTCACATGCTCAACTTCAAAAAATAGACCACATTATTACAGGGGCTATTCGAGATTCTGTATTCCCTGGCGCTGTGGCTGCGGTGGTAAAAGATGGGAATCTGATTTACAATAAAGCATTTGGGTATTTTGATTATGATAAGCTACAAGAAGTTCGCTCTAACACTCCCTATGATTTAGCCAGTATCACTAAAATAATGGCAACAACAACGGCTATCATGCATTTAGTAGATCGAGGGCTGTTGTCTTTAGATGACAAAGTGGGGACCTATATAGATAGTTATACCTCGGTCGAAAAAAACGAACTCACTGTACGTGATTTACTAAATCATGAATCTGGTTTACCTGCCTTCAAGGTATATGTAGACAAGATTCAAGACCGCAAATCGTTGATCGAGGCTGTGAAAAATGAGGATTTACAGTATGAACCCCATGAAAAGTACGTGTATAGTGACTTAGGACTTATCCTTTTGGCTGAAATCATAGAAATCGTAAGTGGAGAACGCATCGACGATTATGTTCGAAAACATCTTTTCTATCCGTTGGGTATGTCTTCCACATCTTTTACCCCAAAAAATGTTGGACAATGGTATGCTCGATCAATTCCCCCTACCGAAATGGATACCATCTTTAGAAAAAGTCTTGTTCAAGCCGAAGTTCATGATGAACGAGCGTACTATATGGATGGTGTTGCTGGTCATGCGGGGTTGTTTTCAAACACGATCGATATGGCTAAATACATTACATTCTTATCAAATGGTGGGTATTATGGAGGCCAACGGTATTTATCAGAACATCTGATTCAAGAATTTACGACTGCACAGAATAGCTTAAGTGGCCGAGGATTGGGATTTGATTTGAAGTCTAGATCTGGCTTCAGCTCGGCAGGTACTTTGATGAGTAACAAAAGCTTTGGTCATACAGGTTTTACTGGCACCAGCTTTTGGGTTGACCCTGACGAAAATCTAGGAGTTATATTATTAACCAATCGAGTACATCCCTATCGCTCGTATGGTTCCAG
>JAYPDB010000064.1:0-11460 GCA_038125045.1 Bacteroidota bacterium
TGTTGGTACTCTTTGTTCAACAAATTTCGGACTTCAAGGGTCCATTCTAGGCTTAGACCATTGCCTATAACTAAGATATTAGGAGCGTTCCGGTAGCTGATTTTTGTGTCAATCAATGTTTGAGGGCTCGCTATAACGAAAAAGTCAGAGTTTCCTTGCTCTTCATTAATCACTAGGTGTCTCATCTGCAGGTGAAATCCTACATCCTTAGCATCGATTCGGAGTTGTGAGTTAAATTGCTGTCTAGGATGCTGAAGTAAATACTTACTTACCACAGACCCATCCACGCTCGTGTGGATGAATGAATGCCCCAAATGGAGCGAAGCTGAAAGGTTAGCATTTCTATTAGAACTATGAATCTGTGGTTTTGCACCAGACATTGCTCCCTTAGAAGGGCTAGCTTCAGACCTTAGCACCATACTCAATTGTTGTTCCACTCCATAACTGAAGGCACTATTGACGTTTTGTGGATAAAAATAGTACCCATCATCCTCCAAATTAAACGTTCCTTGAATATCGTTTGCGGATGTATACACATAATCAATTAAACCTTTGGAATCACGAGCAAAATAGGCTACGCTATACCGTACATCGAATGGAACGTAAGACAGGCTCAAGCCTGGGGTTTGATAGGATATATCATAGGCGAAGGATTCCTCTGCCATTAAATTCGAATTCCCTACATTCCTTCCACTGCTGATAAGATCTAGGTTATGGGATACAAATAATTCAGTAAAATCAGCTGCCCGAATTGCTTTTCCAACAGAACTCTGTATCACGCCCCAGTGATGCCGCCACTTTGCAGAGAATTGAGGAATAAATTGGAGATCATAACTAGGATCATAATCGGCACGAAGTCCAAAGTTTAGGGTAATGTAATGGCTGTATTTGCGATGAATTTCCCACGTATCTCGTACCATGGCATAACTAGCTATCCCTCTTCGATTATGATTTCCCCTGTCCGTGCTTTGAATGTTCTTAAGCAAACTTTGTATTCCAATTGAAAAATCAACATTGGATGTGGACAAGGAGTTTAGAGCGGCATGAAATTGGGTTTGAGTCGTGGTATGTTCATTAGGTGCAAAATTCGGGTTGAAAGTAAATACATCAGAGGTCTGTTGAATCATACCGTCCATCACAAGGGCAAAGGTATTCATTTCTTTTCGGGTTGAAAGTTGTCCCCAGTAGCGCTCGATTTCTTCAATAGATTCATCGAATGAGCTAGTGGTATAAAAATACTTTGCGTTAAAATCTCTTCGATCATAGCCCAATCTTAGGTATTGTTTCCAGCCCGATGACCAGCGATAAGCTTGGCTGATCCCAACCTGATCCTGGTTGTAGAATGACCGATAATTTGAAGGTGCAGTAGTAATGCTGGGATGATTTGGATTGGAGTAGGAGGGACCATCGATTCGGGTGATGCTGGCATAGGCATCTGTTGAAGCTCGAGCTGTATTCCAATCCAAGCCCGTATAATGCCTTTGACTTCCAAAAGAACCTATTTTTGAGCCTAATTGGTAGCCAGAATTTCTGCTTTTTGTTCCCGTTAACCCAGATGTTTGGAGTGAAGAAGGCTCCTTCAAAAGTGCATATCTATGATAATTTTTGGTTATTACCACGATCACACCACCTACCGCGTCAGAACCATAGCTAGCACTTGACGGCCCTTTGATTATTTCAATTTGATGTATTTGTTCAATAGGTAAGGACAAGTAAGCATTAAAATGCCCGGTGAGTGGGTCATTAATGCGTTGGCCATCTACTACCACTAGTATTTGTGCATAGGTACTTCCTCGAATCCCAATATCGGCCTGAGCACCAAAACCATTTCGGGTGGTAATGTGCACACCGGTAACTTGTGCAAGCAATTCATCCAATGAAGATGCCGAATAGCTTTGGATCAGCTCCTTCGAAAGTATATGGATGTTTTTACCTTCAGTGAGAGCCGAACTAGCTAATCGGCTCCCATACACGGTTATACTGTCCAAGTCTCGGTTGATGGTTTCTAGGGGTAGGCTTTGGGCATGTATTTCAACATTGAAAAACACAAACGTTGGTATACAAACACTAGCTAATAGTATCAAATAAGGCTTCTTTAACATGGTGAAGCTCCTAGGTATGTTACCAGCCAATGGTGCCTTTTTTATCATCCCCAGCCATTTCATTTCTATTATTTTGTGGATCTTCCGGCATAATAAAACCAGCAGGTGGGCTAAAGGCATCATAGCTCCAATAGGCTTCAGGATCTTCACTTACAAAGTTGATGAACGTTCCCACGATTGGAAGTGCTGTTCGTGCACCCTGTCCAATTGAGTATGCTCGATCGGTCGGGAAACGAATGCGTCGGTCTTCACCGCCCACCCAAGATCCCATAACCAAGTGTGGAGTCATGGCTATAAACCAGTTATCTGCAGAATTTTGGGTGGTCCCTGTTTTTCCGGCAATATCTTGGCGCACTCCATAAACATTTCGAAGCCGAACCCCCGTACCGTTATATCCGTCTCCACCACGAATGACTCCGCGCATCATATCGACCATGATGTAGGCAGTTTCAGGACTAATAACCTCTTGTTTGTATTCAGGGTGATATTCCACAAGTATATTTCCCTCACGATCCTCTATTCGAGTAATAGCAATAGGATCGATGTGCACTCCAGCATTTGCGAAGGTGGTATAGGCACTTGTGATTTCAAGTAGAGACACTTCAGCCGTGCCTAAAGCAATAGAAGGATAAGCCGGTGTCTTGCTCATATCGATACCCAAATTGGAGGCCATGGCCTTAATTTTTCTCGCAGCAGGATCCAATTTCCAAAGCTCATTGGTGCCAGGTTCACCGGCAATTTCGGGTAACAATCGTACCGTTACATTGTTAAGGCTTCTAGCCAATGCTTCTCGCAAGGTTATATTGATTGGGCCAGTGGCTACGGTTTCGTCTTTGGGGTCCCATACATTTCCATTGCGGTCATAGTATTTGGTAGGGTATTTAGAGAAGGTATGGTATGGCTTATATCCGTTGTCAATGGCAACGGCATACACGAAGGGTTTGAAGGTTGAGCCAGCTTGTCTTCTGGCTTGGTACACGTGATCGAATTGAACATTACCATAATTGGATCCACCAACCCATGCCATAATGTTGCCATTAGATGGATCAATTCCCACAAAACTCGCTTCTAGTCGAGTTCTGGATTTCAATACGGAATCCACAAACATGGAATCTGCTTTTAGACTATCAAGCACCACTTTTCGAATATTGGTTTCGAAGCGTTGATATCCGTTTTTATACTCATCGGTATCTTCTAAGAAACTATCCAAGAAAGTAGGATATTTCTCCCACAGCCGGTCCATATAAAACCCGCTACCAGAACTGGTCCACTCAGACTCGAAAATGTTTTGAAGCGAATCAAGCTTCACTTGTACTGCTTTTTCGGCATGTGCTTGCAAACGGGAATCAATGGTTGTGTAAATAACCAATCCATCGGTATATAAGTCGTATCCATTTTCTGACGCCCAAGAAGAAATCTTTTGGCGTACATATTCCCCAAAATATCGGTTTACTCTTCCCGCTTTAGAAGGAGGTTGATAATCCAAATTAATGGCTTGAGCACTCAAGTTTGTAAGTTCCTCTCCTGAGAGATACCCCTGACGGTTCATTAACCGTAATACAATGTTTCTTCGCTGCTTAGACCGTTCTGGGAACAATCTTGGATTGTAAGCATAAACAGCGTTTACCGAGCCAACCAATGTGGCTGCTTCTAGAACAGAAAGATCTTTTGCCGATTTGTTAAAGTGTGTACGTGCCGCAGATTCAATCCCAAATGCACTATTGGAATACTCAACGGTATTCAAGTACATTTCTATAATCTCTTTCTTGGTGTAATTTCTCTCAATTTGGACCGCCGTAATCATTTCTCGAAATTTCCGATTGACCGAAAACTTCTGCCCAATTTCTTTGTACAAATTCCGAGCAAGCTGCTGACTAAGTGTCGATCCCCCTTCAACCCGTCCTCTTAAAATATTTATGGGAATGGCTAGCGTTCGAATCATGTCCATACCCCAATGGTTATAAAAACGATGATCTTCTGTTGATATCAGCGCGTTGATGGCGTGTTCTGAAATATCATGATATCGGATCCAGGTTCTATTTTCGGTGAAGTATTTATCCAATACGACGCCATCTCGACTGCGAACTTCACTGGCTATGGCGGTTTCGGGATTCTCCAATTGTTCAATAGAAGGCAGTCCTTGAATTAAAATGTACCCATAAAGTGCTCCTATGCCGATCAGCGATAGGAGGCTGATGGATAGCACTAAAATAGCCTGTTTCAGTGGGTTTGACGCTACTTTTTGTGTACTGCTTTCCGCAATTTTTTTACGGTACTCAGGATCGTTAAAATATCGTTCTTGATCGATATTGCTGGGTGTTTTCATACCGTGTAGCTTATGGGCTCAGTTGTTATGAACTCTTGGTTTTTAGCATTCCAATTCGCGTGGAAAAAATTACCACTAGAATATACTAAAAGCTGCATATTATTGAAAAAAGGCCCAGTATTGTAATAGTGTCCCTTCGTGGTTTTGACCTTGCGAGCGATATGATCGTGACCTGCTATAACTATATCAACGTCGGTAGTGTTAATAAACCGGGTCAATTTTGTATCCATTATTTCTACGGGTTGATCTTTTTTCTTGCGGCTATGGCTCGAAAATAACCTCATGATGTTCCATGCGGTCGTTGGCGTAAATAATTTTCGGAATAAATATAGGAACGTCTTAGATCTAAGAATCGTGTGTAAAAGAGGCCTCTCGAGGTGATTTAGCCTAGCGACATTTGTTTTTGTTCGGGTTGAAGGGAGGCCGTCGCCATGTAACAATGCGATTTTGTGCTCATCGAGGCTTATGTAGAAACCCTCTGGGCTCGTGTGGCATCCAAGCTGTTCAAACAAACCATCATCCCAGTAATCATGATTGCCCAGTGCATAATGAATGGCGCCATCTGAGCTGTTGTAAGCGGCTAATGCTTCTATGATTTCATGTCCAAAAGATGGGACAACGGCCTTGGAACTTAGGCTGGTTTCAGGTGTGATGTTTTTCTGGGTAAATTCCATCCAGTAATCGAAAAGGTCTCCTAAAATAAAGACAGAAGCCGAATGCTTTTTAGCCCATTGAAAAAGTGCGAGTAAAGAGGTTTGGACTTCTGAGGTAGGTATGGTTGCGCTACCTAAATGAACATCAGCTAGGAATATATGGGAAGGGTGTATGGGGGTTAAGGGTTCCGATTTCAAGAGTTTATTTGGTTCTGTTTACAATAAAATCGATAAGTGAAATCAGAGGACGCCCATGCTCTTCTGAAGTAAGTGTGCGTATGTTTTCTTTTGCGGAAGCAGCATAGGAGTTCATAATATATTCCGCATCTCTAATTCCATGATTGTTTCGCACAAATTGAACAATATCGTCTATATCCCGGCTTGTTTTCTTACGCTTTTTCATAAGCCTTCTGTAGATTCTAGCATCGGCTTTGGAAGCATTTTGAACGGCTTTGATAAAGGGTAGCGTGATTTTACGCTCTTTTATGTCATTTCTTTTGGGCTTGCCTATTTCGGATTCACTGTAATCCAAGAGGTCGTCTTTAATTTGAAACGCCATTCCAATGGCGTGACCAACCTTGTTCATCCCTTCGTGTATGGAAACCTCTTCTGAAGTCGATACGGCTCCGCATTCACAACAGGTGGCGATAAGGCTAGCGGTCTTTTCTTCGATAATTTGGTAGTAGCGTTCTTCGGTCATATTGCCTAGACCAGCCGTTTTTAGCTGTCGAAGTTCACCTTCGCTCATCTTTTTTACGGCACGCGACTGAACCTCTAATAAGGTATGCTCGTTATTTTCGAGTGCAATCAAAAGGCCCTTGGATAAGAGAAAATCACCCAAGAGAATCGCGGCTTTGTTGTTCCAGATACGATGGATACTGACCATGCCTCTACGTGCGTGCGCATTGTCCACCACATCATCATGAAGAAGGGTTGCGGTATGCAACAATTCAATCATGGTGGCTGCCACCATACTTCTCCGGTTGATTGGCCCAAAGAGACGCGCACTTAAGAATACCAGTAAGGGACGTATTTCTTTGCCCTTTTGTTTGATTAGGTAGCGAGTCAATATATCCAGAAGAGGTATATCGGATTGAATAGTCTTTTTAAAAAACCTTCGAAATTCTTTTAGCTCCGTTTCAAGGGGTTCTGTTATATGAGAGAGCTTGGTATTCAATGGGTGATTTTACTAAAGTTTTAAGTTTAAGATAGATAGCCCAAAAGTGAACATTTTTTTGTAAACTTAGATGCCTCAAAGGTACTGATAATGACATTAAAAAATTGAGGTACAACGTTTTTTCACTCAAACCAACTACTCATAAGAAGTAATCCATCAAAATAATGAATTCTGAGATATCATCTATTGCAGTTATGACGAGTGGGGGGGATTCACCAGGTATGAATGCTGCCCTACGTGCGGTTGTGCGCTCGGCCAATAAATATGAATTACAGGTATGGGGTATCTATCGGGGATACCAAGGACTTATAGAGAATAAGTTTTTAGAATTGGACTCGGAGAAAGTCTCCAATATTATTCAACGCGGTGGAACCATTTTAAAATCTGCTCGCTCACAAGATTTTCGTACCGAAGAAGGTCGTGCACAGGCGGCCCAAAATCTTAGAGATAAAGGTATTGATGCCCTAGTAGTTATTGGAGGGGATGGTACCTTCACTGGAGCTAATTTATTGAGCAAAGAACACGGAATAAAGGTGGTAGGGATTCCCGCTACAATTGATAATGATATCATTGGCACCGATGAAACCATTGGGTATGACACGGCCTTGAATACAGCAATTGAAGCCATAGATAAAATTCGAGATACGGCAGATGCTCATGAACGAATGTTCTTAGTGGAAGTAATGGGTAGAGATGCCGGTTTCATTGCATTGGAAACAGGTATCGCAGTGGGAGCTGAACTCTCGTTGTTACCTGAGGAATTAACTTCCATAAGCGAGATCAAAAGCCAGCTAAAAGATATGCTTAAAGAACAAAAGAGGTCCTCATTGGTGGTGGTTGCAGAAGGGGATGAAACGGGAGGAGCCTTGAAACTGGCCGAGAACATCAAGGATGATTTTGCAAAGTATGATCTTAGAGTGTGTATTCTTGGGCATGTGCAGCGTGGTGGGGCCCCATCGGCTAGAGACCGTGTGTTAGCAAGTCGTTTGGGTGCATCGGCGATTAAAATTCTCATGGAAGGACATAACGAAGTGATGGTTGGGGTTGTAAATAATGCCCTAAAAATTACTCCATTACGGGTTGCTGTTTCCAAGAAGAAGGGTCTGGACTATGGTTTGGTTGAATTAGCCCATGTGTTGAGGTAAATCATGATAACACTAGATATTAGCAGAGCCCGGAAGTTTATTTCAGATGATGAATATATTCATGCCAGAACACATGCATTTACCGGCTTAGAAGAACTCAGAGAAGGTACAGGACCGGGATCTGAATGGTTGGGGTGGAGAGATTTATTGGCCAATCCAAATCTTGGGTTGATTTCCGAGATTCATACACTCGCTTCGGATATTAGATCGAAAGCGGACGTTTTTATTGTATGTGGTATTGGGGGTTCATATTTAGGGGCAAAAGCAGTAATCGATGCGCTGAAATCCGAATTTGACGGTACAGGGCCAGAAGTAGTCTATGCCGGTCACCATATGGGGGGCGCCTATCTCCAATCCTTGATTAACTATTTAAGCCAGCCAAACGCCGATGGCTCTGCTAAGAGCGTCTATCTGAATGTTATATCAAAGTCTGGTTCTACCTTAGAAACAGCTCTTTCATTTAGAGTCTTGAGAAATTTCGTTGAAGCTCGATTTGATGACGCTTCCTCGCGAATCATTTGTACTACAAGTGAGGAAGGTGGTGTGTTAAATTCAGTAATCGAAGAAAAGGGGTACAGAAAATTTATCATTCCGTCGGATGTTGGAGGAAGATTTTCTGTCTTAACACCTGTTGGACTATTGCCCATTGCTGTGGCAGGTGTAGATATTCTTAACCTGTTTAATGGAGCCTGTGAAACCTATGAATATCTTGAAGAGGATTCTGAAGATATTTTAGAGTACGCAGCACTTAGAAATGCCCTTCATGCCAAGGGTATAACCATCGATGTATTTTCATCCTTTGAGCCCGAATTAACCTCTTTTGGTGGGTGGATTCAGCAATTATTAGGAGAAAGTGAGGGAAAAGATGGTAAGGGAATCTTTCCAACAGTTGCGGCCTTTTCTACTGACTTACATAGCTTAGGACAATTTATACAGGACGGTAAACGCTCGCTATTAGAAACTTTTTTGGTGGTCAAAGAGCCTACTAGTGACTTCCAAGTACCTGCGGGTGAACATTTTGGTGATGGCTTAGACTACTTGGATGGGGAGTCGTTTCACACCATAAATACCAAAGCCCGATTAGGCACTATTGAAGCACATTGTGAGGGACAAGTACCTATTGTGACGGTACAGATTCCAAGACTTGATGAGCGAAGTTTAGGGGGGCTTATATACTTCTATGAGATGTTGACAGGCGTTTTTGTGTATAGTTTGGGAGTTAACCCTTTTAATCAACCAGGGGTTGAAGACTATAAAAAAGCTATGTATCGTCTATTGGGAAAATAAACTACTAGAATTGTGACCGACTCAAAAAAAAATCAATACATAGCAGTAGCAGGAAATATAGGCGCCGGTAAGTCTTCACTTACGGGATTATTAGCGCAGCATTTTAATTGGAAGCCATTCTATGAATCTGTAGATGACAACCCTTATTTGGCAGATTTTTATGAAGACATGCTGAGATGGAGTTTCAATCTTCAAATCTATTTTCTGTCCAGTCGTTTTCGTCATCAAAAAGATATGCTAGGACAACAGGTTAGCCTGATTCAAGATAGAACCATCTATGAGGATGTTGAGATCTTTGCAAAAAATCTGCACCAAATGAGCTTGATGAGTGATCGTGATTTTGGCAACTATGAATCCCTATTCAATGAGATGAGTTACTATCTTAGGCCACCAGATCTTCTCATCTATCTTCGCGCTCAGGTTCCTACACTGGTTAGGCAAATTCAGCAAAGGGGACGAGACTACGAAAATTCAATTCGCATTGACTATCTCGAACGGTTGAACAATCTCTATGAGGATTGGATCGACCGATATCCTCATGAAAAGCTTATCATAGACACCGATGATATCGATTTTGTAAATGATAAAGAGGATTTAGGGCGAATAATTGAATTAGTAGAACAAAGATTGTACGGTCTTTTTAATTGATTGTACACAAGTTCTATTATCCGTATCTTTCAAGGATTGATACGTTTTGGCTATGTTGAAGTTAAATATCTTTGAAATACCTGATGGTAAAAGCACACGCGAACTTCCAATTCCTTCTGAGTTTTTGGAAGTGGAAGATGTAACCGTTATCGAAGGTACTCTTCATTTGATGATTGACCGAAGCCAGCATATGATTCATATAAAAGCGGATGTAGTAGCCGTAGTTGAATTGATTTGTGATCGTTCGATGGATTCTTTTCCATTCGAGATTAATCGTCAGGTTGATGTCATCTACAAAGAAGGGCTAATGGAAGAAGACGTCGATTTAAATGCTTCTATTAAGCGTTTAGATAGGCATCAACAGGTGCTTGAGTTGGATCAGGATGTTAGAGATATGATACTACTTTCATTGCCATATAAACGTATACATCCTCGTTTTCTTGATGAAAACGGAAACATAACGGAAGTGTATGAGCAACATTTTGGTGCATCATCTGACGAAGAGGAAGATGTTGATCCAAGATGGGACGCACTCAAAAAATTAAAAAACTAATTATTAGAACTTACTAGAATGGCACATCCTAAGCGAAAAATCTCCAAGGCTAGACGCGATAAAAGAAGAGCGCACCATGCTATTTCTGAAACTACATTGGCTAAGTGCTCGAACTGTGGTGCTTTTCATAAATACCATCATGCTTGCCCAGAGTGTGGATATTATAGAGGAAGACAAGTACTTAGTATAAATAACTAAACTTAGTCAGATGATTATAGCTGTAGATGCGGCTGGTGGAGATTTTTATCCTCAAAATCCTGTTGTAGGCTCCAAAATGGCTTTGGAACAACATCCAGAGTTGCAAATTATGTTGGTAGGTCCAAAAAAACAGGTGCAAGAGGAACTCCAAAAGCATGAGATCGACACAGATCGTATTAAGGTGATTGATGCACCTGATATCGTATCTATGCATGATTCTCCTTCTACAGCATTAAAGCAAAAGCCAAATTCTTCCATAGCTGTTGGTTTATCCTTGCACAAAAATGGCAAGTGCGATGCATTTGTCAGTGCAGGTAATACTGGGGCTCTTATGGCAGCCTCTATGTTCATATTGGGTAAATTGGAGGGAGTATCACGTCCTACTGTAGCCACCTATTATCCTTCTTTGCAAGGTTTTCGTCTTATTATTGATGCTGGCGCGAATCTGGAAATTAAACCCGAAATGGCTCGTCAATTTGCTCTTATGGGACAAGTCTATGCTCAAGAAATTATGGGTATACATCAACCCAAAGTAGGCTTAATTAATGTAGGGGAGGAAGAGGGTAAGGGTACCGAACTTCACAAAGAAATCTATCAGTGTTTAAAAGTGGTACCTAATTTTATAGGTAATGTTGAAGGTCGTGATTTGCTTATTCCCAAAGCCGACATCTATGTAACGGACGGCTTTGTGGGTAATGTCATCCTGAAGTTAGGCGAGTCCATACCCGAAATATTGGCCGTATTGGTACAGAAGACAATGCAAGACAAACAGTTGCCCCCTGAGCAACTGCTTCTTGTACAAGAAATTCTTTCCGAATCACTATCACCTTTCGATTACGAGCGAGTGGGTGGTTTACCATTTTTAGGAGTGAATGGTATTAGTATTGTTGGTCATGGTGGGAGTTCTCCACTGGCGGTAAAAAATATGATTCAAGTTGCTTTAGACTGTATCGAACACTCCATGAATGAAAAGATCATTGCTTCACTAAATTAAAGACCTTTAGAATGGAATCCATTAGAGCTACAATTACAGCGGTAGGACATTTTCTGCCAGAGGATAAACTTACCAACTTTGATTTGGAAAAAATGGTCGACACCAATGATGAGTGGATTCGAACCAGAACGGGAATTAAAGAAAGAAGAATTCTAAAAGACCCTGAAAAAGCAACTTCTTATATGGCGGCAGAAGCCGCTAGAGAAGCTTTGAGTGAAGCAGGTGTTCAACCCGAGGAGGTAGATCTCATCATTGTTGCTACTGTTACTCCTGATTATATTTTCCCATCTACCGCTTGCTTGGTACAGGATGCAATAGGAGCTAAAAACGCTTTTGCTTTTGATCTTTCTGCAGCATGTTCCGGTTTTATATATGCT
>JAYPDB010000065.1:0-11416 GCA_038125045.1 Bacteroidota bacterium
GAACGAGCCAATGAACTCATCCGTTTACTTGATCTCTAAGCCCTCGACTAGATTTTTTACGATGCCAAGATTGCGAAGTTTTTTAACGGTAGGTCTTTTACTAAGCATCGCACTAGCTTCCTCTACCCTAGCTCAGCACCTACATTTGGACGAAGAATCAGCATTGGTTGCAGCCAAGAGATTGTACCATAATGGTGAATGGCAGCAAGCATTGTCACAGTTAGAAGCCGTTCAAAAGCATGTGACGGTATCCGAGGTTGATCAGATTGAAATGGATTACTACCGTGTACGCATTCAATCCGGCCTTGACTCTACTCTAGTGGTTCCTCTCTTCGAAGCATTTATAACTCGTTACCCAGGCATCGCAGAATCGGGAAGACTGCTCATTGAACTTGGTGAATATTTCGCAAAGCAAAGCCTATACATGCAAGCGGCAGAATACTATCATCAAGCCTATGCTTCGGGCCTAGAAGACGATTTGGCTGCTCAGGTTTTGTATTGGAGGGCCGAGTCATTAGCCGAGGCTGGAAATGCATTGGCTTCAAGGGCTCAATTTCTGGAGCTGGCCAACCTACATCCCGAATCAGAATGGGCTGCAAAAGCTCTGTATGCAAGAGGGCGTTTGTACCTTAGTGAAAATCGTTACGACTCCACCTCTTTAGCCTTTGAATTACTCAAAGAACGCTACCCTAACGACCCGGTTACCAGAGGCGTTGGTACCGCTCTTGGAGAATCCTATTATCAACAAGGTCGCTACGACGAGGCCATTGAAGCGTTGGATGCTCAAATGATTTTTCTGGATGAAGCTTCCATTATCAAAGCTTTATTCCTGATGGCTGAGGCGCATAATTTTCTAGGAAATTATGATGAAGCCATTAAAGATTACCTACGCTACCTCAACCTCACAAAAGGCACCGAAAAAGAAGCTCCCTCACATTATGGGCTAGGCTGGCTGTACCATCGACAAGGAATTTATCATTGGGCAGCACAAGAATTTGAAAAGGCGGTGGTAGGTGATGATATTCGATCCCGTAAGGCACTTTACTATGAAGCGGTGAATCATAAACTCTCTGGAAATTTCCAGCGTGCAATGAATACCTTTGAGGAGTTTGGCACCCGATTTAAGGATGGACTTTGGGTGGAAGAAGCCTACTATGAATGGGGGTTATCAGCTTTTGAAGCGGGGGATTATGATGGAGCCATTACCATTCTTTTACAGCTTGTTCGGCAACAGCAAGAACTTCAAGATGCCGCTAAAATATACACGCTCTTAGGAGAAATTTTTTATGCTAATAATGAGTATAGCTCCGCGATAACTGCCTTTGAAGAAGCCGAAAAAGTAGGCAATGTCGATCCTTATCTGCGACGCCAAGCCCTCTTTCAAAAAGCGTGGATTCTTCACAGAAACCAAGCCTTTGAGCAAGCTCAGCCCCTATTTGAACAGGTTTATGCCGAATCCCCAAAAACAGAATTGGGGGCAGAGGCCTTATTTTGGAGCGCCGATAGCTATTACAAACTCAACCAATTCGGACCCGCTGCACAAAGATTTAAAACGTTCAGCGACCATTTTCCAAAATACGAAATGATGGGAGCCGCCCTTTATTCTCTGGGTTGGTGTTATTTCATGCAAGGTGAATTTGAACAAGCCGTTGGTCCCTTAGAGTCTTTTTTGGCGGAATATGAGGCACCGCCTATTGCCCTCTTTCCCTACGACACCGACACGCAGTTGAGAATTGGGGATGCCTATTATGCCTTAGGTCAATATCGCAAATCCTTAGAATTTTATAATAAGGCTATTGGTGCCGAACCAGGTGGAGACTACGCGATGTTTCAGGTGGCCAACAGTTATTACCGGGCCAATCGCACCTTCGAAGCCGTTAGTACGTTCAGGAGATTACTCAGAATCTATCCATTCAGTAGACTCCGAGAACAAGCGCAGTACAATGTGGCCTACATTTACATGACCACTGGTAATTATGAACAAGCCATAGAAGAATTTGAAACCGTGATCAATCGCTATCCAGGAACCGAGTGGGCGGCTCGGTCACAATACAATATTGGCGATGCTCATTATAATGCCGGAGCCTATGATTTAGCGGTTGAAGCCTATCAAAGAGTTTTGGATCGATACCCCAGAAGCTCATACATTATCCAAGCCATTAACGGTATTCAATATGCTCAATTGTCTTCGGGACGAACCGACAGCTCCTCCGTTATTCTCGAAAACTTTCTTGGAGATAATCCTCAAAGTAGTACCGCCGACAGACTCCGATACCGGCAAGCAGAAAATACCTTCCAAAGTGGCGACTATGCCGGAGCTGTTCGAGAATTCAGGCAGTACCTTCGGGTCACTAATTCAGAGGCCCTAGCCCCTCAAGCCTATGTAAACCTTGGAGAATCATACAAACAATTGGGTGAAGTGAACCGGGCTAAAGAGGCCTACCTACAAATTCTGAACGAATACCCAAATTCCAATCAACTCCCCAATGCGCTCACATCGTTAGGAATTATAACGTACGAAGAAGGGGCCTATGAAGCTTCTCACGAATACTATCAGCGGCTGCTACGAGAAAGCACTCGCTTCGAACAGGAAGCCTATGTGGGTATGGGGAACGCCAGTTTAGCCCAAGCCCAGTATGAGATATCCAGAAATGAGTTCGAACGAGCACTTCAAAGGAATCCCAACAACGCGAGCGCCCAACTGGGATTAGCCAAAGTAGCTTTGGAGGAAAATAAACTGGAAGAATCCAGAAATTTACTCTTTCCTATTGCCGACCGTAATACAACCGAGCTAGGAGCTGAAGCTCAATATCTGTTAGCAAAGCTAGCCTTTACCGAAAATAACCTAGACCAAGCACTTGAAGAGTATGCCAAAGTTAAGGTACTCTTTGAAGCTTTTGATACTTGGGTAGCTGCTGCACTCTTCGAAGCTGCTCAGATTCATTTACAACTGGGTAATACGGGGGAAGCAGCGGGTATGCTTAATGAAATCACTGACCGCTACCCAGGAACCCCAACGGCAACCAAAGCCTCATCACTCATCGAACAGCGTAATTTTTAACTATGTCTCAACAACAGGTATCCCCTGCCAAACAACTCATAGGAACCATTGAGTTAGCACCTGACAAATCCATAGCCCAGCGTGCTGCAATTTTTTCACTACTGCATGAGGGCGTTTCTACCATAGAAAATTATTCTCCCGCTCAAGATCCACAAAGCACGTTATCCTGTGTTGCCAGCTTAGGGGCGCAGGTTCAACGTAATGGAGACCAAGTTCGGATACATGGGGTGGGCCGTAATGGCATCCATACCGAAACCCAGGAACTGGATTGTGGAAATTCAGGTACTGCGATGCGTTTACTTTCAGGGGTATTGGTAGGTGCCGGAGTACCCGTCACCCTTGTTGGAGATCCTAGTTTAAGCAGTCGTACAATGACTCGGATCATAACGCCACTGGAAAAAATGGGAGCCCATATTCTTGCCAGAAACGGTGCCTATGCACCCCTGTTTATTACTCGAGAAGACCCCTTAGTCCCTATAGATTTTCGACTACCCATCCCAAGCGCTCAACTTAAGTCATGCATCCTACTTGCCGGATTATTTGGTGAAGAACCCACTCGTGTGATCGAAAGTATTCCAAGTCGAGATCATACTGAGCGACTTCTTAACCTTCCGGTGAGTGAATCAGATGGTGAACGGGTCATTGAAGCATCTAAACATGTACACATACCCGCTCAAAATTATCGCATTCCAGGAGATTACTCCGCCGCCGCTTTTTGGTTGGTGGCCGGATCTATTGTTCCTGATTCTGAAATTCAACTCCCCAACGTAGGTCTAAATCCCACTCGTATCGCTTCTTTGAACATACTAAAAGAAATGGGGGCTGATATTAGCATTGACACCGATCCTGCACCTTTTGCAGAACCGGTGGGTTCTTTAACCGTGAGATCTTCCTCTCTTAAAGGTTTTGATATTCCGGTTGAATGGATCCCAAACACCATCGATGAACTTCCCATTTTAGCGGTAGCCATGGCTTTTGCAGAGGGTACTTCACGGATTACAGGTGCGGAAGAATTACGTCACAAAGAGACCGATCGGATCATGGCCATAGCTAAGTTACTAAACGCCATTGGTGCCCAATACAAAGAACTTCCAGATGGTTTAGAAATCGTGGGAAATACTGATTTAAGCTTCAAAAGTGCGAGTTTCGAAAGCTTCCATGATCACCGAATAGCTATGGCTTCAGCCGTGGCTTCTCTCCGTGGTTTAGATTATTCTATCATTCATGATGCAGAAGCTGCCGCTGTTTCTTATCCCGATTTTTGGACGCACTTAAACACGCTTAGCGTATCCTAGCACACTACTTATGTATGTTCTGTCATTTCGTCGGTCAATTAGGCAGACAATCTGATAGGGTTACGATTTGGTACGGTCATTGCAATATGGAGGATATAACAAACACCTATTGCCATGAAAACCAAAGCCGACTTACACGAATTAGGAGAAGAAATTGAAAAGCACGTTCACAAAATTGGACAAGAGCTTTATGATTTTGTCGACAGAGTAGTGCCCAAGCATAGTCATGCAAAAGATTTTAGACCAGAAGCAGATATTGTGATCTCTGATTCAACCTACAGCATCGTTATGGATTTACCTGGGCTTACAAAAAAAGAAATTGCTATTACGCGAAAACAAGATGTACTCACCATACGTGGGGATCGCGAAATCGCCCTCCAAGAAGGTGAAGATTTCAAACGACAAGAGCGAAAATCTGGTGCGTTTATGCGCTCTTTTGCTCTACCTGAAGGAAGCGATGCAACCAAAATCAACGCAACCTTTCGCAATGGTGTATTAACTGTTCAGCTTCCATTACATCATGAAGATGAACAGGCAACACATATCCCGGTTCAATAAAAGGGATAAAAAAAACGAGTGTAATTAAAACGAAATAGAAAATAGATACGATAATGGGAAAAATAATTGGAATAGATTTAGGTACTACGAATTCATGTGTTTCCGTAATGGAAGGTAATGAGCCCGTAGTCATTCAAAATGCGGAAGGTGGACGTACCACTCCATCGGTAGTAGCCTTCAGTAAAGATGGAGAACGTATGGTAGGAGCACCTGCTAAGCGTCAAGCCATCACCAACCCAGATAAAACTATCGCCTCTGTAAAACGATTCATGGGGCGAATGTACAACGAGGTTGCAGGTGAAACCAAGCAGGTTGCCTATAAAGTGGTCAAGGGAGATGACAATACGGCACGAGTAGAAATTGATGACCGCAAATATGCTCCTCAAGAAATATCTGCCATGGTGCTTCAAAAAATGAAGCAAACTGCCGAAGAATATCTTGGTGAAAAGGTAACCGAAGCTGTAATCACTGTACCGGCTTACTTTAATGATGCCCAGCGTAAAGCTACCCAGGAAGCAGGTAAAATTGCTGGACTTGAAGTTAAGCGAATCATCAACGAACCAACCGCCGCCGCATTGGCCTATGGGCTGGACAAAAAAGATACGGATCAAACGATCGCCGTTTATGATCTTGGGGGCGGTACCTTTGATATCTCCATCCTCGACCTAGGAGATGGTGTATTTGAAGTAAAATCCACCAACGGGGACACGCACTTAGGTGGGGATGACTTTGATCAACGCATCATCGATTTCCTTGCCGATGAGTTCAAAAATACCGACGGTGTTGATTTACGCAACGACGCTATGGCGATGCAACGATTGAAAGATGCCGCTGAAAAAGCCAAAATTGAACTCTCTAGTTCACAAAAAACAACCATCAATCTTCCCTTTATTACGGCCACTCAAGAAGGTCCTAAGCATATCAACATCGATCTAAGCCGTGCCAAGTTTGAACAATTGGTAGACGATTTAGTGAAACGCTCCATTCAACCTTGTGAAAAAGCTCTTAAAGATGCTGGTTTAAGCAAAAATGATATTGACCAAGTAATTCTCGTGGGTGGTTCAACCCGAATTCCACGGATTCAAGAAGCGGTTAAAGAGTTTTTTGGTAAGGACCCAAGTAAAGGCGTAAACCCTGATGAGGTGGTTGCCGTGGGTGCCGCCATTCAAGGTGGTGTACTCACCGGTGAAGTAGACGATGTGGTTTTATTGGATGTAACGCCATTAACCCTAGGGATTGAAACCTTAGGTGGGGTTATGACGCCATTGATTGAGTCTAACAGCACCATTCCTACATCCAAGTCTCAGGTATTCTCTACAGCTGCCGACAATCAGAGCAGTGTTGAAATTCATGTACTTCAGGGTGAACGTGCACAAGCAGCGGCCAACCGTACGCTTGGTCGTTTTCACCTAGATGGAATTCCACCTGCTCCTCGAGGCATGCCACAGATTGAGGTAACCTTCGATTTAGATGCCAACGGTGTTCTAAACATCACCGCGAAAGACAAGGGCACAGGAAAAGAACAAAGCATCCGTATCGAATCCTCTTCTGGATTATCCGATGAGGAAATCGAAAAAATGAAACAAGCTGCTAAGGATCACGAAGAAGAGGACAAAAAAATCCGTGAGAAAGTGGAGAAAATGAATCAAGCCGATGGGCTAATCTTCTCTACTAAAAAGCAGTTGGATGAATACGGTGACAAAATTTCGGAAGACAACAAAACAGCCATTGAAGATGCTGTGGCTAAGTTAGAAGAAGTTCACAAAGCCGAAAATTTAGATGAGATCGATGCTGCAATGGAAGCGGTAAATACCGCTTGGGCAGGAGCATCTCAAGAAATATATGCTGCATCTCAAGCCGAAGCTGAAGCAGCTGGAGCGCAAGGCGCCGAAGGAGCAGCTGGTGGCGAAGGTCAGGGTTCTTCCGACGGTGAAGACAATGACGCCGTAGATGCCGACTTCGAAGTTGTCGACGAAGACGACAAAGATAAATAAGGGTGCTTTGAACATCCTTGGCATTGAATCTTCCTGTGACGATACCGCCGCTTCGGTCTTGACCGAGGCGGGGGTTTTGTCCAATGTCATTGCCTCACAATCCGTCCATATACAGTTTGGGGGAGTGGTTCCCGAACTAGCGTCCCGAGCCCACCATCAAAGCATCAGCCAAACCGTCGATCAAGCACTTTCAGAAGCTCAAATCCCCATAGAGGATATCGATGGAATTGCCGTAACTCAAGGTCCGGGCTTAATGGGTTCACTATTGGTAGGTCTGAGCTTTGCTAAAGGACTTGCACTGAACTATGGGATTCCCCTTCTTGGAGTGAACCATATGCATGCCCACATCTATGCCAATGCCATAGAACATGAACTCACATATCCCTTCATCGCACTTACGGTTTCAGGAGGGCATACCCAACTTACCAAAGTAACCGCTCCCTTTGAACATCACATAATTGGGAAAACAAGAGATGATGCCGCCGGTGAAGCTTTTGATAAAATTGGGAAAATCCTTGGTTTAGCCTATCCGGCTGGACCAAAAATTGATGCATTAGCTCAAACGGGGGATCCAAACTTTAAAAAATTTCCACAGGGATTGGTTCATGAAGGTGTTGATTTTAGTTTTTCTGGGCTCAAAACCAGTGTACTTTATTACCTACAAGACCAAGCTTCCGAAACCATTCAAAAAGATCTGCCCGATATTTGTGCCAGTGTGAGTGAAGCGATTACGGAGGTGTTGGTTATTAAATTGGAACGGGCTATGGAGGAACACAATATATCTCATGCCGTCATAGCTGGAGGAGTATCGGCAAACCGTATGCTGAGGGAAAAAATTAACCAGCTTAGCGCAAGGAAATCGGTTACCATCCATTCTCCTTCTATGGCTTTTTGCACCGATAACGGGGCTATGATTGCCCAAACTGGTGCCTTACTCTTCAAGCATGCAGTTGTCCATCTCTCACCGGATGAAATCCTACAAAGGGGACTTAGTCTACACCCCTATGCAAGCCAGCCTTCTGCCTAAGGTTAAATGATGCGGCTTATTGGTGAATTCACTACTTTTCACGCATGAATGAAAGTATTGATGCACTCCAGTTAAATCTGGGAGGCGGAGGCCTAATGGTCATGAACGTTTCCTTAGCTGTTATCATGTTCGGGGTAGCTTTAGAGCTTCAGATCGACCATTTTAAAGCAATATTTAGAGAGCCTAAGGGTGTAATTGCTGGGTTCATTTCACAATTTTTGTTCCTCCCTGCCATCACTTTTGCGGTTGTTTGGTTTCTGAACCCTCATCCCAGTTTTGCCTTAGGCATGATCATGGTTGCCGCCTGCCCAGGAGGAAATATTTCCAATTTCTTCTCACAATTAGCCGGTGGGAATACCGCCTTATCAGTGAGCTTAACTGCAATAGCAACGCTACTTGCCATTGTCGCTACCCCTTTAAATTTCACCTTTTGGGCGGGACTCTACCCACCGACCGCTGAAATACTTCAAACCATACGAGTAGATGTTTATCAAGTGTTTCAAATCGTAGGACTTATATTAGGCATTCCTCTTATACTGGGAATGTTGGTACGTCATTACAAGCCAGAATTGGCTTTGAAATGGACCCACTGGATTAAACGATTTGGAATTCTTTTCTTTGGCGGCTTTATAGTGGTTGCTTTTAGCATGAATCTGGAACATTTCTTGTCTTACGTTCATCTGGTGATCGGTTTAGTGTTCCTACATAATTTACTTGCTCTTGCAGGTGGTTTTACCTGGGGCAAACTTTTTGGATTGGCCGATCCCGACTGCCGGTCACTTGCCATAGAGACGGGGATTCAAAACTCAGGGCTTGGACTTCTTCTCATTTTCACCTTTTTTAATGCTCTTGGCGGTATGGCCTTAATAGCCGCTTGGTGGGGTATTTGGCATATAGTTGCAGGTTTTGGGATGGTCGCGTACTGGACCAAAATCGCCCCACGATTTCAAACTCCTTCTAATTATGCGTAAACACTATCTGTTTTATCAATTTTTCCGAGTAATTGTATCTAAGTACGGGCTCATTTTCTTTTACAGACGCATCCGGTCGGTCGGCCGAGAAAAAATCCCGAAAAATACTCCGGTGATGTTTATCCCTAACCACCAGAATTCTTTTATGGATGCTCTGTTGGTGGTAAGTACGAACTGGAAATACACCTTTTTCTTGACCCGAGCACAGGCTTTTAGCACCGCATTTATGCGTTGGTTCCTAGAAAACTTAAATATGTTACCCGTCTATAGGGTACGTGATGGCATGAGTTCTGTGACTAAAAATAATGCCATTTTTGAGCGGTGTATTCGCATGCTGGAAAAAAAATATGCCGTCTTGGTATTTGCAGAAGCTAATCACAATTTAAACAGAAGAATTCGGCCTTTGAGTAAGGGATTCACTCGTATTGCTTTTGATGCCGAAATCGCCAACGATTGGAACTTAAACCTACAGGTAATTCCCGTAGGTGTTAATTACACGCGTCATCGAGAATCACGTAATGATGTAACCGTGGTGTATGGAGATCCCATCCCCATGAAACAATATCAAGAGCTCTATAACGAGGATGAGCGAAAAGCGGCTAATGTATTGAAAAATGACGTCGCAAAGGTGATGAAATCTTGCACCATGCATGTACAAAATGCACAGCAATACTTTGCTCATCGGGTGGTCCTCGATGAGATAGCCGATGATCGGGGGCATTTGGTTCAACCCGAAAAAACACGAGTTTTAGGGAAAAAATTAGACGAATTAGCCACAGAGGAAGAGTATATTGCTGCTGAAAAACTCATCGAACACTCAGAAAAAGAGGACATCGATCTCAGCTATTTAAAGGAATGGACCACCGGTCAAATTACGCCTTTGTGGAAAAAAGTCCTCCTCTTCCCTATTATCCTTTTGGGCTATCTGAACTTTAGACTGGCCTATATCCCCATTGAAAAACTCGTTACTCATACGATAAAGGATCATGCCTTTGATGCCTCCATCAAGTTTTTATTAAGTGTGTTCCTATTCCCTTTTTCGATGCTTGTGGTATCTGTTTTGTTATGGCTGATAGACATCGAAGCTGTTTGGATTTGGATCTACCTGGCTAGCAGCTTCCTAAGTTTATATGGGTTTAAAGAGTGGGTACGAATGAGGAAGAAGAAAAAAAATGATTTAAAATGGCATCAGTTATCTCTTTCTAAACCTGCAGTTCATAAAGAAATGGTGGACGCTTTAGAACGGTTACATGAATTAAAGCTAAATGTATCAAAACACTAATCATCAATAAACAACATCACAATAATCATGAAAAATTTTACGACCAAGAATTCAAGTCTCCTTCTTATGGCCATGTTGAGCATTGCTGTTACAGGGTGCATGCAAACAGAGACCATTGAAATTGAACGCGAAATGGAGGGGCCCGAGTACACCCATGCCGTCGCCATCCTCAACGCAACGGAAGGATATGAAGCCACAGGAACAGTCCACTTCAGCAAAGTGGATGAAGGAGTTCGAGTAACTGCAGAAATCGCAGGACTTAGTGAAGGAAACAAAGGCTTTCACATTCATCAATATGGAGATTGCACCGCTGCCAATGGAACATTAGCAGGTGGCCACTTCAACCCGGATGAAATGGATCATGCAGGCCCCACTGATGCCATGAGACATATGGGAGATATGGGAAATATTGTAGCGGATTCCGATGGCATGGCAACTATTGATTATGTCGATGCCGCCATTAATATCAACATGATTTTAGGTAGAGGAGTGATCGTACACAATGGCGAAGATGACTTGACTTCTCAACCTTCCGGTGCGGCAGGACCGCGAGTAGCCTGCGGTGTTATTGGGGTTGCAGCAGGCACTGAATAAACCTACCATCTAAACTCTAGACGATGAATACATCCAAACCCAGCATTTCATCTTTGCTCCAAAAGGAGTGGTATATTCCGGTCCTATTGCTCCTACCCTTCCTGGTATCTTGGAGTGTTTGGGATTTGCTACCCGATCAACTTCCCATTCATTTCAACATGAAAGGCGAGGCCGATGACTGGGGTCCCAAATGGATTAATGCCTTTTTGATGCCACTGTTGGCTTTGGGGTTGTATTTCTTTTTATTGATAGTCCCAGCAATCGATCCTAAAAATCAGATTGAAAACAAACAGAAGTCGCTCCGAATTATTCGAATCGCCACCAGCATGTTTATGGTGATGCTCTATGGGGTGATAATGGGGCGAAGTCTGGGTTACGATTGGAACATCACCCAGATCATCTTTGCCGCTACAGGACTTTTATTCTTACTACTTGGACAGGCCATGAAAACGGTAAAGCCCAATTACTTTATGGGAATACGAACGCCCTGGACATTGGAAAGTGAAGACGTTTGGACTGCAACCCATGCCTGGGCGGGCGTGGTATGGGTATGGGGTGGTGCTGCGATGATGCTCACTTCTATCATACCAAGTGAACCCGTCATGTTAGGACTTTTTCTCGCGATTGTAGCAGT